>JANYIG010000334.1 GCA_025358765.1 Candidatus Kapaibacterium sp.
GATTTCATAATGGGGTCGTGGTATAAAAGTTCATGATGTTGTTCTTTGAACTTTAGATAAACTCCTGGAAACCGCATCAAACCTTACGCGCAAGAACCCCACTCAATCTCCCCTTATAAGGGGAGAAGCAAGACGCAACACATCTTCGTGGCGGCTTGCAGAGGGGTGATGTGCTTGAGGATGGTCAAGGTTATCTAAACTTAAATACCTGAGAAGGTGATACGATGAAGCAGTTCGGTGAAAATACTATTTTCTGGCTCCGAAAGCAATTGCATTTGTATAAGTTTTCGGAAGTCGAATAATTAAACATAAATGCTTATGGCATTATACAACTGAGCAGTAGCTTCTTATTTGCCGTTCAACACGTTAAAGGTGAAGACCTCATTGGAGCAAGAATAGGTTATTCTTACCGATCTGGAAGTTCGGCAATCCTACACACACCATTGTACGAGCAGTGTTTACAGGGCTTGGAGTTACCTTCATTCAAGGGTTTGATGGGGAACTCTCCACGCGTGATATTGCCGGCATATTGCTCCGCAAAGTTCACCGATTGCCGGATGGCATTCTCCATTTCCTCTTCACCTTTCACCACCTGCGCTGTGGAGCGCTCCGTCAAACCCCTGAGCGCTGCGATTGGCGAATCCTTAGGCAGCAACACGAATTGTTCCGTATTCATTTTGCCCGTTTTTTTGTCCGCTTTGGGCGACAGAACGTAATACACCATTCCTGCTGGCTCTGCGTCAATACCGTAAAGCTCCAGAAGCAGTTTCCGTGCTGCTTCTGCGTATAAAGGCATTTGAAGGGCAGCACCTTTTTTGATGTCGTTGTTACCGGGTAGATTCGAGGCGTTGCCGCTTTTGTAGTCGGCAATCATAAACCGCCATATTCCATCCGATTCACCAGACCCGCTATCTGCCTCGCGCCACAACTCAATGCGATCAATCTTACCGCGCAGATGAAGGTTTTCTGCCAATGCTACGCTTGAAATAGCACCACTATTCGTCTTTGAGGTGCGCTCACCGAAGGCAAATTCAAACAACGCGGGTGCAAAACTCCATCCTTCTACAGACCGTGCTACTTCGCTTTCGAGCCAACGATCAAGTTTGCCACGTTTGTCACCGCCGCCAAGCAAGTCTTCTTTATCAAGCTCAAAAAACGGATGCTCGAAACGAATATTCTCAATTTCTGCCTCCGCAATCACCCGCAAGCGCTCACGATACTCGCCTTCACGGTCGCCGTGCAAACGCACCATTACAATATCTGGGACATCATCTTTCAGTGCTTTGATGCGAAGAATATCGTGCGGAAGGTCGTCATCTGCATTATTAACATTGCTATTTTCTTGCAGCTCTCGATAAAAACGATACAAAATCTTGTGCAGCAACGAACCGCTCTCAAGCGGCGACAGCGACGAATCAAACTCCTGCACCTCGCGTAAATGTAACGTTTGCTGGGCAAAATACTGGTACGGACATTTGTGGTACTGCTCTAACCTTGAAATAGAGAATGTCGGTGTGGATTCAGGAGCATCTACCGGCACGGACACAAGTGCTGCGATAGGCTCATCGTTATTTGCAATGCTGTTCGCAAGCTGCTTCTGCAAATACGCCTGAGCGCGAGCTGCTTCACGGTTGTAATGCTCGTACTGTTTGCTGGTGCTTGCAGCAGTCTGTTCAGCAGTCTGTTTTGCACTATATTCCGCAAAGCCCGTAAATACGTCATTTGAGGAATTACCATTTCGCGCTGCTTCGCAGTATGCAACCGCCGCCACACGGAGCAACTCATCTTCGGAAGCAATTGCTCCCGCAACCGCATCTATCCATGAGATAGGGGAATCTGCCTGATGCTGTTCCGTTCTTTTTTTTGCTCTTACCGTACGAATATCCCACAGGCAGTCGCTTTGCGCGAGCGACGTAACCTTCAACAAAGCGTCCACAAACGACGACCGCACAAGCTCCGCATCGCCTTGCGCTATCGGATACGTGATGAACAGGCGTTTAGAACCGTTTTCAAACGCCTCGGGGCTGTTTGTGAGCGATTGGAAAAACTGAATACGTTCATGCTTCAAAAATCGCTCTTCCGATCCGCTTAATTCCTTGCCAAGAAAGGATTTCGGCACATAGCGACCCGGAAACTCTCCATCAACTGCCCCGCACAAAATAGTTACCCGAAATGGCACACCACGAATCTGCTCCAACGACGTAACTGTCACGCCGTAGCCGAGCTTTTCCCGCACTTGAAAGCGCGTTGTCCGCGAAGCCGTTCTCAGGCGCTCGACGTATTCAGTAAGTGGACGTTTTCGAGTACCGAAGCGCTCCGCCATGATCGAAGCCATTTCATCCAATAGCTCTACAAACGCCGTCAATGCTCGTGCGTCGCGCTCCACTTCTTCTTCGAGCCGCAAGAAGTCGGTTAGCCGTTCGTCGGTCATTGCCATTTTTTGCTTCTTCACTTCCTTATCAAACGCCAAAATACTGTCGCGGATGCCTAATTTGACAAGAATTTGGTCTTTCACAAATCGAGCAAATTCCTCGGGAGACAGTCTCAATTCTGCTTCCGGAAGTATCGCCGCAAGCGCCATAAAATCTTTCACGGCACGCTCGGTTTCGGCAAGGAAGGTGGAGGTTTCACGACGTTCGTCGGTATCGGCGTTGCTATCTTCGGCAAGTGCATGTTCACGACGTTTCAGGAATTCCAAACGACTATTCAATCGGCGCGTCCAGCGTTCGCGTCCGCCGCGTCCATAGCGGTTGCCACCACTAATGCGAAGCCGTTCAGCGGTTGTATGAAGATTTGCAGCATCTAACCGCACTGTTCGTTGTTGGGGTCTCTTGCCCTCGCGCCGCTCAAAGCGCAGATACGGGCTTTGAAGCGCCCGCAAAACATCCTCGCGTCGAAAACCAAGCAGTATCACGTCTAATGCAGCATATATCGCCGTAACGACCGGTGATTTTTCAAGCGGCGAACGGTCAGTGATATTAGCAGGAATATCGTAGAGTGCCGTCATCTCACGGAATAACCCTGTGTAGTGTTCTGGTTGCCGCGTCACGACACAGATTTCCGAAAGTGGTATATGGTCGTTCAGCGCAAGATGTTTGATGAGTTTTGTAATAGACCGAACTTCGTCGGCGCGATTCTCGAACCCGATAATGTTCACGAACGGCGTAAAACCATCATGTCGAATATCATCCGTCGTATTAAAAAGCCAGCGCCGCAGATAAGAAATAAGGGGTTGATGGCGTTCACGCTGATATTTGTAGCGTTCGTTCGCATCACTATCCGTCGAATAAGCGCTAAAATGCGGCATTTGCGGGTCGTTCAGCGTAAGCGGCAGATTTCGTAAGCCCTGTAGGTTTTCGAGTGTTTCGTCCAATCCTCCAAATAGGGGACCGTTTGCAGGAGAATAATCCACCACCACACGAACATGAAACGGAGCATGATAGAGTGCGGCAAGAAACTGTTCTTCGGGCTTTTTGAATTCTGTAAACCCCTCTAATAACAACATCTGAACTTCTGGAAAAAGCGTTCGCCATTGGGTTTCAAGGGGTGTTTGGTCTTGGGGGTCGGATTGCCCTTGGTTTGGCAGTTTTGCTTGTAAATAAGCAACAACATGATTAAGCAGACCAGGGTAGTCGCAGAGCTTTTCACCGAGTTCTTTTTGGTATGCCTCGTACAACGCCGCAATATCACCAAGTCGCGCCGCGTCAACAACCTCTTCACCACCTTGTTCAAGGTCATCGCGGAGCGACGTGGGCGTGATGCCATCTTCTTTCAAACCCAGAATAATGCTTTGTAAGCGCTCCAGCACAGAAGGCGATATATCTTGTCCGGCACTCGTGAAGAACTTTAAGGTACCATTTTTCGTGGCTTTTTCAGCAGCCTCTTCCATCAATGCTGAAATATAGCCATCAGTGACTATACGCGGAACACGAGCGCCCAAGAGCTTCGCCGCACAAAGTCGCACAAATTGTTCAAGGGTAAAAATCTGTAGGTCGGCGACGGGCGTACCACGACGTTTATAGGCAGTAGTGACAGCATAACGCTTGAGCAGCCGCACCCGTCGTCCGGTTGGCACAAGCAACACAAGCGTGTGAAGTTCATTGCGTTCAATAGCTGTGTCCAAAATATGTTCGAGTGAATCGCTTAAGTGAAAACCGCTCTGGCGCTTGTTATGGAGGATGAAGGACATATTGTTTCTCTACGGAGATGTGGACGGGACTGTGAACAAATGGTGATTCTCTGAACGGAAATTAGTAATTTTTCGTGCAATTACGTACAACACAGATTATTTCAAATTTTCACGGTATATCTTTTATCTTCACTTCCATTTTTGCCCTCACTTCTATGAACAACGCCTACATCATCGAACCACTTCGAACGCCCATTGGTCGCTACGGCGGCGTATTATCATCCGTTCGCCCTGACGACCTTGCAGCACACGTCATCCGCGCCGTTGTTGAGCGCACCCAGATTCCGCCGGATGCGGTGAACGAAGTGATTTTGGGTTGCGCAAACCAAGCGGGCGAGGACAACCGCAATGTTGCACGGATGGCACTCCTACTTGGTGGATTGCCGCAAAGTGTATCTGGTATTACAGTAAACCGCTTGTGTGCGTCGTCGTTAGAGGCTATTATTCAAGCGGCACGGTCTGTCATGGTGGGTGATGCCGAAGTTGTGATTGCGGGTGGCGTGGAGTCCATGTCCCGTGCGCCTTACGTGCTACCCAAGAATGCAAGCGGCGATGCAATGTTTGGCAATCTCACGGCGTTCGATACCGCATTGGGTTGGCGCTTCCCAAACAAAGCCTTAGAACAACTTTTTCCGCTCGAAGCAATGGGTGAAACGGCAGAAAACCTTGCAGAGCAATATAACATCTCGCGTAGCGAACAAGATGAATTTGCGCTCGCATCCCATCAAAAAGCCGTAAAAGCTACTCAGAACGGCATATTTACGGAAGAAATTGTTTCCATCACTATTCAGAAAAAAGGCGGCGTGGCGTTCGTGGTAGATAAAGACGAACAACCTCGCCCCGATGCGAGTTTGGAAGCACTTTCCAAGCTCAAGCCTGCGTTCCGCAACGGAGGAACGGTCACGGCAGGAAACTCGTCGTCGCTCAACGACGGCGCAGCAGCGGTTATGATTGCCAATGAAGACGCTATTAAAAAGTATGGCTTAAAGCCTATCGCAAAGTATGTATCTTCTGGGGCAGTGGGTGTAAACCCCCGTATTATGGGTATTGGTCCTGCGTTTGCTCTTCCAAAGGCGCTTCATCGTGCGGGATTGTCGCTGGCAGATATTGGCTTGGTGGAATTAAATGAGGCATTTTCTGCACAAGCGCTGGCTTGTATGCAGGAACTGAAGCTCTCCCCAGAATGTGTGAATATCAACGGGGGAGCGATTGCGCTCGGGCATCCGCTCGGTATGAGTGGCACACGAATTGCAGGCTCACTTGTGCGCTCAATGAAGCGCTCCAATGTGCGGTACGGGGCAGCAACGCTCTGTATCGGCGTAGGACAAGGATTAGCCGCAATTTTTGAATCTGTTTAGGAATTTTTATGATTACTCTCGCAGCACTTAGAGCAACGCAACGTATTCCTTATTCGCCAACCCTTCGGCTTACAGTTTTTGATGAGCAGCGAAGAACACTTGTTCAACAACTTCGTACAAAAGGCATTCGTGATGAGCGTGTACTTTCCGTAATGAACTCCATCAAACGTGAAGATTTTGTCCATAAAGCCTTCACACAAGGTGCGTATGCCGATTCAGCGTTGCCGATTGGTTGCCGCCAGACAATCTCCCAGCCATATACTGTTGCATACATGACCTCGTTGCTTGATGCACAATCAGAGGAGAAAATCCTTGAGATCGGTACAGGCAGTGGTTACCAAGCGGCGGTGCTTGCGCTTCTTGGCGCGAGCGTTTACACAATCGAACGTTTTGAGGAGCTGTATCGCAGCGCCGCTTTATTATTTGAAAAAATGAACTTATCAATAAATGTACGCTGCGCCGATGGTACGCTTGGATGGCAAGAACAAGCACCGTTTGATGGTATTATTGTGACGGCAGGTTCACCAGATATTCCACCATCACTATTGTCACAGCTTGCCATTGGCGGAAGACTTATCATCCCTATTGGCACCCAACAATCCCAAACACTGTACCGTATTGTCCGTACGAGCGTTGATAATTATGATGTGAAAGAATACAAAAATTTCCGTTTTGTGCCGCTGGTTGGGTGCGAGGGATGGCAGAGCGAATAACAAAAAAAAACATCAACATTAAATCTTGCTAATCTCTTGAATTTGTGGTGATTGCTCTGTATTTTATGTTGGACTCAATACACACAAACTTTATTGAGTTCCTCATTTTTTCAGACGCATTTTTCACAAAAGGTGTTCCTTTCCCACACAACCTTCATCATAATTCTCAGCCTGCATATACCGCTCATGATGCTTCTGTCGAGGCACGTATCTCTGGATTAGGTGGTAGAGTTCTTGTTCTTAACCAGAGCTACGAACCTATCAGCGTCTGCAATATCAGAAAAGCAATGGGTTTGTTGTGCTTAATGAAAGCGGAAATCGTTGTTGCCAACGAAAAACGGCGTGTGCGCTCGGTTTCCAATGCTTTTACCTGTCCAAGCGTGATTCGCTTACGCCGCTACATCCACGTTCCTGTTAAGAAAGTCGAACTTTCCCGCAAAAATATTCTTCGCCGCGACGCGCACCGTTGCCAATATTGCGGCATTGTTAAACCACCACTCACAATTGACCACGTCATGCCAAAATCACGCGGAGGCTTGGATGCGTGGGAAAACCTTGTTTGTGCATGTGTGAAATGCAATGTCAAAAAAGGCAATCGTACTCCCGAAGAAGCCAGCATGAAGCTCTCCAAAACACCGCGCAGACCCAGTCACGTCACGTTTATTAAGAATCTGAGCGGTGATTTGGACGAAGGTTGGAAGCCATATCTGTTCATGTAATCTCTCCATGCTCTTCTCATTTTGTTTTCTCTTGTTCGCACGGAAAAACTTCTTGATTTCTTTTTGTTTTTTCGTAGCTTTGAGCATACCGTAACCAAGACATGACGCTCACTTTAGCATTGGTCACAACACTTGTTTCACACAAACATTTCAGGAGATTTTATGAAAGTTATTGGATTACTCTTTGGTATGGAACAATCGTTCCCGCCAGCGCTAGTGGAACGCATCAACAGTACCGCTCCCGACGGCATTCGCGCTGAATTTGTAAAAATTGGTGGCGTAAAAATGGCAGATTTGATGAAATATGATGTTATTCTCGACCGCATTTCGCAGGACATTCCTTTTTATCGCTCCATGCTTAAAAACGCTGCCATTACTGGTACGCGCGTTGTCAATAATCCTTTTTGGTGGAGTGCTGACGATAAGTTTTTCAACTACGCACTCATGTCCAAGCTTGGGGTTCCGATTCCGAAAACAGTACTACTTCCCACAAAAGACCACCCTCCAACCACGACCAGTGAATCCATGCGAAACCTCATGTTTCCACTCAACTGGGAAGAAGTTTTTGAATATATCGGTTTCCCCGCATTCCTGAAGCCACACGACGGCGGCGGCTGGAAGCATGTTTATAAAGTTAATAGCCCGCAGGAATTTTTTGAAGCCTATCACAAAACGGGTGATATTTGCATGACACTGCAAGCAGGGGTGGAGTTCACAGAATATTATCGGTGTTATGCCATCGGGAAAAAATACTTTCATATCATGCCTTACGAACCCCGTAACCCTCATCATCTGCGCTATGTGGCTGATTTTACCCTTACGCCGCGCCGCAAAAAACAGCTTGAGGGGTATTGCCAGAAGATTGTTGACGCACTTGGCTACGACTTCGATACCATAGAATTTGCTGTGCAAGATGATATTCCATATGCGATTGACTTTCTGAATCCTGCACCTGATGCCGAAGCAGCGTCCGTCCAGCAAGAAAATTTTGAGTGGGTACTCGACCATGCTGCAAAATACTTGATTGAACTTGCTGTTGAAGGTCGAAAAATTCCGCAAGGATATACGTGGAGCGAATTCTTGTCAGGTTCCGGCGCTACGACCGCACCCAAAAAAGCAACGACAAAAACTGCCACATCCAAACCTACAGACGAAAAAAAAGCACCAGCAAAAAAAACTGCCGTAAAGAAATAAGGGTGTTTCGGCAATATCATTTTATACATAACAATTAAGCCTCGCTTGTTACCGCATATGCGAGGCTTTTTTACATTGCACATTTTAATGTCTATAATTCAATCCGACAAAGTTCAAATTCTCATGCTTGCAGTTGTGTGAATTATGCACATTTTTCTTTCTAAGTACAAGATAAATTTGCTATTTTAGCATCCTGTTAGTTTTTTCTTCATTGATTTTTTGCAACTGCGGTATGGACAACACAACATTTCTCGCCCGTCTTGACGGCATCATCGAAGAGCGGAAAATGCTTATTCATCCGTTTTATATTGCATGGAACGAAGGCAAGCTCACGCTTGAAATGCTTCGTGAATATGCAAAACAATATTATCTCCAAGTTCGCTATTTCCCAACGTTTGTGAGCGCTACGCACTCCCAATGCGACGACATGGAAGCCCGCCAGATGTTGCTTGAAAACCTTATTGAGGAAGAACATGGCCCGAATAATCACCCTGAACTCTGGCTACGATTTGCCGATGCCCTTGGCATTAGTCGTGAGGAAATGCAGAATGCAAAATATCTGAGTACAACCCGTGAATCTATTAAACTGCTCCGTGAACTTTCTGGACGCGAAAATGTTGCCGAAGGTTTAGCAACACTCTACGCCTACGAATCCCAAATCCCTGCTGTCGCTACAACGAAGATTGACGGCTTAAAAAAATTCTACGGTATTGATTCTGAAGAAGGTTTAAGTTTTTTCACTGTCCATCAACATGCCGACGAAATTCACAGCCAAGTCACACGCGAGGCTCTGCTACGCTTGTGTACGACGGATGAGCAGCGTCAGATTGCTCTTGATGCCGCTCGTGAAGCTGCCGATGCAAACAATCTTATCCTTGACGGTGTGTATGAGGTGTATTGCCGTGAATTACATCCTGAAATGGCGATGGCAGCTTAATTACCAAATATGGTTACGCCACCCATCTGGGGTGCATGTAACTAAGAATTTGAGTCGGGATTATTTTGCTTGGCTTAGCCTCACAAACGTTTTGGCAAGCCAGTTTGCAGCGACACCTCTGCCGCAAAGGTAGCCAACGTTACACTTCGCAGAACATTATATTCAATCGGAAATCTCCCTTCTCGCTGCAAAGACCCAATCGTTTCGCGTATTTCCTCTTGATGCCCTTTTGTGCCATTGAAGGAGTATGATTTTATACGTTTGCCTTGAGCAATTTCTACTGTTTTGAAATTATTCATTATTGCCGTTTTCCCCCCGCAAAACACCTCGCAATATTCTTTCGGAACAGCACTGTCGCCGTTAGCAAAGTATTGTAACGTTCCTATCGAGCCATCCGAAAATTTTATGGTAATGATGACGGTATCATGTCCCTGAGCTTTACCATTTGCCGTTGAAATCGCTTCCGCATAGACGCTCACGGGCAACGCATCCGTTAAAAACACCATACAATCAATGAAATGACAACCTTCGCCAATGATGCGCCCACCCTGTAGCGGCTCTTGTACCCAGTTATCTGACGGAATATAGCCAGCATTGACACGGTATGAAATTGCCATTGGCTCTACACGATTTTTGAACGCCTCTTTTATTGTCTTGAAAGGTGCAGAAAATCGTCGGTTGAAGCCAACCATAACATGACCATTGTATTGCTCGATAGCTGCATCAATCAAGACAAGTTGCTCGTGCGAGATGGCAAGTGGTTTTTCGACGAAGATGGGTTTTTCCTCTTCAATTGCACGAATGACATACCCAGCATGTGATTCGTGCCGCGATGCACAGAAAAGTAAGGTAACATCACTATGTTTTATGACTTCCTCGGCATCGGTCGCAAAATTCTCGAATCCAAAGCGTTCTGCGACAGATTTTGCCGTAATGGGTGTATTCGTCGCAACGGCTACCATCCTTGCTTTCAGGCTTTTTAGTGGTGGCAACAATTGTGCTTGTGCGAAGGAACCCGCACCGATGAAACCAATATGGCAATGGTGGGATTTGAGATTTGAGGTTTGAGACTTCAGATTAGGAACGATTCGTGCATTTCCAGTATGCTCCTGATGCAGATACGAAAGCACAACACCCGAATACGGTTCTTTTTTGACACCCATTATCAAATCGTATGCTTTTGCTGCTTCTTGTACAGTGAATGTGTGCGTAGTCATCGAGCGAACATCCACTTTCCCTGCCGCAATCAAGTCCAAAAATGATTGCATATTGCGGTTTTCCGTCCAACGTACATAGCCCACAGGATAGTCAACACCTTGCTCCTCATATATTGAGTCATAACGTCCGGGACCGTAGCTACATGAAATCTTGAACTCCAATTCTTTTTCGTAAAACGGCGAACGTGGAATGTTCATGCCTACTGCGCCCACAACCACAACCACCCCTCGCTTACGGGCAATATTGAGTGCCAAGTCCACAGGTTCATTTGAGTCTGTTGCGGCTGTAATAATCACAGCATCAACACCTAAACCTCGTGTGAAGCCTTCAATGCTCTTTACTGCATTATTATCACTTGACAATACTAATTCAGCACCAAATTTTTTTGCCGCTATAAATAATGTCTCATTCACATCAAGCCCTATCACACGGCTTCCGGCTGCGTTCAGCAATTGTACAGTAATTTGCCCTAACAACCCAAGCCCGATTACAGCTACGTTTGCTCCGAGCAACTCAATACTTGTACCAGCTTGACGAACGCCTTGCATTGCAATCGCACCAAGCGTCGTGTAGCTTGCATTGTCGAACGCGACATTCTCAGGAATTCTGACGACCAGATTTTTCGGCACTGTAATTATTTCCGCGTGAAATGCGTATTTATTTCCCGCACAAGCTACACGGTCACCTGGCTTGAACTCGGTGCATTGCGATTCTATAACTATCCCTGAAGCGCTGTATCCAAGCGGTTTATAAGAATCCAATACGCCCTGTACTTTCCGAAATGTTGCTTTGATGCCATCTTTGCGAACACTTTCCAAAACTTTTGCGACCTCCTGCGGCTGTTTCATCGCACGCTCTAATAATGAGGATTGTGCCTTTGAAACAGACGTACGTTCTGTTCCAGCGCTTATAAGGGAGTTTAGCACCCGTACCAATACCCCCCCTGGCAAGCATTGTGGTGCAGGCAACTCTTCAACGAGGATAGCTCCTGTTTTTTGATGCTGGATAACTTGAAGCATAAGATGAATTCTTGTGTGTGCATAATTTCTGACTGCTCAAAAAAAATGCAGGGAGAATCTGCTCTCCCTGCATTTTTGCTCACTCCTGCGGGCTGTTTACTTGAAGCTAAATGATGCCAGTGATTTTTCAAACACAGGCAGGAAGAATTCTTGTTCTGGTTTGAACCAGTTAAGTGTAACTCGGTAGAGCTTATTACTTTTCACTGCAAAATACGTGCGGCTTACAACATCCCCATCTTTTGTTTTTGCTACGCGTGTGAAGTAAAATGCCTTCTCTCCACCAAGCGTCGCACTTGATGGATCAGAGCCACCATATGATGCTTTGTTCTGAGCAATGATTTTATCAAGATTATTCTGCTTGGATGCGTCCGTCACATCTATGCGAACCGTACAATCGGCTGGACCACCAATACCTTTAAATTCAAGGGCTTCAACACCACCATTTTTCTTGTTACCACTAAAATTATCGGGAATTTGGATGGTAAATGTTTGTGCGCCGCCATACGCAACCATTGTCGCACTTGGCTTGAAGGTTTCTGCTTTCGCAGGAGCAGCTGTGTCTTTTACAACGGGCTTGACAAATGCGAGTTCAACAGACGCAAGCATTTCATCAAATTTCGGCTTTAGCGCATCGAACGTACTGCCGAAAGATTCAAATGTAATTATTGTTATCGCCGTCGTGTCTTTCATTGCAAAATATCGCTCTCCCTTAAACACACCATCACTAAACTTGAATTCGTATGCCAATTTTTTTGCATCAACACCGCCAACTTTCACGGTTTCAATGGGTTTATAAACAGATTCATCATCGAAAAATTTTGATTCTTTAATAATGCTATCTATGTTTGCTACACCTGTTAGCTTTTTAGCTACAATTTCAATCTTTGCTCCGCCGCCTGTTTCTTCATCTTTGTAATCTATAAAGCGCTGTAATACTTGGTCAGAGGAAAAGTATGCCGCAAGCTCCCCCGGCTTTGTACTTGCCTTCCAGTTTTTGGGGTATTTAATACCAAAACCTATGTTCTTGTCTTGGTACATTTCTAATTCAGTAATCGGCGGCGGATCGGCAGCTTTTTTGCCACAGGCTTGAAAAACAAGAGTGGCGCACAGCGTCAGCACAAACATCGAGAAGTAACGCATTTGCATTATAGTTCTCCCAAAAATGATAGTACAAAAATTGAAATTACAGTTTTCTAATCTACTAAACGAAACTTTTGCTTACAAGAACTTTTCTTTGATTTTAAGCGGTTTCTGCGGCTAATACCCGTATTGCATCCACTTCCATCCGACACGTTTCCCATTCCGTCATAAATGTTGCGCCAATAGACTTGTAGAAATCTATCGCAAGCTGATTCCAGTCTAATACTTGCCAAACCATTCTAGCACAATCATTCTCAAGAGCAATTGCAGCAAGTTTGCGAAGCAAGGCTCTTCCGATACCATATTTACGATATTCTGGCAGCACGAATAAATCTTCTAAATAAATACCTGGCTTGCCTTCCCATGTCGAAAAATTGTAGAAATACAGAGAAAAGGCTGCTGGCGTACCATTCCATTCAGCAATCAAACAACGAAAAACTGGATTCTTGCCAAAGCCAAACTTAATAATATTTTCTTCCGATGTTTTGACTTCGGTGGCTGTTGCATTTTCATATTCCGCGAGCGCATTAATAAAAAAGACAATGAGTGCGGCATCATCGCTTGTTGCTTCGCGGATAGTGAGCATAATTTTGTGAAGCTGTTTAATGTTTGAGCAATAAAAAAAGCCCATAGCGATATGGGCTTTAAGAAATTTCAATGGCAAATCACGAAATCAATTCGTATGATTCTTGAAGGTAAGGGTCATTCACGGGAACAATAGAACGTTTGCTGAATTGACGTGCGACAATAGTAAAAAAGATACCAGCAAAAAACAACCAACCGGAGAGTTCTTGCCAGCTAAAACGGACTGCTTCTTTGCTGAACTCAGGAAGAATGATAAATGCCAAATCAACCCCATGCATCAAAAGCATCCAGCAACTAATTGCAATTAAAACTTTTGTGTTACGCTTATTGTTCTGTGTCAGTAGCACCGTGAATGGTAGAACAAAGTGTCCGAACACGAGTGTGTATCCAAGCCATTCCCAGCCGTTTTGGAAACGCCGAATGAAGTACAACGTCTCTTCTGGCATGTTTCCGTACCAGATGAGGAAGTATTGCGAGAATGTGATGTATGTCCAGAATATTGTAAAGGCAAACATAAACTTACCGATGTCGTGATAATGCTCTTTCGTAATACCCTTCATGTTTCCTTCGCGGTGTAAATTCGCCACGAAGATAGCAATGAGTGATAACGTCGTTACGAAATTTCCAGCAAAGAAATACACACCGAACATCGTGCTGAACCAATGAGGGTCAAGCGACATCACAAGGTCAAACCCCGCGAAGGTTAATGATAAGGCAAATAATAAGACAAAGGGCGCTGCACGCTTCATGTTTTTTCTTGTCGGCGTATAGTCAGTATTGCTTTCGTCTTGTTTGAAGGAATTACCAATAATAAAGCGATACATGAAAAACCAAATCGCACAATACAACACAATGCGAATGGTAAAAAATGTCGGATTCAAATACCCATGTTTGCTCGCAAGTATAGCATCATATTCGGCGCTGCCTTGAACAAACACTTCATGATGCGTCCAATGGTAGAGATTATGGGTGAACCATACATCTATAAGAATCGGAATCATACCAATAATCACAAACGGCACAAACCCTGCAAAAAATTCTGGTATGCGTCGTACCAAAGCACTCCAACCTGCATTAACAAGGTATTGTAATGTAGCAAAGAACATTGCTACAACGCTAATTCCTGTGAAATAGACAAATCCATACAGATATGCTGAAAAGAATCGTTGTATATCCAAAAATGCAGTAGCCAATATCCCAACAGCTCCCACGCCGAGAGCAATCAAAGCAAACTGCTGAATTTTCTTGATAAAACTGGAGTCTGTAATTACATGTGAATTCATAGGTAGTGTTTCCGTTTACGTTGCAAATGGATGATTGCTTTTCGTCATTTATTTGTTGAACGCTACTGGCTGCGGATTCACAGAACCTTTTTGCATAGCGCGAATATAGTGTACGATTGCCCATCGGTCTAACTCAGATGTTTTATCTGCATACGATGACATAATATTCTGCCCAGCACTAATGATGTGAAAAATCCTGCCGTCACTCAAGTTTTTCGCATTTTCCATAAGATTTGGCGGATTCGAGAATCCACGCTGTGCTACTAATCCATTTCCTTTGCCGTCATAGTTATGGCATGGAGAGCAGTATATGTTGAACCGATTTTGCCCACGTGCAAGAACAATATCTGTTGCTGGAATGTTATTAATATTCTTCACATCAACATCATCCAATTCAACTGAATATTTATGACCTGTTATTGGGAGAGTGTTTTCAAGTGGATCACGTGTCCCTTTACCATCGGCAAAGAAAGCAGATGAAACCTGCGGTTTTACCTTTGCCTGATCGTCCATGTCGTCAATAATCTGCAATGGTGGATTATTTGATGTCCACATCAAATTACCAGATAGAAGTGCTACCCAAAACACAACGACCAATGTAAATAGTAATGTGGGAAAAAACTTTATTTTACCTTTCATAGTCGTACTTCACTTAAAAATGAGATGTGAAACATTTTCAATCTTGTTCTTCAACAATGCGGACATTCGCAGCACCTAATTTTGCAAGTAATCCCTTGGCGCTTTCTACGGTAAATCGCGGGTCTTCTGCTTCCAGAACCACGCAGAAATTATCATCCGTTGCCGCTTGAAATCCATCATCATGCTGGTATGGTGAATGCCAGTTCGGCAATTTACATAGATAGCCAAACATGACAAATATGGTTGTAATTGCCGTAAAAAGGACTGTCAACTCAAAAAAGACCGGCAGACCAAATTGCGGAGCAAATAAAGGCTTACCACCAATATTCAACTTGTATTCAATCGCACCTGTCCAGTATTGAAGCGCAAAAGCTGAGGCAAGACCCGTCAACCCAGCTGCCAAAGAGAACCTTGGCAGAATAGTTTTTTTGATACCCATTGCTTTGTCCAAACCGTGAATCGGGTATGGCGTATAGATGTCAAATTTTGTATAACCACTTTCGTGGATGCTTTTCGCTGCACTTGTTATTGCATCGGCGTTTTTGAAGTCACCTAATACTGCAATGACTTTTTTTTCTACTGTTTCCATAATCCGTAGTTTGGAGACAAATTTTCGTAAATACTTATTTTTCAGACGTTCAAAATTTTTCGGCAAATCAATCTAATCAGTGATGACCTGCTGCACTTACGGCTTCATGATGGTGGTCATCATCATCATGGTGATGGTGACTCGGTTGTGAGCCAGGCATAATACCCTTTATTTCTGAAATTGCAATAATCGGAAGATATTTGCAGAACAACAGAAACAGTACCAGAAAGAGACCGAATGTGCCGAGGAAAATAGTAATCTCCACCCATGTCGGTGAGTAGTAATGCCAGCTTGAGGGAAGATAACCATGATGGAGTGATGTTGAAATAATCGTAAAGCGCTCAAACCACATGCCAATGTTGACGAAAATCGAAAGGATGAATGTAAAAAGAACATTGCGGCGCAGTTTACCAGACCAGAAAAATTGCGGTGAAATAACGTTACATGTTACCATAGCCCAATATGACCAAGCGTAATCACCCGTTGCACGGTTGAGAAAAACAAAACGCTCATAAGGATTCACACTATACCATGCAATAAACATTTCCATTGCATATGCGTAACCAACCATCATCCCCGTTGCAAGAATGATTTTGTTCATATTATCAATATGCTTCAAGGTAATATAGTCTTGCAAATCAAGAATTTCACGAGCAACAAGCATGAGGGTAAGCACCATTGCAAAGCCTGAGAAGATAGCCCCCGCTACAAAATATGGAGGGAAGATTGTTGTGTGCCAACCCGGAAGAATAGAAACTGCGAAGTCAAAAGATACTATAGAGTGCACGGAAAGTACGAGTGGGGTGGAAAGACCAGCCAAAAGCATATATGCAAACTCATAATGTTGCCAGTTCCGTGTCGAACCCGTCCACCCAAGACTAAAAATAGTATATGCTGCTTTAGCAATTTTACCTTTTGCACGATTCCGAAGCGTTGCCAAATCAGGCACAAGTCCTGAATACCAAAACATCAACGATACCGTGAAATAGGTACTTACCGCAAATACATCCCATTCAAGCGGGGAACGGAAATTCACCCACATATGCATTTGATTTGGATATGGTAAAAGCCAATAATCATACCAAGGTCGTCCGGTGTGCGTCAACACGAAAATTGCTGCGTTAATAACGGCAAAAATCGTCATTGCTTCTGCGGAACGGTTAATTGCAGTACGCCATTTTTGGCGGAACAAAAAGAGTACTGCAGAAATCAATGTTCCAGCATGACCGATACCAACCCAAAATACGAAATTGGTAATATCCCAACCCCAACCAATAGTGTTGTTCAAACCCCAGACACCAATACCTACAGCAAAAGTATAAATCAATGCTCCTACGCCTGCCGCCGCAAGGAGAGCAGAAGCGAGCAACGCCGCCATAAACTTCGGCGTAAGTTTTCCTTCTGCAATTCCGGCAATTTTTTCCGTTACGTCATGAATGGTTGGATTACCGAGTACTAATGGCTCACGCTCAGGTCGTACGGACATTACTCCATTTGCATAACCATTTTTTGACGCACCATTGGTGTGTACGTTCGCACCGACTTCGGCAAGTTGTTCTTCTGCTTTCATAACTCACACCGATTTGAGATGTACAAAATATTTTCTTTTGTTAGTTATTCATTATTTTATGCTGTCGCTTGGCTATCATTTCGCACTTTCGCAAGATAGGTAATTTGCGGGCGTACATTCAGTTCCTCAAGCACGAGGAATCCACGATGGTCTTGGCGACTTTGCGAAACCCGACTTGTCGCATCATTCGTATCACCAAAGATAATTGCTGATGCCGGACACGCCTGCTGGCAAGCCGTTACAACTTCTCCATCTTTAATGCGCAAACGACCATCGTCTTTTGCTTTGTGTTTAGCCTCCGTCAAGCGTTGCACACAGAAGCTACACTTTTCCATTACGCCACGCGAACGCATTGTTACGTCAGGATTATAGACAAACTCCATAGGGGAGCGCTTATTTTTATGGAAGTTAAGCCAGTTAAAGCGACGTACTTTATACGGACAGTTGTTTGCACAATACTTCGTGCCAACACAACGGTTGTAAGTCATTTCGTTCAATCCTTCGGGGCTATGCGTTGTAGCAGCAACAGGGCATACATTTTCACATGGTGCACTTTCGCAATGCTGACACAACATGGGCTGCAAGAACACATCAGGGTTTTCTTCGCTACCTGCATAATAACGGTCAATGCGAATCCAGTTCATTTCCCGTGCATTTGCTACGTTGTCTTTGCCAACTGTCGGTGTGTTATTTTCCGCCTGACAAGCGGTCACACAAGCAGCACAACCAACACAAGCAGACATATCAATCGTCATACCCCAACGATGACCTTTGTATTGAAAACTCTGGATGATGCTAGTCGGATAATCTTTTTCGTTTGCTTTGCTCCTGCCTGGCACCTCCTCGCGTTCAAAGAGTTCTTCTTTGCCAGCTTTGATCTGAGAATATGTTGTTTCTTGAACAATTTTTCTGCCCATCAAATCATGATGCTTTTGTGTTGTTGCTACTTTGTGTGGCTTTCCTGTTTTTTCAACATCCGCAGAAATGTAGCCGATAGATTGGCTGGCACCTAAAATTCCATATGTATTTGCGCCAATGTTCTCAGCTACAACACCAACTTTTGTCCTACCAAAGCCAAGCGTTGTTGCAATCACACCATCTTGCATGCCCGGTTGAATCCAGGCCGGAAGCTCAACCGTTCCGAAAGCTGTCTTTAAACGAATAGTTTCTGTTTTTTCATATTCTTTTGTAAGCTCTGTAGCACGCTTGTCCCCAAAGAGTTTCGCCGCTGTTTTTTTGCTAATGTATGCAGCATTATCCCATGTCATTTTTGATATTGGATCAGGGAGCTCTTGGAGCCACGAATTATTTGCTTTGCTACCATCAAAAAGTGCGTATGATGGTGTTACTAATACAACAAATTCGCCTTTCCGTTCAATTTTTTCCGATTGTTGAACGAGTTTCGCTGCCTCAGTTTCATTCAAGGATACAGAAACTTTATTTTCTACAGTGGGCTTATAGACACCCTCACGGAGAATTGTTTCCCAATTTGCCGCTTCCCAACGTTTTTGGAGATACTCAAAGTACGCCGGAACGTCTTTCAAAAATTCAGGGTTCAGCACACGAGTCAAGCGCATCAAAAGTTCTGGAGTCGAAATGCTATTCGCGTTCAATGGAGCTATTAGCGGCTGCTGAACCGAAAGTGTACCATCAAATGCTAAGGCATCTCCCCATGTTTCAAGAAAATGAGTTGTTGGAATAAATGCAGAGCAAATGTTTGCGGTTTCTTCTTCGTAAAGCGTAAAGGCAAACCGATTTTCTACCTTTTTTAAAGCCTCTTGAAGCTCCGCATCTCCGGTGTACATTGGGTTGACATCGGCAAAAATTACTGTTCCAACCTTGCCCGATTTTAACTCTTCTCTGAATGTAGCAACTTCAGTTTTTTTGCTATTACTAAAAGCAAATTGATGGTTTATATCAATCGCTTTATCGGCACCAACGGAACCAAGAGCATAATTGATTGCCAAGCCAAAAACATGGGCAGATGGAGGCAAGTGAATGCCAATACTCACGACACTCTTATCACCATTTGCCACAAGCTCTGCTGCCACTTTTTTAGCCTCTTCTTTGAGTTCTGCGGAAAGAGAACTATCATCAGCTGCTGATACAAGAGCAGCGGAAATTTTGCCCGTTTTTGTAGCAACTATTTTCAAAATAGAAGCTAAAAATGAGGTCAATTGTTCGGGGGCAACTTTAACACGCTTATCTGCATTCATGCCCGTCAACGACATCATTGATTCAGCAACAATCAACTTACTCATCACTGGGGCGGTTGGAGCTTTAGAGTCATGCTCATCGTGTTCAGAATTGGAATGTTGCGCCCCTTCGTGTACAACCGTTGGCTTACGGTGTTGGCTAAAGCCGCGAATATTATAAACCGCGTTCTTATCTGTACCCAAAAAATCTGCATCAATAGAAAGAATTGTCTCTGCTTTCGCGTAATTTACAGCAAATTCCGCGTCAATGCCCAAAAAAGCTTTATTTGCTTCAGCAGCATTACTGGTGTTCACGGTAGGGAACGTTACAAACTTTACTTCTGGAAGGGTTGCTTCAATCTCTTTTCTCAGAGCATGATAGCTCGGCGATGGACTTTCATCAACAAGAATACGAATAACTTTGCCTTCGCTTCGTGATTTTTGAACTGCCTCAGCTATTGCCGCGAGGATTGTTTCTGGCGAAACATACCCCGGAGCGGGTCTGCGATTATCCGGTGACGAAGCTCCTTTGTTGATATATGGATGCTTCATTCTGTCTGGGTCGTACAGGTTCAACAGTGAGCCTTGAATCCAAGAGGATGAAGCTCCCAACGAAGCTGGATGATGTTCATTTCCTTCAATTTTAATCGGTCTGCCTTCTCGTGATTTCACGGTTAAACCTATAGCAGCGGTTCCGTGGGAAAAGACCGTTGTGTAGTATAATGGCAACCCGGGTGTAATATATTCAACAGCTTTAACTGTAGGGGTAATCTTGTGATCGGGGCGGCGACAACTCGTGGCAGCAAGCGCCATAGACGCAGACAGTAAGCCAATAAAACTGCGACGGCTTACTGTTGCTGAATCTCCAACGTGTGCCTCAAGCGGACTTGAAAACTCATTAATATTGGAATATTCTTCAGAAATTTTTGAACTATTCGATAGTTCGTCTAAACTTTTCCAGTATGTACGCTCAGTAGTATGCTTAACCATAGTTGTAATGAAGTTAATTTTTCAAATCGTATTTCTGTGCTTGTAATCCATTGTCCTCAAATTGAGCAAATCAATAATGGCAAGAGGAGCAATTTTCAGGACCGAGAGCCAATTTCTTCGGCATAACCAAACCTGGAACACCTGATTGTTTCAACTCATGATCTAATATACCTATAGCTTCGGTTTTACCGTCGCGTACAGGCTTCCATTTGCCTTCACCCCACGAAGGCTGCTCGTTTTTAATCAATTTTGCAACCTCTTCATTTGAGTTCAATCCTGTAAAAATGCCAGACACAGCACGAGCGGGTACAACAAATTCTTGTGGGTTTCTATGGCAATCCAAACACCAACTCATAGAAAGTGGTTTCATTTGAGTTACAACGCCCATTTTTTCTACCTCGCCGTGACATGAAGCACAATCAATCTGAGCACGGATGTGACGCGAATGATTAAAACGAACATAATCGGGAAGTTTATGGACGCGTCGCCATTCTATGGGTTTGTTGTTTTCCCAGCTTTCTTTGATTTTAGCAATTTTGGGACTTTCCGCCTTTACTGCAATATGACAATTCATGCAAGTACTTGTGGAAGGAACGGCTGCGTGAGCGGACTTTTCAACTGTGTTGTGACAATACATACAACTAATTTTTAGCTCGCCTGCATGGAGTTTATGCGAATATGGAATTGGCTGCTCGGGGCGATAGCCAACGTCAGTCACAACATTGTTAAATCCATAATAGCTCACCACACCTACTATTGTTAGCAACGCCAAACCCGCCCAAATCGTAGTTTTAGTCTTTTTATTGACTTCTTTCGTAAACATATATGCTACCAGTTGAAATTGTTAGTTTGAATTGTTTCAATGTTTGCATTGTTGGAAGGCACATCTAATACCCATTTCATCGTCTTACCGTATAAAGGTGAAGCTGCTCATGGAGTTTCATCTGGCGACGAATTTTTATTGCAATTGTCATAACAATCGCTATCGGAACAATAAGCAGCAGACATATCGTGATGGAATAGGCACTACCGAGACCCGCCTGCGTTGTGTTCTCGTCGAAACCCTCTTTGCAATTCGGACAAGCAATAGCCAAGTCTTGCAAGGCTACAAATATAACAACAAAGCTATACACGAGATAACTTTTTGTTGCACTAAAGAAATTTTTCATACGTCTTTACACGGTTTTTCGATGACTATCATTATTTATGGAGTAAAAATGCTATGGCTTTCTGCAATTTCACCACTTCCTTCTCATCCATTCCGTCAAAATACCCTCGAATCATACCTTTCGTATCCACAAGAGCAAATCTTGTGCTATGTAAGATAGGTTCTTCGGGGCTTCCGAGCAGAAATCCTTTTGCTGCGAGGATTTTCACAGAGTCAAGCGACATTCTTATCATAGACCACTGCACTGAATTTGCCCCGTAGCGACCTGCATACTTTGATAACCGCTCAATAGTATCATTTTCAGGGTCAACCGTGAAGGCGGCAAACTTCACATTTTGGTCTTTGAATACTGTTTGAAGTTCAGCGATTTTTGAGTTCATCACTGGACATTGCCCTGGACACGAAGTAAACATAAAATATGCTACCCATACTGTACCCTGGTATTGAGTAGCGTCAATGTTGATGCCAGTAAAATTTATTCCTGAAAACTCTGGCGCTCGCTTTATCGCGTTAAGCGGAAAATCAAGTGGAACAGCCGTTTCAGTTCGTTGGCAACTTTCAACGCTTATCATGATGAATGAACTTGCGAACACCCACAATAGCCTTGTCCACGCAGTATGATTGTTGTTGAGCAAGTATTTTAGAGCGTCGATCCGCCGAGGACTGTCAGCGCAAAGACAAGTACGCTAAACAGAAACAACGGAATATAAATAAATACCCGAATGTACGGATTGTCAAACTTGATGTGCATAAAAATGTACACAACCATCCACGCCTTGAGTACAGCGATCACCAAACCAATAACTACGTGCAAAATGTGACCTATCGCCCCCCAACTTTCGGGGAAATGCAACCCCTTTGCCGCAATAACCGTTAGTACCGTTAATATCAAAAGTCCACTAAACACCTTGATATATGCGCGTTGTATTTCTTCTGTTGATAAATGAGCTGCCATATTCTACCTATACAATTTCGCGTTGAAGAAGAATTATCTTGGATTAAAAAATCAGATACAAAACTGGGAAGAGGAAAATCCATACAAGATCGACAAAGTGCCAGTACAGACCTAAAATTTCCACGCGACCGTAATCGGTGTAACCCTTTTTCGAGAATGAGCGCGAAAGCATCCAACCAATCGGAATCATGCCCCCAAGAACGTGAATACCGTGAAATCCCGTCATGATAAAATACATTGCAAAAAATGTACTTGTTGAGGGGTAAATACCATGATGGAATTTTGTTGTGTATTCAATGTATTTCACAACCAAGAATGTACACGCGCAAAGAAAGGTAATAAACATAAACAACTGAAAGCGTTGTTTTTTGCCGTTTTCGAGGGAGAGAATTGCCATTGCCATCGTCAAGCTGCTGCCAATAAGAACAACGGTGTTGAGTGCAGCAAGGGGCCAACTTAATTCTGTTGCGCCTTTTGCAAATGCTGCAAGATTTGAATTACGCAGGATAATAAACGCAGTAAAGAATCCAGAGAAGAACATCACCTCAGATGCGAGAAAAATCCACATACCGAGCTTACCATGACGTATCCCTGTTACCGGTTCATGTGTTAGTGTAAGTGCTGACATAAAAATTGTATCAGTTATCGTAACAAAAAATGTTCGTTAGCGTTTTCGGAGAATCAAAATTATACTTTATCCGCAAAAATCAGAATAATAACACCCATCAAATACAAATATGATGACATTAAGACTTTACGGGCATTAGCTGGCGTTACGTCATTCAACATACGAATAGCAAAATACATGAAATTCCCACACAATAAGGTTGAGCATAGGGCATAAATGTAACCAACTGCACCGAAATAAGGCAGCATCAATGTTACAATGGTCAATGCGATGATATATCCGATGGTATGCCGAGCAAGAACCTTGCCGCTTTCATCAAGCACAGCAAGCATCTTGAATCCACCACGTGCGTAATCTTCTTTGTATATCCACGAAAGTGATAGGAAATGCGGCATCTGCCAGAAAAAGAGGATGAAGAAAAAAACAACCCCGTTCAATCCAATACTACCCGTCGCTGCAACCCAGCCACCAATCGTCGGAATAGCACCAGGAATACCACCTACAAGAAGCGACCATGTTGTTTTACGCTTGAGAGGTGTATAAACCACCACGTATGAAAACCATGTTGCCACGGCAAGAATAACGGTCAACCAATTGACAAATACTAACATTGCTATTCCCGTGAACGTTATGCCAATACCGAACATAAGTGCTTCCCAAGGTGTCAACCGTCCCGATGGAATGGGTCGCTTCATCGTGCGCTTCATGAGCTTATCGTAATCACGTTCAATATAGTTATTAAACGCACAACTTCCTGCTGCAACAAGGGTTGTTCCTACGACTGTCAATATCAGATTAGCAACATTACTCGTTCTTGAGAAATGCTCAAGGGGATTGGAAAGACTGAGATAATATCCTGCCGAAGCACTCAATACGACCATCTTTGTAATACCGGGCTTTGTTAACTCGTAATACGCCGACCACACCGATGATTCTTTTACACGTGAGTGCGTCGCAACCACATCCGTTGCAAAAGCCTCAACTACAACAATATCCGGGTTTACTGGCTGCATGGCTTGATATTTTTGCGTTACAGTTTTTTCGTTTACTAATTTTTTTACAATTCTACTCCTCTGATTTCGTGCGGCAGAGGAGTAGAATCTACCAGCAATTGCGCTGAACCTTTCTTTAGCCCTCGTGCGCGATAGCTTCATGCTCTTTCTCGGAAGTTTTTGTCGCAGGTTTTATCCATTGTGGCAAATAATCCTTCTTTGATTCGGGTGAAGAATATTCGTATGGTCCACGATATACTATAATATCACGGTCGAAATTACCATGACCTGGGTGTGCTGGTGCTGCCCACTCCAAAGTATTTGCTTTCCAAGGGTTACGCGGAGCTACTTTACCATACTTTAAGCACCACAAAATATTTGCAATAAGCAGAAGCTGAGAGAAGCCTAACAAAATCGCAAAAATCGTAATGAATTCGTTCATCGGTTGGAACGGTTTCAAGAAGTCGTAAATATATGGATCATGGATACGGCGCATATGTCCGCCAACACCTAACATATGCATTGGGAAGAAGCATAAATTGAATGTAATGAATGTAAGCACAAAGTGCCATTTGCCCAATGTTTCATTATACATCTTGCCAAACATCTTCGGATACCAATAATAAATACCCGCAAAAATGCCAAATAGCGACCCACCAAAAAGTACATAATGGATGTGTGCAACGATGAAGTATGTATCGGTGATATACACATCGATCGGGCCAACTGCCATAAATATGCCGCTAATACCGCCAATCGTAAAAGTACCAATAAAGCCAAGAGCGTTTAACATCGGTGTTGTAAAGTAGATATTACCGCGCCAGACTGTTCCAAGCCAGTTGAAGACCTTGATGGAAGACGGAACGGCAATCACAATTGTGGAAAGCATAAACGTCGTACCAAGAAGTGGACTCATACCAGAGATAAACATATGATGCCCCCAAACGATGAAGCCGAGGAACGCAATTGCCATAAGTGCAAAAACCATTGCTTTGTAGCCATAAATTGGCTTGCGCGAAAATGTTGCAAGGACATCCGAAACAACACCCATGATAGGTACAATCATGATGTACACTGCGGGGTGAGAATAGAACCAGAACAAATGCTGCCACAAAATCGGCTGACCACCACCAGAGTGCAAATTACCTGTGGAGATCAAAAGGTTTTCAGGAAGAAAAATGCTGGAGTGGAAAACTTGGTCTAAAAAAAGAAGAGATGCGTCAGCAGCAAGAACTGGCGTACCAAGAACCTGAAGAACAGCCGTGATAAAAAGCGCCCAAACAGTGAGCGGCAAATCAAACATTCTCATGCCCTTTGCACGCTTGTTTAGCACAGTCGCAACGTAATTCATCCCACCAAGAATCGAAGAGAATCCTACCATAAAGATAGCAACTACCCAGAGAGTATGCCCTGTTCCCGTTGCGCTAAGCGGCGGATAGTTCGTCCAACCACCCCCAGCAGTGCCCCCATCCACAAAAAAGCCAGCGAGTACCGTTAAAGCAGCAACAGGAACCAACCAAAATGATATCATGTTCACGTACGGCATTGCCATATCATCTGTACCTATCATTAATGGAATACAGAAATTGGCAAAAGAACCAGCAGCAATCGGAATAATAACGAAAAAAATCATTATCGTTGCGTGCATTGTCACAAGTTGGGTATAAAAACCCGGCTGAATAGCACCATTAGAGACCAAACTATCAGGCAACCATTTGCCAATCACAGGAATTGGTTCGCCCGGATAGGCAAGCTGCCAACGAATAAGCAGTGCAAACGCACCACCAACTAACAAGAAAAATAACGCACTACCGAAGAACTGCTTTGCGATCGTCTTATGGTCGGTAGAGAAAATATAATGCCGTATAAAAGACGTATGATGCACATGCTCATGTGTATGGGCATCAGCGTGAGCGTGGTCAGCACCATGCTCGTGCGTTGCAACTGCTGCTTCCATAATCGTAAAAAATTTGAATGGGAAAACTGTATAGAATATATCAGATGTTCGTTAATGATGCTCCGTATGACCAGCATCTTCGGCAGTTGTCGCCGCAGGAGCAGGCTCTGGGGCTTTTGGTTGAGCGGCTTCGGCGGCAAGCACCTGTTTGCGTACAGCATTTTTCGCATCAATCCATTTATTAAAGTCAGATTCAGACTGCATGTTTACCACGCCACGCATTCCATAGTGACCGCCACCACAAAGTTCAGCACAAGCCAATTCATATTTCCCGGCTTTCGTGCCATTAAACCAAACGTCTATCCATGCACCCGGCACAGCATCTTGCTTAATACGGAAATTCGGTAAAAAATAGCTATGCAACACATCAACCGAGGACAAATGCACAACGACGTTTTTGTTAATCGGCAAATTAAATTCGCCTGTCAATACAATATCGTCTTTACCGTGCGGATCACTTGGGTCAATGCCAAAAAGATTGGTATTGCTGCGATATTTTGCACCGCGATTACCGAGAATACCATCTGAACCCGGATACCGCGCACTCCAGGCATATGTTTGACCAACTACGTCAATCTCAACATCTGGGGTCGGAACACGCGATGGATACTTCATAACTTTCCACATTTCATCGCTGTACAATCCAAGACCCGCGAATAAAATTGTTGGTAACAACGTCCAGGTGAACTCGACAATGTTGTTACCATGATAATGATATGATGTTGCACCCGGCTTATGACGATAGTGCCACACAAAATACAAAAGGATGCTATTGACGAGCAGAAATATTCCCACGCCAAGATAATAAACGATAGTAAACAATGAGTCATGCGCATCACTGTATGTACTCACGCTTGAGGGAAAATAGCTCAACATATTCCAGGAAAAATCGAACATATACGTCACTCCTGATGAAGCTGATATAATAAGTTATTTGTTTCAATAATGTTAAACATCAAAGGGGATTTTTTAATTCTGCTTCTGCATATCCGCCACTTTTAGCAACCGTTTTGGCACGGATATCTGCAACTGCTTTGGGGTCAACCGCTTCTGCTTTATTACCCCATGAGGAACGAACATGCGTTAAAACCTGCGCGATTTCTTCATCGGAAAGAATATCTTTCCATGGTGTCATAACACCGTTATAGTCTTTACCGGAACGGCTAATTTTTCCCTGAAATCCACTTAACACAATACGGATTGGTCGGGTCTGATCGCCTTGCGCCCACTCCGAGCCAGCAAGCGATGGATACACGCCCGGGATACCCTTACCATTGGCTTGATGACACGTTGCACAGCGAGTAGCAAATACTTTTCTACCCTCAGGGGACGCACTACCGTCAGACGTTTGAGTACCAGCATCTTTTTTTGCAGAGGCGGGTTCCGCCCAGTGCGGATCATCTTTGTAACTCGTAAAAAAGCCGGACAAGTTACTTGCCAGAACAAGTACAACACAGCAAACCGTAAACGTAATAGTTACGCGCATAAAAGGAAACATAGCTACACTCTCTTGATATGTTTTGTATAATTGTTGTTGGTATGTACGGGTTTTACGCAGTGAGGAGACTTTCCGACAAAGTTGGTTTCCCCATATCGATAATAGTCGGCTTACTGCGGTCAATTTTATCTTGAATGGTCATTAATCCTTTGAGAAGAGCCTCAGGGCGCGGCGGACAACCGCCAATATACACATCTACGGGCAAAAACTGGTCAATACCTTGCACAACCGAATAGCTGCGGAACATACCACCCGTTGATGTACAAACACCCATTGCAATCACCCATTTTGGGTCAGGCATTTGGTCGTAGATTTTCCGCACAACCCATGACATTTTGTATGTCACTGTTCCTGCAACAATGAGCAAATCCGCCTGACGCGGGGAGAATCGGAACACTTCTGAGCCAAAACGAGCGCTGTCGGTGCGCGGTCCAGCAAGAGCCATCATTTCGATGGCACAGCACGAAATCCCAAGCGGCATGGGCCACAAAGCACTTTTTTGTGCCCATTTTGCAATCGCTTCAATAGTGGTTACCACAAACCCATCACGCTCTAATGTTTCGTTTAATCCCATTCTAATGCTCCTTTTCGGACAATATAAATAAATCCCACAAACAGCATGACCATAAATAATATCATAGCAATTACGCCCTGTGCGCCGAGGTGTTTAAATTGCACTGCCCAAGGATACATAAAGACGATTTCAATATCGAAGAGAATAAATAACATGGCTACCAAATAAAACTTCACCGAATGCCGATCTTTCACCGACGAAATAGGCTCCATGCCGCTCTCATACGTGCTGAGTTTCTCGTTGTTTGCCCTCCGTGGTCCGAGAACCTCGTGGAGTTTCATCATCACCACACCAAACAAGACCCCCACAATGATGGTTCCCACAATCGGCAGATATAAGCTAATCATAACAGATGTTGTCTCAAAGTAAGAGAAAGGGAGTTGAACGCGGAGAAGTTTAACACAACTTTAAACTTAAAGAAAGGAATTTGAAATCCAAAGCGAGATTTTTTATTTTTCTGCTGTTTAGATGCTTTGTTTTGTACTTTTTTTGATTAAGAGCGGAGCAAAAAGCATCATTTTTGAGAAGTATCACTCTTTTTTAATTCCACTTCGCACAAAAGCCACGCATTAGGATCAATTATTAAGGATACAGGTTTCGATTCAACGGGCAATAGTATCGTTTGTTCACGTTGGTTTAGTCGCACTGTTTTCATAACGGATGAAGAGCTACCTTCGGCATATACAGCGATGTCCATTGGCATATCAAACAGATTTTCCTGCGTCTGGCGGAGCGACAGTCTGACCGACTTGCTCGTAGAATCGTAACTCCATGCGCCCGTCAGCTTCGGGTAACCGCTTTGGAACAACCATTCGCGGAAAAACCATGTCAGATCCTTACCTGAAGCCCCCTCCATAATTCGCCTGAAATCTTCTGTTGCAGCATTTCCGTTTTTGAACTGTTTGTAATACTCACGAATACCGTTCCAGAACGCATCATTACCAACCACGCGCCGAAGCATATGCAGCACCCATGCGCCTTTCTCGTAGGAGTTAGCATTCAAAAGCTCGTTCAAATTCTTCACGGTTGAATCAACAATCGTCGCTGCCGGGTGTTTTTTTGCGTACCGCATGACCGTTTCACGTTCACGCCGCATATTCTCCACCATGCGGTCACGTCCGTATGTATATTCAAGATAGACATCTGCAAAATACGTCGCAAAGCCCTCACTGAGCCAAATATGGTGCCAATCTGTCTCCGAAACCGCATCACCAAACCATTGATGGGCAATTTCGTGCGCCAAAAGTCCTTCATTGCTGCGTTTGCCATCGAGTGCGGTTTCGCTGTAAAAAATCGCACTCGCGTTTTCCATCCCCCCAAAGCGTGTTTTGGACTGCACGTTTGCTAATTTTTCATAGGCAAATTCGCCAATCTGCCGCTCGAAAAACTCAAGAATGCTTATTGCTTGAGCATAATCGTAAAAACCAGCCACACGGTCTTTGGGGAACACCCAGCTTTGAAGCGGCTTTCCTCGATAGTCACCCAAATGCTGCACCGCAAACCGTGCAACCCCAATCACCATCACCTTCGTGGGAATCGGCACCGACTCCCGCCAGTGCGTAAGCCGCAAACCATCTCCGATTGCGCTATCTAAATCCGTTTCCTCCACGAGTAATCCGTTTGCGATAACTTGATAATGTTGCGGCGCTGTCACAAGGAATTCACACGTTGCTTTGTCCGAGGGATGGTCAACCGTCGGCAGCCAATGTCGTGCCCGCGTTGCCCAGTTATCACCAAAAAATGTACGCTCACCAAACTTATTTTTCGAGATAATCAAGCCATCCGCAGGTATACCTTTGTACATAATCGTGTATTGACGACGCTCCTGGGACTTCGTTGCCATTGGAATCGGAATCGTGATGCGAGTGCTATCTTGGGAGAACGACACTACTTTCAAACCCTCTTTGACGGAAAGCACTGTCATTCCTGCTGTTGAAGCCGTTGATGAATTGCCCATTTTACCAATTAGGTCAAGTTGAAATGCCTTCACTCCATCGGTTTTGAACGCAACATCAATTGTCGTTTCACCCTGAATTTCATCGTTTCGGTCGTTCAGCGCAAG
>JANYIG010000340.1 GCA_025358765.1 Candidatus Kapaibacterium sp.
GCTCGTAACGCCAGTGAATACGCCTGTTTCAGGGGAATTTATTGTTGGCGACCGAAACCTCAATTCTCTCACGTTTACGTTTTCGTCGGCAAACCCGGGTTTGATTCCGAACGGCAATATTATCGTGAGTGGATTTGGCACAAACCGTACAATTACGGTGATTCCGGCGTTAAATCGGGTCGGGAGTGCCGTTATCACGGCGACTGTCCGCAATCAAGACGGCTTGACTTCCTCTGTTGATTTCCTTGTAAAAGTCGTCGGATTGCCGACTATCAGCGTTATTCCGAACATCGTGATTGCCCAAAATAGCACGGCAACAGTTTCGTTTACCGTAAGCGACGAGGATTTGAGTACGATAAAGCTGTCGGCAACGTCGTTCAACGCAACGTTATTCCCGAACACCCCAAACAACCTGCTGCTCGGCGGCACAGGCACAAATAGGACGATCACAGTTACGCCTGCGCTCGACCAAGTAGGTGTAGCATCCATCAGCGTCTCGCTTACGAATAAGTTTTTCTTTGGTGCAGCTTCCTCATTCACTGTGACCGTCGTTCCGCCGCCTACAGTAACTGGCATCAGCGACCGCGACAGCGTTGGTGAACGCGATACGCTTGTAACGTATGTGAATACGCCAGTGTCGCGTAACTTCACCGTGAACGACGCAAACGTCAATAATCTGGTATATGCGGCGAATTCATCGAACAAAATATTGATTCCTGTTGACAATGTTAGCGTAACGGGTTCCGGCACAAGCCATATACTGACCATCGTGCCTGCTTATCCAAAAACAAAGGATAGCGTTGGCTCTTCGTTGATTACCCTTGCCATTAGCAATGGCGTGGCGCAACGCACAAAAGAAATTGTGGTGTACGTCATTCCGCGACCGCTCACGCGCCCTATCCAGCTTTCGCCGTACTGTGGCAGCACGACGGGAACGCTGTTGCCGGACAGCATTACGTTTTCGTGGTTAGCAGTGCCGGGCGCACGGCTGTATCACTTGCAAGTAACGCCCGACCCGTCGTTTAACTTTGTGCAATTCGACAATAAATTTATCGGGGCAACGAGCGCAACGTTGGAGAAATTTGAGTCGCAACAAACCTATTACTGGCGTGTTCGGACACAATACGGCGACCGTCAAGGTGCGTGGTCTGAGGTCTGCAAGTTCGTAACCGGCAATCCGTTCCGCGACACAACAACGTTCAGACCGTTAAGCCCGTTCAAAGCACGGAACGATGACGGTGTAAGCCAAACACAAGACGCTGCGGGTACTGCAAGTGCGCCGAACGCGCTGCGATTGTATCCGAACGTCCCGAATCCGTTCAACGGCACAACGCGCATTGAGTATGACCTGCCCGAAGCAACGTTTGTAGAGCTTTCGGTGGTGGATGGACTTGGTAGAACAGTGGCAAACCTTGTTCGCACGACAGTGAACGCGGGCAAACACGCGGTGGAGTTCGATGCAAAAGGCTTGCCGTCTGGCGCATACAGCTATATTCTGCGAACGCCGAACCACGTGCTTCGTGAACAAATGCTGATTCAAAAGTAGCAGAGGAGATATCCAGAGCCATGACTTTTGGTCATCAAAAACATGACCGATACTCATAGAGATTCCTGTCTTGTGGACACATGGAAATGATTATATTGCGGCGTAGTTTGCATCAGGTCAGTCAAGGCAAACACAAGGGAGCGCCTCGATTGATTGAAATAATCTTTTCCATTTCTTTAAGGGTAACTTTTATGCGACCTATTCGCTCTTTCTCCAATTTTTGCCTGCTTGCCCTCACGGGCATGGCGGCATTCTGTCTCACAGCAGGGGCTTTGTGTGCGCAGGTGACGGTGAGTCCTACAAGCATTTCCAGAGGGTCTGACGTTGGCTCTATACAATTCACTATAACAGTTGACGGAACGCGGACATGGACGGCAAAAAGCGAGCAATCGTGGATAGCTCTTAGCAAGACCTCCGGCACTGCTACGACAACGTTTCCCGTTTATTTTTTAGCGAACAACGAGACAACAATACGCTCCGGTTCCATTACGATTGTTACCGAAAAACAAACGGTAATAGTACCAGTTACGCAAGAAGGTACAAAAGCAACAGTAACCACGCTTACAGTAACGCCGGAGAAAGTGACCGTTCCAGCCGCAGGCGTGAGCAACGGTGATAATAATATCGTGAGTGTGAGCAGCAGCACGGTATGGACGGCGAGAAGCAATGAAGCATGGTTGACGCTGACCTCGCTGAGTGGCGCTGCTGGTACACGCTTTCTATCATTTACTGCTTCAACAAATACAGGCACAACGTCGCGCTCAGCAGTCGTTACCGTTACGGCAGGCGACCTAACGCGCAGTGTAACATTTACGCAAGATGGCACAAAGGCAACCGTGAGTGCGCCGACGATTACTGGTTTTTCGCCTAGTTCCGGCGGACCGGAGACACGTATCGTCATCACAGGTACAAACCTTGATGGCGTAAGGGTTGTGCGTATTGGTGACAGCACTCTTGTTACACGGTTTACCATAGATTCGCCCACGCAGATAACCGCGACAGTCGGCAAAGCAAGAACGGGCTTTATTGTGGTCGTCAAAGAAGGGAATGTGAAGGCGATTTCTTCAACGCAGTTCACCTACCAAGAGCCGAAACGTCAGGACACGACAGCAGTTCCCATTGGTTCAGGCGACAGAGCATCGCTGCAATCGCTCTTGAAAACCTTGCCAACGCCCAGAACTACATCCTTTGATTTTACAGTGCTTTCAACCTCTGCCAATGGCACACTCGTTAGAACACCAAAACTCAAAGAGAAGTCTGTGCAAGCAGAGATAGTCTTGGTTGCAGGCGATACGTTTAGCTATTCGGAATTGGTGAATGATGTTGTCGTGTTCAAGCCGAGCAATGTGAATGCTAAAAACACTGCCAGCATAGAGTTTGTAGCACCTGCGGGCATCTACGGCACAGAATCGCAACTCGTAACTGCGAAGTTCACAGCAACGGCAACGGGTGTTCATGAGTTGAATACTATTGCATTTGTAACCGTGTATCCGAACCCTATAATGGACGAGGTAACGGTGAATTTGCCGACCGTACAGGCGGGCGAATGCGCGTTTAATGTTGTGGCGGTTGACGGCAGCACTGTTTGGTCGGCGCGGCAGAAGGCTGACGGTGGGTTATTGAATTACACACTGAACCTGAAAAGCCTGCCCGAAGGCATCTACATTTTGCAAATAACCAACGGTTTGAATCAATACGCAACAAAGATTATCAAGCATTAATGCTTGGTTCTCAGCAAGATTTAAGCATTGAGCGCTGACATAGGATTCCGAGGCTGAGATTGCAACCATCATTGTAACCCCAGAGCGGCGTATAATCCTAAACGTTTGCTTTCTTTCAAAGAACTGTCAAAACTTCTGTAATTGTCATCCAGCATACGAAACTGGCATTGAATTTGAATCCAGTTTTGTATGCTGTTTTTTTTTGCGGCGCATTGGTAAAATGGGCTGCGAAGATTTGAAAAGCAGCAGAGATTTTTCAAACACAGCATCCGTAGCCGTATTTACGAAGACCTATTCCGAACACGATTGTCATAAATATTATGAGCAACCATCGCACAATCATCAACACGCTCACGAGCAGATTTTTCAGCATTATAGCGTGGAGTGCCATTGCAGGGCTGACCGCAACAACGATAGCGAGTGCGGCGAGTACGCAGACTCAGCAGAAAAGTTCTGCCCCACGAGCATCCGCAAAAGCGCCAGCGACAACCTCAACACGTACGAACCAGAAGCAGGCAAACGCGGCGGCGGCGGCATCTGCCCAAAGTGTTCATAAAATCTGGCTTTCGGTGGATGTAGTGGAACAACAGACCAATCCTGCGCCCGGAAAATCGGCGGAAAAATACCGTGCTGACGTGGAAATTAGTATTGCCGACAGTGCGACGGGTAAACAAGTTTATGCTCGTTCCGGCGATATGATTCAACTGATGCCACGCCGCACGTATTTCATTATGCTGACAAATATTCCTGCGAAAAATGGCGTACTTCCTCGTGTTCAGGGACAACGCACACAAGTGATTCGCACCAGCATTCCCAAAGATGATGATGTGATGTACGAACGGAAATTTGTTCTGAACCCTGCCGGCGGCTCTCCATCACGTTCTGACGACGGAGCGACATCACAAAAAAAACAATCGTTTCCTAATGACGACACCACGCCGAACCGTGCAAATAAAAATGGGAACAACACGAGCAAAAACGGCGACGACCCGTTTTCCGATGGCATCAATACTATGAACGACCTGCCCGTGCCGCCAAATTATTACGTGATTCAATACTGCGCGTTGGCAAACGAGTCGGAGGCATTGCAAATACGCGCATCGCTGTTGCAAAGAGGCGTGAATGACGCTCGTGTGGAGCTTTACACGAATGCCATTGGTCAGCGGTATTTCCGTGTGCGTTCCGGTTCCTATTCGGTATTGCAGGATGCAAAAGCATACACAAAAAATGCCCTTTGGAAAAGCCGTAAATGGATGGCATTACACATCAAGCCGATTGTGGTAAAATCGAGCGTGTAAGCAAGAAGGCGTGTAAGCAAGAAAAGATGGGGCTGTAGAGTAGAAGGGTAGGAGATTTACTCAAATGCAATACAGATTCAATTACGGATATTTTCCCTCACGGAAAACGCTCCAACAGGTTGTATTCATGCAATTTGCGGTAAAGCGTTCGTTCGCTGATGCCCAATTCCAACGCGGCTTGGCGGCGATTACCATTTGAGCGCTCTAATGCCGCAACAATGAGTCGTCGCTCCACGTCCTCCAATCGCAACGACGGTACGCGTTCGCCAGAAGCTGACGGCAATGCTGGTAAGAAACCAAAAGGCTCATCATTGTTTGATGGCGAGGCATCGGACGGTTTAGGCAACACCGCCTCTTTTAGTTGCGCTACGTCCTCGCGGAGCATCGTTATTTCTGAAGCCATATCCAAAATAGCTTTGTAAAGTAGCTCCCGCTCTACTTGATCCGGCGTTTTGCCCCGCAAATGCACCAACGAATGAACGGGTGTTTGATACGTTTCTGGCTCAACCGTGTAGGCAGCATCCGTAGCGCCCACTTCGCTTTTAAAATCACCCCTGAAATCATTCCTGAAATCATTCCTGAAATCAGCGCGAAACCCTGAACGAGCGCTATAGCCATATTCAGAGCTTTCCGGCAGCATCAACGGCACGTACGGACGCACCATATCGAGCGTGATTTGTTTGCCTTTTTCGAGCGTGACGACGGTTTCAATCATGTTGCGGAGTTCGCGCACATTGCCCGTCCACGGAAGATTCATCAAAAAACGCATGGCATCGTCCGTCACGCCCTCGAACGGAATGCCGAGCTTTTCGGCGGTACGCACACCAAAATATTGCACAAAAGCTGGCACATCTTCGGGATGGTCTCGGAGCGGCGGCAGAACAATTTGCACCGCGTTCAGGCGATAGAATAAATCACGACGGAAATTCCCCCGCGCCACTTCTTCCTCCAACCGACGATTGGTTGCTGCAACAATCCGCACATCTGTTCGCAACACATCCGACGAACCAAGCCGCGAGAACTCGCCTGTTTCCAACACGCGCAGCAGTTTCACTTGCGTTAGCACGGGCATTTCGCCGATTTCATCAAGGAAAATTGTGCCTTTATCCGCTGCCTCGAAAAAACCTTTACGTTGCTCCACCGCACCCGTGAATGCGCCCTTTTCGTTGCCAAAAAGCTCGGCTTCAAGCAAGGTTTCGGGAATAGCACCGCAGTTGACGCTCACAAGGCGCTGCCGATGGCGATTGCTCAAGGTGTGGATGGCTCGCGCAAACACCTCCTTGCCCGTACCCGATTCACCCGTAATCAGCACGGAAAGGTCTGTTGGAGCCACCTGCTCGACGCGCTCAATAGCGCGACGCATCACCGATGACGTACCAACAATGCTCAAAGAAGGAGGAGATGCCATTAAAATTTCGTTGTTGGGTGAAAGCCCGCTCTTACCGCCGCGTGGATGTGCCGGAAACGAGTAAATCCGTGAGTAGGAGCGCTTTTGGGGCGGTTGTCATTTTTGTGAGGTCGTAAGAATCCATTGTAACACCATCAATAACAGTACCTATAACCAACCCAAATATACCACCCAAAGCTACTCCAGAAATACCGATAGGGAGTATTTCAGAATCACCTTTTGAAGCATGTTGAGCAGCGATACTTTGATTATAGTTATTTTGATTAGGACTTTCGCAAATCGCCATTGTCATGCCAACGAAGGTTGGCATCCACGAGATTGCAAGCTGGTTATGGATTCCAGCCGGAGTTCACCCCAGCCCCAGCCTTCGCTGGGGCTGGGGCTGGAATGACGCTCAATTACATATTTGCGAAAG
>JANYIG010000359.1 GCA_025358765.1 Candidatus Kapaibacterium sp.
ATGATAGCAACACCATAATGTTGCCCTTGCAACAGCTCTTTTGAAACGAGACTTTTTTTCGTAACTTGGAAAGCCCGTGACGTATTGGTCATGGGCTTTTATTTTGCCTGTACACCTGTTGACACAACGTTTATGAATCGCTCGCCTATCCATCCTGTTTTTACCCTCATCACTTTGTTGGGAATAATGATTTTTCAAACAAACCTACAATCACAAACACGTGATTTAGACACTGTTTTTTCCGATAAACCTCTTGGATGCTCTGTTGGTGAGCAAGCAACAACGTTCCGTCTGTTTGCGCCGCGAGCAACGGCGGTAACACTTGCTTTGTTCGCAAAATACAATGACGAAAAAGGGCGAGACATTCCGATGATTCGTGACGACAATGGTGTCTGGGAATACACTGAACGTGGCACTCCGAGACAATTCTACGGCAAATATTACGGTTATCGGATTGCAGGAGCGTCTGGCGCTCAAGAATTTTTTAATCCTGAGGTTCTTGTGGGCGACCCGTATTCCAAGGCAGTTGTAACGAAGAATATGTTTCAGCATCCTACAAAAACGCTTATTCTCGACACAAAATACGATTGGCAGGGCGATACGTGGGTAATTCCGGCGAATCACAACGAACTCGTTATCTACGAGGCCCACGTACGTGATTTGACGACGCACCCAAGCTCCGGCGTGGTGGCACGGGGGACGTACAAAGGTTTGACGGAAAAGGGTAAAAAAGGCGGGTTATCGTATTTGAAGGAACTCGGCGTGAATGCCGTGGAGTTCCTGCCATTGCATAAGTTTGCCACGATTGAACTGCCCTACAAAGACAGTAGCACAATAAAACCGTATAGGGTGTTTAATGATGGTAATCCTTACGAGCGCAATCATTGGGGCTACATGACAAGTTATTTTTTTGCGCCCGAAACGTACTATGCTACCGACGGCTCTGTCACACGTGGCGCATATAACGGCGTGGATGGTCGTGCCGTGCGCGAGATGAAAGACATGATAAAGGCGCTCCACAAAGAAAAAATCGCCGTCCTGCTTGATGTGGTCTATAATCACGTGTCGGATTTCGACCGTAATCCGTTCAAATTCATTGACAAAATGTATTATTTCCGCACAGATTCGGTTGGGAATTTCATCAATACGTCGTATTGTGGCAATGATTTCAAAACTGAACGAAAAATGGCACGGCGACTGATTATTGAGAGCGTGAAATATTGGATGACCGAATACCACGTGGATGGCTTTCGCTTTGATTTGGCGGCAATGATAGACCGCGAAACCTGCGAAGAAATTCTCCGTGAAGCGCGAAAAATCAACCCTAATGTCATTCTTATTGCTGAACCGTGGGGCGGCAATAAATATAATCCGGCGGGTTTTAGCGACATCGGCTGGGCGGCATGGAACGACCAGATTCGCAACGGCGTAAAAGGGCAAAATCCGAAAGACGGTTTAGGCTTTATCTTTGGCAAGCATCAGGGCAGCAACTCGAAGCAATCCGAACGCTCGTTTATCAACGGGACGCTCCGCGAGGACGGCGGTTTATTCTTGAAAAAAGAACACAGTATAAATTATCTTGAATCCCACGACGACGAAACCTTGGGCGATTTTATCCGCATTGCGTTGGGGGACGCGAGTTTTACGGAGCCGTTAAAAAACCTCAAAACACATGACAAACTTACGCCCAAACAACTTGCGCTCAATAAACTTGCGGCGCTGTTTTTATTCTCCTCGCAAGGACCAATTATGCTTCATTCCGGGCAGGAATACGCTCGTAGCAAGGTCATAGCAAAAACTTCTGCACACGACCCGAATGTCGGCAAACTTGACCGCAACAGTTACAATAAGGATAATGAAACAAATTATCTGAACTACGCCCACCGTGACCAAAACCGTGAACTCTTTGAGTATTACAAAGGGTTGATAGCGTTGCGTAAGAAGTATCCCGCAGCATTTGGTGGCGCTGCGAAAGCCGATATTTCCTTCGTGGAAGTGGGTAAAGAATCTATCGTTGTATTTCGTGTACGGAACAGCGCCGCCATCACAGACCACACACAACCGAAGAGTTTTTTCGTCCTCCTTAATGGTGAAATGAACTACGTTTTGCAACTGATGTTGCCGGGCGGTGTCAAGCGTATTATTGCTAATGCCAACGTTGTATCACCCGAAAAATCGCTTGGTTCTGCCGATGGATTGTTGGTAGTGCCGCCTGGGACAGGGTTAATACTGGCAGAGGAATCACAAAAAGCGAAGTAACGTATCTAAGCCAAATATGAGCCGAGTCATCATCTTTTTCTGCCCTTAGCTTCTTTCCTTTAGCGCAATTGCCAATCTTTTTGTTTGGCTGCAAACTCTGCTTCGGTAAACTGGACAGCGTCGTACATTCCTTTTGCTCTGCGCTGCCGTGATGCCTCGAAGAGCGCGACAGCACAAGCAACAGAGATATTCAGGCTTTGAATCATACCCACTTGCGGAATCAGAAAATTCCCATCAGCCAACGCAAGCGCTTCATTGCTCACACCTCCATGTTCGTTGCCAAAGACGAGTGCTACGGGTTCGGTCAAATCAAGTGTATAAAGCGACATAGCATCGGACACCAGATGAGTGGTATAGATTTTTCGTCCCGTAGTACGCACGGCAGCAAAACATTCCTCTGGTGTAGAAAATATTTGGCAATCTACCCACTTGCGAGCACTGGCAGAGCTTTTTTCGCCGAGCGCGGGAAATTCTTGATAGCCGTTGTAAATCAGGTAAACATCCACAACACCAACAGCATCGCACGAGCGCAGCACTGCCGAGACGTTATGCGGGTCGTGGACGTTTTCGAGGACAACAGTAAGCGTTGGTTGTTTGCGTTCGAGGACACGGGTGATTTTTTCGCCACGTTCGGGAGTTGTCATTGTATTGTAATTTTCTGGTGCGATTTTTTGATTGTTCTCTTCCATTGCTCCCGCGCAAAAATGCGAATTTCCGACCATTGTACAAAACCCAACTTCCTATTGCTAATCCTTACTCAATAATGCTCATTGCCTTCTATAAACCCTACGGCGTTCTTTCGCAGTTCACTCCCGACAGCTCTGCCAACCGAACATTGGCAGAGTTTAGTTTTCCGGCGGGGGTGTATCCCGTAGGACGCTTAGATGCAGATTCAGAGGGATTATTGCTGCTTACTGATGAAACCGTACTTAATCAGCGCCTGCTGAATCCATCCAGCGCTCACCCGCGTGAATATTGGGTGCAGGTGGAAGGGATTCCTGATAATGAATCACTGAAGCGCCTTGCAAGCGGCATACTCATTCGAGACTATACCACAAAGCCCTGCAAAGTGTGGCTACCCTCAGACCCAGATATAGAACTGCTTCCAGAGCGTGAGCCGCCCATCCGTTTCCGAAAAGCTGTCCCTACAACATGGTTGGCGCTCGAACTTACCGAAGGAAAAAACCGTCAAGTGCGTCGCATGACGGCTGCGGTAGGGTTTCCCACGTTGCGGCTGGTACGGACACGGATTGGTGCGCTACGCGTACAGATGCTTTCGGAGCCTCTACAATCCGGCTTCTGGCGGCTTCTTACGGATACTGAACGTACACTCGTCCTCAAGCGCCCATGACTTTTAGTCACCAACAATCCTGACATTCCCGCACTACCGCCGCACACAAAATTTCTGCATTTTGTATTCAGTCACCACACGTGTTTTCCGGCATGATAAGGTTGTGTTTCGCGTTGGAAGCCTCACACGCTCCTGAACGTTTCAAAGTAAAACACTGAACCGACGAAGTGAGACACAACCTTGCTCATGCTGTTTTTGTGATAATGATAAAAGTGTCAGGCAATCTTTCCAACTTTGAATAAAGTGTCAGGCATGGTTGACAATTTTACCCGCAAAAGCGCATCAAACCACATAAAAACGTTTTGGCACGATTATTGGAATACAGAGATGTACAACGGTAATTATTCTTAACACCACCGTTGAATGATTCACCACATTGTTTTTTGTTTTACACCACAGGTTTTCGAGACCGACATTGTTTGAAGGAGTTTGTATGAAAGCTATACGTTCTATTGTTACCTTACCCCGTATCGCGGTTCTGGTGGTTATTTTGTGTTTGTTGTTCCAAATTCAAAAGGGAAAATCGGTCGAGATGCCGAAATACGCAACGCCCGATTTTGTTGCAAGTAGCATTTTCGAGCGCGTAAACGAACACCGTATGTCCATCAAAGTTCAACCGCTCAGCCTTGACGAATCGTTGAACGCAGAAGCACAACGCTATTGCGAAACCGTTGCTAAAGGTAATCTACAAGCAAGCCTCGCAAGCGCAACTGCCATAAATTGCGGATTCACCCAAGATGACGTAACAGCATATGATAGAGTTAAAGGCGTTCGTCGGAACGTAGCAATGTTCACCTGCGAAAAAGGTAGCCCTGCTCTTAACGCTGTTCGCCAATGGATTGAACATCAAGAAGAAGTCACGAACCTTGAGAACGATGGTTTTGTATCAACCGGTGTCGGCGTTGTCCGTCGTGGTAATACGTACTATGTATGCCAGATATTTGGCGGCAACACAGCAAAGATTGGCAATATGAAGCGCAGCGCATCAAAATAATAACGAAGTGATTCGGGTAGGCTCTCTGGCTCATCTTTCAGGCTCGCAATCGCCCACGATTCCGAGAACCACAACGAAACGAAAGACAACAGACAAACAAGTATTGATGCGATAAACGAGTGATAGATGATAGTTTGGAATCAGGTTTGAGATGCTGAATTGAAGCGCTCGCACGGAAGCGCAAAGCCCCTACAACGAGAGGAATCACCACAGATTCAACGTTTGCGAGGATGACGGTGCAGCATAATTATTCCGTTCAGCATTCTCAAAAAATATTCCCCGAAAATATTCTGTGTACAGCATCATAAGCTGTAATATAGCAAGCGGGTGAGATAAACATAGTTTGTCTCACCCGCTCCTGTTTTCGTAGCATTCATTCCATTCAATGGAGAAGCACTCAAGCCGAGCGCTCAAGCCGAAAATTTTTTCTTGCCAAACTCACGTTGATGAAGACGCTCAATTTCAGCCAATACATCTTCGGGTTTTGTTTCCATTTCAAGGTCGGCAAGTTCGCTGTTGGCATCGTCCTCAATGCCTAATTTTGTTTGAATCGCATCCAACATTTGCAACACCCTCGTCAACTCGTGTTCAGTGAGCAAGCTAATTTGTAAATTTAGATTGGCACGATTCTCCGCATCCTCACCCATGCGGTTCTGGCTTATGAGAACAAACGTGGAAAGGAAAATTGCTTCTAACGACACGATCATCGTCAACAGCCCGTACGGAAAAACATCAAAGGGACGCATACCAAAATATCCGGTGTTCAGTAGAATCCACCCACCAAACCACACAACATGCAGATAGACAAAAACCATTCGACCTGAAAAATATGTAACGGCATCCGCAATACGTGCTTGCAGACTACGTTCGCCGTCAGCCTTCAGTCTGAGTTTGATGAGAGTACGAATATTACGTTCAACAACGTCCGATAATAGCGCAGGTTTACTACTGTCATCGTTGTCGCCACTATCATTAGCATGAGAGTTCTGGTGGAAGCTGTTCTGCGGCATTGTAATAATAGTAGAAAGGTTACAAACTGTTGATATGTTTGGTTTGAAGAGCCTTTTGCGCCATACTGCCTACTGCCTCCACAATATGAATCAAGCCGCCAAAACGTTCGTCTTTCGAGAAACCCTGTTTGAAACGGCTATAAATCTGTTGAGCAATGACACCAATTTTGAAAAGCCCGAACACATAGTAAAAAACTATATCCCGCATAAGTGTGTCTGGGTCACGAGCTGTTTGCAGAGCATAACGGGCAACAAGCTCCTCTCGGGTTAAATTTCCTGCAAGCGAGGTCAAACCAAACATCCGAAGCGCTGGCGGGTCATTTTCCTCCGCCCAATAACCAAGCGTCGTCCCCAAATCCATGAGCGGGTCACCGATAGTTGCCATTTCCCAATCTAATACAGCGCTGATGCGCGACAAATCCGGCGCAAACACAACATTGTCATATTTGAAATCATTATGAATCAATGTTGTTGTACTGCTTTCCGATGGCATGTTTGCTGCAAGCCACACCGCAGCTTGTTCCATACCCTGAATTTCGTCAGTTTTCGCGTTTGCGTAACGCTTTACCCATCCTTCCACCTGTCGTTGCACGTATCCTTCTGGTTTGCCAAGCATCTTTAGGCTGTTTGAGGAAATATCTATTGCATGAAGCTCCGCTAATTTATCAATCACCATTGTTGATAGACGTTGCATTACGGATGGTGAAATATCAAGTCCTACGGGGGGCTTCCCACGCAAGATAATACCTTCCACACGCTCCATTAGATAGAATGGTGCTCCCAATACTGATTCATCGCCGCAATATAACACGGGCAGCGGAACACTATCATACAATGGTTTCAAAGCGCTCAACACTTTGAATTCGCGTTCCATATCATGTGCTGACTTAATATTCGCACCAAACGGCGGACGGCGTAGCACGAATTCGTGCCGTCCGGTGGGCGTATCAGCACTGAGCATATATGTCAAGTTCGAGAAGCCGCTTGGGAACTGGGCTACGTCAACATCGCTTGTGATGTCGGTGCGCTCGCGGAGGTATGCGCTTAGGATGGCACTATTGAGTTCTTCACCTTGGCGGATGGTTTTGGGTTGATCAAGCATGGTTTTAGGCTTCAGGTTCAGGTTTCAAAGAAGAAGTTATTTCACGAGTGCGGAAATTTGCTTGAAGACGGGCGTTCCAGCAACGACACAGAGTTCAAACAAAATGGATTCGCAGGTTGTGATAATGCCGCCCGCTTGCCGCATCCGTTCAAGCGCAACATGTTTGTCATTCAGCCTACGCGAAGAAATGCAATCATCCACCAGCACTGGTGTGTAGCCATGTTCGAGCAAATCCATTGCTGTTTGTAGCACACAAACGTGCGTTTCCATGCCAGTGAGAATCACAAATTTCCTGCCGAGATTATCCAACGCATCTGTGAATTCCTTCGAGCCACAACAGCTAAACTCCATTTTTTCCATCGGCGCGTAGAAGTCGCCCAAAACGTCCTTGATAGAAGGAATTGTTGCACCCAAACCTTTCACGTACTGCTCCGTGACGAGAATTGGCAAACTCAATGCTCGTGCGCCTTTGAGTAGTATACCGAGCGTTGCAGCAAGCCGCTCATGCTCGTAAATATGCGGAAACAGGCGTTCTTGTACGTCCACAACAACGATGACGACTTGTTCTTTATGGATTCGCATGAGTTTGGGAAAATGAAAGTGATAGAACGTTGACTGCAAGAGTTGATACCTACGGCGAAGTCCTTTTGGCGACTCCGTTTCCGATAAGCTGCCCATCATTTGCCACTTGAATCATTTGCACGATGCGTTCACGATTTTTTGCACGAACCTCCTCTTTTTTCTCCTCAACGGTGAATTGATGCGAAAGGTGCTGCAAGTTCGTAGCAAGTTTTTTTAGCTCTTCAGCGCCACCTGCGATTTCGTTGATTTCATCAATCAATTGTTCTACAACAGTTGTCATATCGTCCACGCTTTTGCGAATTTGCTGACCAGCACGTGTTTGTTCCTCGCTCGCGTTGGCAATCTGACTGGTAACTTGCGATACTTTATGGGTTTGTGCGATAATTCCCTTCAGCGCTATACCTGCTTTCTCTGCCAGTTCTTTGCCGCGTTTCGTTTCTTTTGTGCCTTGTTTCATGGATTTTACCGTTGCGGCGATTTCCTGCTGAATTTGTGTTACCATACCCGTAATCTGCGCCGTCGCTTGCGTTGTGCTTTCGGCAAGTTTGCGGATTTCATCCGCAACGACAGCAAAACCTTTCCCATGCTCACCTGCACGAGCCGCTTCAATAGACGCATTCAGAGCAAGAAGATTCGTCTGGCTGGCAATCGCATTGATAACCTCCATAATATCGCCTATTTGCATACTGCTCTGCCCCAAGCGCTGCACCGTGACCGAAAGCTCCTGAACCATCTCGTTGATACGGTTAATCCCGTCCACTGTTTCGGCACCAATTTTAACGCCTTCTTTCGCGCTCTCACCGGCTTCAGTGGCGATGTTTGCCACAAGGGTGATATTTTTTGCCGTATCAACAATCGTATTCGT
>JANYIG010000016.1 GCA_025358765.1 Candidatus Kapaibacterium sp.
TCGTGTGGATGTGCTTCCCAATATGCACGAACGGCTTCTTCGCTTTCATCAAGCCTTCGCCCGAAAGTTAGCCAAGTGTGTGTTAGATCAGTGGTCTGCCCGTTGAGGATTGGGATGGTATTAACGGTTCGAGTATATTCCAATGGGCAATACTCAAGTCGGAGTGATAAGAAGTGGTATTCATATCTCTCAATGTGCGGATATTACCCGTTTTCAAACCTTTTTTGATTTTTTAAACAGGCTTTTAGAAGCTAAAGGAAATGCCCGCTCGTCCGTAGCCACCAAAGCCGATAGCGGACTTTTGTGTGGTCGTAATTGTGCCATCAGCAGCAGCAGCCGTAGGCACGGCGTAGGTATTGCTTGCTGCGCCGAGAGTGAAATCAACAAACACACCCAGAAACGATGTGAAATTGAATTGTGCTCCCAATAGGAGACCACCGTACCATTGCAATGCCGCAGAGGGCCAGACTACACCGCCCGAAAGCCCTGCGTAAGAATCAAATGTATTTGTACGGATGTAGTGAAACGCCGTCCGCAAACCCACAAATTGGTAGCGCGGTGTGCCAAAGCTGTATGCGCCAATCAGTCCTACGGAAAACGCATCTGCCAAAAAATAATCGGCACTTAGCGACACAAGCGGCACACTTACGACTCCCGTCGTAGTTTGCAAGCCAATCCCAGCGCCAACCCCAAGCTGTAAAACGAGTTTGGGTAACTCAATGGGTTTCATCACAGTGTCGGATGCGCGGCGAGGAATGGGTTTTTTATCAACGCTGTAGGGTGCGTATTGCCCTTGCGGTGTTTTGTCGGCAAAGATATTTGGGGTGATTGGGTCGGCTCCTGCTGTAGGGCGTTTTATGGGAGTTTCCAACTGACGAATCCGTGTTTCAAGCTCGGAAATACGTTGGTTCAGCGTCCTATTCGCGGCTTGCTGGCGTTGAAGCTCATCGCGGAGCAGGGCGCTTTTGTCCGCACCTTGTTCCACGTCCTCAATAAGCATTCTCACGGCGGTATTGCTACCATTGCCGTCTTTTTGGCGAATAATGCGGTCGTAGATGCTGGACGCACGGCGTAGATTGTCCAAAGCGCCTTGTTTATCGCCCATGTCGCGATAAATCAAACCAAGATTTTCGTAGCCAACAGCTTCCCAATAGCGGCTGCCGAGGTTCGAGACCATCTGCAAACCTTTGGTAACGTATTTGAGCGCGAGGTCGTAGTTTTGTGCCTCGCGGTATGTGCCGCCGAGTTTGAGGTAACGAATGCCCTCGTCACGCATTAAGCGTCCATCTTGACGGGCTTCTTGCGCGAACGTTGAGTGAACGTCAAATGAAAGCACAACCAAGCATAGAAGCGCTGTTGCGAATATCAACGGTAAAAATCTACGATTCATAAACTCTCCGAAATAGAAACCAACGTTGTTTTTTCCGCGAAGGCGGAAATCAAGACCCGTAATTCACCATAGAAAAACGGGCATGACAGGGAAGATTATTTCATTATTTCTTGCCGATGACAAAGCAGAAATACGCGCCTTCCGGCTCGCAATCATACATGGTCACCAAAAATGTGTGTACACCCGGATATTCTGCATTCCAGGTAAGTTTTGCAAGTGGCTCACGGTTTGACGAGGGGCGTAGGCGGAGCGGGTCATCGCCCATCCAAGACATTGTTGCAACGGTTGCCTGCGTAGGCTGCGTTGTCGTAGCAGGATTGCGCTCTTCGGTTATGCGAGCGTCATTTGTGGCTGCGGCACGTTGCTCCGGAGTCCGATTGTCCGCCACGGTGATGTCTGCTGAGGTTGTAAAACGAATATCTTTTTTGTCTAATACAACGCCGCGCTGGTTGATGATGCGAACGTCAATATCGCGGGCTTTGTTCAAACAGCCATCGGTTACAATCGCATATGAACCACCTGCCACATCCATTTCAATCTTCACCGATTCGCCTTTTTTCAAATACCCGATGACCAATGTCCCCATCACCCGCGAATTTATGTCGCTCACGCGAACGCCACGTGTTTCGAGGTTCACCGGAGCGTAGTTGTTGCTGATAAGAATGCTTTCGCGGTAGCGACCAATTGCCTCAATATCGCGTCGGCACTCGCTTACGTCGGGAAAATTTTGCGGGATATTTGCCACGGGCGCGGTTGCGGGCGCAGGCGTAGCACGATTGGTCATGTCTTGCTCAAGACGACGGATACGCGCTTCCAATTCTGCAACGCGGTCGGAAAGTTGACGGTTGATGTCCTGCAAACGTTGAGCTTCTGAGCGAAGACGGTCATTTTCAGTGCGAATACCTTCCGGCATGATGGGAACAGGTGTTCGTGCCTGTTCTATGTCGTCTATCACTTGACGAAGAGCCATATCGCTGCGTTCACCGGTGCGGGGTACAAGGATCTCACGGAAAATGGATTCCGCCGTTCGCAAGTATTCAAGTGCTAAGGAACGTTCGCCCATGTCGCGGTACACCAATCCCAGATACTCGTACCCGACGGCTTCCCAATAGCGGCTGTTACGATTCCGCACCATTTCTAAGCCTTTTTTGACGTACAATTGGGCAAGGTCGTAGTTTCGGGTTTCGCGGTATGTGTTGCCGAGCTTTAGGTAACGAACGCCGAGGTCGCGTGCGCCAAGGTCATCGTACATGTCGTAACGGTACGCATCAGTGCTGTACGATGGCTCGTAGCGATACGCATTGGTACGATATGGCGGCTCGTAGCGATAGACATCAGGGCGGTACGGCGGCTCGTAACGATATGACGGTGCGGGCTGATACCTTCTTATTATTTGCGCCTGAGCTGAAGAGCCCCAATGATGGCTGAACGGACTGAACACCGCAACCACAGCCAGCCCTATCAAGCCATAGTATGCGCTTCGTACGATGGTTCGCACGGCACGTTGTAACGTGTTCATAAGCATATCTCCGAGATAAAAGTGATACATCTGTGTAATTCAAATTCTGTGCCAAAATCGTGTGCTTGTGTTCTCGCGGGCGCATCAAAGTACATAAACGAAGATATAAAAACAAATCCCCACCATCCTTTTTCAGAATAGCAGGGATTTTTATTCATCTTATGCGTTAGTGCATCCGTTCAATGTATCGTAACCCCCAAAAGGCTTGCTATAACAGGGATTTACGTTTTTTTTACCGCACAATATGCAACGGTCGTGTCTCTACGCCGTCATCAGTAAAGAGGCGATAGTAATATACGCCACTTGGGTAACGGTTTGCGTCAAACGACATCCCATGCTCACCCGCTTGATGCAGCCCCGTTCGCAGCGTAGCCACTTCCTCGCCCAGCATCGAATAGAGCTTGAGCGTAACGTTTTGCGGTTTTACAAGTGTAAAACTCACGTTCGTTATACCATTTGTGGGATTTGGCGCAGATTCAAGCAGAAAGCGGCCTGTGGGCGATTGTTGTTCGTTAATGCCTGTCGAGATATCTAAGCTCGCCCAGTACGGGCGTACCGCGCCGGAATCAATCAACACGCCGCGCAACGAGGCTTTGGCGGTTGCCGTTGTGAACGTGTAGAAAAATAAGACGTTGCCCAAGCTCGTGCTTGTAAAACAAAGTTGCTTGTCGTCCGGCGCAAACGTTGGCTGGTCAGCATCGGCAAGCGGTTTGTTGTTGATTTTATACGCTGGAATGCCTAAAAAACCCGTGTCGTGCGTTTTGTCAAAGTTTGCGACGTAAATATCGTGCGAACCGTCTTGAAAATACTCCGCAAAACCAACGGTAGAGCCACTTTTGCCGCTATACGTCGGATAGCCCAGATTCACATCCGGTTGCGGCGGGTAGAGGTTGTACACGGCTGGCTTGTTATCGGTCAAATCCACGTAAAACAGTGACCAATAACTAAGCGTATCGCCGTCGAGCTTAAAAGAACTGAGCGCATCCAGCACGATGGACGGATTATTCACTAAATCTGGCGACCAGCCGATAGCATCAGGGTAACGCAAGCCAGAAATTTGTGTTCCTTCCGAACGTTTTGTGCCGTTCGCATCCGCAGCAGATGCAAGGCGTTTGAGCGGCACTTGGCGGACAGCACTTGCGTTATTCGGTGCAGTGACAGTAACAGTTCCAATGGTTGCAAAATAAACATCCGCATCGTTTGCATAGCTTGACACCAGAGCAACGGTGCGCTCATCCGGCGCAATAGCAGCACTGGCTATGTCGCCAGCTTGACGGATAAAAAGATTCGGAAATTCGCTCACACGACCCGTGAGAAGCTCGATAAACGAAAGTCGTCCCCTTTGATTCACAAAATACAGTCGTTTACCGTCGCGGGGCGTACTAAGCTGACTGCGACCACCCACTGTGCGAACGATCGCAACATTACTGGTGAAATAGCGCACAGAATCTACCTGTGTGTCATAGTATCCAATGCGACCGCTCGGTGTGGTGAATGCAACAACAGAGCGAACGGTTTGAATATTGCCCACATTAACGTCCACATCGCCACCTTTGACCACCGTCCGGCTTGCAGGCGTGGTTAGTAAAATGCCCGCATCGTCAAATGCAGCATTAACGGCGTTCAGAACATTGGTATTATTCGCATACAAATCTTGTGCAGCTTGCGTCACGCCACGACGAAGGTCAGCAAAACCGCTGTTTTGTGTTGTATAGTTTGTAAGCGCTCGGTACCACAATTGTTCGGTGGTGTCTCTGCCAAGCGACAGAATACACGAATAGGCAGCGCGGTTCGGAATGCCACTATTCGCGTGGGGCGAGGTTGCAGCCGTCAAAAATTCGCTCATGCGTGTGGGCCACGTGCTGTTGGAAACCGCACCAATAATGCTGTCACGATTGCCCATATGCCGCCCGCCGTTCGTTGGGTCTGTACCGAAGGCAAATTGTGCCATCCAGAAAGTTTCGCGGTCACACATCCACCCCCACACATTTGCGAAATGTTCTTCCATGCCGCCTTGTTGGACGTTATTGTATTCCAAGCGAGCCGTAGCACCGTTGACGGCGTGTCCGACCTCGTGCCCAATCGTCCAAAGGTCGCCGACAGTGGAAAGTGCCGTCTTTGCACCCGGACCGTAGCCTTGCGACCCCAAGCCCGAACTCCACCATGCTGCGTCACGGTCTTTGCCGCCGATGTTCAGAAGCGTCGTCATGCGAGTTCCATTGCCATCCCACGAGGTACGTTTGAATTTCACTGCAAAGTACCGACGGCACGAATCCGTGTTCCACAGTGCCGAAATAACGTCGGGCGTAAACGTTTGCCCCTCAGTGATGAAATTGATTGTAAGAGTGCCCACATCCTCAACATTCGTGTTATTCGCGTTTAACACCACGTGACCACCGTTCGGACGGCGCGGCAAATGGTCGTCAGGTGTTTCACGGTAATTTACGTCGTCAGAAACAGGAAAAATATTTCCGTCGCTTGTGCGCTTCCACGCACGTACTTTGCGTGTTATGCCACGTAAATCTGGTCCCGTCACGTCTATGAAGGCTCCTATAGACAAAATTCCGCCATCAAGTGGCTTCGCGTCTTGGATGGAAGGCTGTGCTGCAGAAGGATTCCCCATTTTTGCATACATTGGTGCTTCTCTCATCAGCAAAGCAGCGCTATTTGGCTTCTTGACGTTTTTCGGTTCGTTGCTTTCAGGCGTTGTTAATGTCGTATTACTGCTGTTCGCCTTTGCTTGCAAAGAAGCACCCCACGCACTTGCTCCGTCCACCGGCGCTGCACCAATGCGGTCAAGCACGAAGCCCGTCTTCGCATCCACAAAATATTTCGTCGGGCGGTTTGTGCCGCGTTCCTGAATAACACTGTAGGCAAGGTACGCTCTGCCATTGACGGGATACAAAAGCAATTCCGGCTCCGTTCCGCTCGTCGCGCTGAACGTCTCTTTAGCGCTTTCCGGCAGCGCCTCCCACTCGCCCGCGTTTTGCAATGCGGTTTTCACGGCATTAAGCGCCTGCGTGCTTGTAAGACGAGGCGTTACATCCAGATGTTCTGGCGTTGGCTCATAGTGTCCGTTCACGCAATAAACTTCGCCCTCCGCGTTTGTGTGGATGTAGATGTCCCGTGCATGGAAACGCACACCGTTGTATGTTTGCTCAAAGCGGAGATGCTGGTACGCAAGTTGGTCGCGCTCCATAGCGATAAGGCGAAGTTCTTCGCTTGGTTTGGCGAGCTTTTCCAGCATGTTCGTTTTCTCTAACAGCGATAATGCCTCGTTTGCAATCGGATACTGATTCGATATGTTCGTGGACGTGTTTGTTTTGCGAAGTTTATCCGTGAATTGCAACGATACGTTTTGCTCGACCTTTGAAGCAAGCCGCCCCAAAACGCCGCGAGCAAATTCAATCGTTCCGTTGCGTGCGTACTCAACAGCTACGGAGGTTGCTGGAGCTTTTGCAGCCGATATTGTAGATAATTTACTTGTGCCAACGTGATTTGCATTCGGCGCGGTGATACTCACCGACTTGTGATAGCCGGACGTAATGCCCGTTTTGCCGACGTAGAACGCGGCTTTGTCCAATGTTTCGTTCGTTTTGTTAGTTTGGAATGCCTCAACCTCCAAAAACGGTGAAGCTGTTGGCATGACAGTTTCGCGCGGTATGCGTGATTGATGTTGGGCAAACACGTTCGCTGTAAGTGTCACAGCAAGTGTGAAGACAAGCATGAGCGCGGCAAACAGGCGGAACAAGCGGTTCATACATAGACCCTTTCAAAAGATTGGTACAAAGGACGTGAATTTAAGGGATTGTAAGTAAGTATGCCAAATTACGAACTTATCTGATGAACTCTTTACCCCATGGTGAAAAAAAATAGCATGTACTATCAAATTGATACTACATGCTATTTTGGGTGCATCATCCGGCACTCATTGAGCGGAACGTCAATGAGCAACGATAATTCGTGCGACTGCGTTCCAGATACCATGCTGAATGCGGCAAATATAGACACCGTTTGGCAAGCCTTCCGTCACTATCGGCAATCTATATTCACCAGCTGGCTGTTGAGCATCCATGAGCGTCATCACCTCTTGTCCACGGATATCGTACAGCTTTGCTGTTGTGCGAGCGGCTGTAGGGAGGACAAACTGCACAACTGCCTCGTTCTGTGTGGGATTGGGCGAGACCAAGCATTGGAGTGCTGCTCCATCCGTGCGTTCTTCTACACCTGTTGCCACGTCCAACGATGCCCAGTAGGGGTGATATGCTGTGGAATCTAAAGCGATTGATTCCAACGTTGCAGCCTGCCCGCTTTTCCCAAATGTGTAGAAGAAAAGGTTTTTCGGGCGGCTTGCACTCACGAGTGCCAACTGCTTGTCGTCTGGCGAGAAGGCTGGATGCGAGGCATCGAGCAACGGTTGCCCGTCCGGTTTGAACTGATAGAGTTTCAGCAATCCGTCGTCTTTTGTTTGCGGTCGGTCGAGGTCTTCAACATATACGTCGGTTGTGTCTTTGCTGGACTTGTCGTTGAATGCCACGATGTAAGCACTATTGCTACTGAATTCTGGATAGCTGTAAGCATGACCAGCTTGTGGCTCGTAAATAACATCGAAATACGGTTTGTTATTTTTATCAAACGTAAAGTAATACACACCCCAAACATCCGGTGCATTTGCACCAAAACCAAGTTTCGATACGCCATCAACAAGCAATTCTAACTTGCTCACATCAGGCGACCATGCCAAGGCATCCGCATACCGGATACCAAATTCTGTTTTGCCTTCAGATTTTCCTATGGTAGATGTTGTTTCCGGAACTGCCTGCGCGATGGGAATTTGGCGTGGCGCAGTGACGGATGTCACGTTGGCTATGGTCGAAATATAAATATTCGCATCGTTGGCATATTGCGAAATCATCGCAACGCTTTTTTCATCGGGTGCAACGGCTGCATTGAGGATATCTCCGGCTTTTTGGATTTGTAATCCCGAAAACGTGGTCACCGTGTTTTTGAGGACATCAACGTATGCTAATTGCCCTTGTTGATTCACAAAATACAACCGCTGACCGCTTTTGGGCGAGCTAAGTTGGCTGCGCCCGCCCTGTGTGCGGACGACGGCATCATTGCCTGTGAAATAGCTCACTTTTTTGTTGACCACATCATACAGCCCGATGCGTCCGCTTTGCGTAGTAAACGCTACCGTCGAACGGACCGCTTGCACAGAGCCGCTGTTGGGGATTTTGTGTTCGGCGAGTGCTGTCGTCGCGGTAACTCCCACAAGGTCGAACGCAGCATTGAGCGCTGTAGCAACAGCAGAGTTGTTGGGATACAGGTCTTGTGCGGCTTGCAAGGTGGCGCGACGGAAATCTGAAAACTGCGTGTTTTGGCTGATATAATTCGTCAGTACACGGAACCATATCCGTTCGCACGTGTCACGTCCGAATTTCTGAATAAATGTGTACGCAGCACGGTCAATAATCGGACCGTTGTAATGCGGGAATTGCAATTTCCGACCTTGTGCTTCAGCTTGGACACGACCTAAAAACTGGCTCATATGGGTTGGGAATGCGCCGCGTGTGCCTGTACCCATCGAATCGGGGATGCCGCTCATATGCCACGCACCAGATTGATGCTGCGGGTCGGTGCCAAAGAGCAGAGGGAAAATGTAATAGGACGAACGGTTAATCATCCAGCCCCAGAAATTGGCAAAATGCTCTTCCAACGCGCCGCTTTGGTCGTCGCCATAATTCAAGCGGCCAACGGTATTGTACGCATGCCCCACTTCGTGTCCCACCAAATGCAAATCGCGCCAACCAGCCCCACCTTCGCTCGGATCGCCCGGTCCGTACCCTTGGAACATCAATGCACCGTTCCAAAAGGCACTACCGGGACTCTTGGTGCCAATGTTAAAAATCGTTGTCATTTTTTCACCGCGCCCGTTCCACGAACCATAATTATGATGCGAGCGGAAATATCGCAAACAAGAATCCGTGCGCTGCAATGCCGTAATAACGTTGGGCGACCAGTTCTGCCCATCAGCGATAGACGATACGGCGGGAGGGGTTGCGTCCCACGTTGATGTTGGCTGATTGCGTCCGTCCATAGCTATATGCCCGCCGTTGGGGTTATTGGGCAATTGAGCATCGTCCGTAGTGCGATACGTTTCGTCCGAAAGAGCAAAAACCGTTCCAGCCGCGTTGCGCCACGAGCGCACGGTTTGATTTACACCCAACAAATCCGGTGCCGTGAGGCTCAGAAAACCAGCAGCTTGAATTTCGCCTTTTGTGTCGCCCGCTCCTAATGTTGTTGCAGCATCACGACGGCTTGGCGTAGTTTTTTTGCCGTCAACAGCTTGCGGAACGCCGCTACCGCCCGGCACAAGCGTGTTATCCGCACGGAACAATTCCACGCGACTGAGGACTTCGCCCGAATTGGCATCCACAAAATACGTCCATGCCTCTTCGATACTCGTGCAAATCGTCACAGCAAATGCAAGGCGTAGTTCTTTGCCTTTGAATTTGCTGGCGGGTGTTTCCGTTGGGTAAATCAGCAATTCAGAAACAGGTCCCGTGTACCCAAAAAACTTTGCTGGGGCTTCGGGCAATTCGTCCCACTGCCCGTTTTGCTCAAGATGCTTTCGGGTGGCTTTCAGAGCCTGGTCCACAGCAAGTGACGGTTTCACCGACAGCGTTGTCGGTGTGGGTTGATACGAGCCATGAACCGAATACACTGTGCCGTCAGTATTGCTGTGCATCAGAATGTCCTGACCGTAGATACGAAGCCCGTTGTACATCTGTTCAAAACGAAGATGTTGAAAGCCCAGATCGTCCCCGTGAGCGCTCAATATCCGTAACTCTTCCGACGGCTTTTTCATTTTTGTCACAAAATTCCCTGCTTGCAAAAGCGTGATGGCTTCTTGAACCACAGGGGTTTTGGTAAAGGCGATTTGTTCGGCGGTTTCGGCTGCAAGTATCGTGCTTGTGCGCTTGACTGTACTCACAAAAAAAGGCTGGGCAACTTTTCCTTTCAGCTGTCCCAATGAACCAGACGCAGCAGTCAGTGTGCCATTGGCGGCATATTCCGCTGTGCCATAGGCGACACCTTTGGCAAAGGTTTTGCTCGCGCCCGCACCATTGTTCGTCTTTGGCGACGAGGATTGTGGTACGAACGACGACTGAACATTCTGCGTAATCCGCCCAACAGTACTCTGCTGCGTTGCTTGGTACACGTCATTCTCTTGCACAAATGCTGCCGATGGTTTGGCCACGCGCTCTTGGGCTGTGCCTGATTGCATTGCCACCAATAGGCATAGCCCCTGAATGCTGATTGTTATACCGTATAGAAAAAATCGCCTCATAACCCGTCCCTCAAAATAGTTAATAAAAATTATATAAGATGATGAGCAAAAAACAACGTTAATCGTTCTTGTTCATTGCTCTCGTGTTTGCGTAGCGTGCGGTTAAAATCCCCGTCATTTGTTGGCAGAGCGCTCATCCATTGGCACACAATGGTACAACGTATCAACAAATATGAACGTTTTTATTGTCCCCCAACCCAGATTCTGCCGATAGAATGAATAAGAAGATACGACCTTGACAGCAATGTACAAAATTATATTATGGGCAATTCAAGAGCGGGATTGATAGAGCGGGAGGGTGATGAAAAATTCCGTGCCTACACCAAGTTGGCTCACAACCTCAATCGTGCCGTGATGTTTTTCGACGATGCCAAACGCTATCGAAAGCCCAAGCCCAGTACCTTTGCCAACATCTTTTGTGGTAAAAAACGGCTCGAAAATGTGGCTTTTAACATCATCATTCATACCGGGACCATTATCTTTGATACTGACAATCACAGATGTGCCTTGAACAAATGTGGTGATAAGGATTTCAGCGTCCGTACGGTGCATTTCGTCTAATGCCTGAATCCCATTCGCAAGAATATTCATAAACACCTGATTCAACTGCCCGGGATAACATTCAATTAGTGGAACTCTACCATAATATTTGGTGATGGTGATATAGTCTTTGTATTGATTGCGGAGAATCACAAGCGTAGCATCTATGCCCTCCTGAAGGTCGGCAAATTTGAGGTCGTCCTCGTCCAAACGCGAGAACACACGTAACCCACGCACGATTTCGAGAATACGCTGTGTGCCATTTTCCATGCTTGCAATGAGCGCCTTCGTTTCTGGCAAAATCTCATCAAATTCTATATCGTGTCGGAACGTAGCTATTTCCGCCAAATGCTGTTCAATACTTGTTTCGGTCGTGAGAGCGCCGTGTTTCTGCAAGAGAGTGAAGATGGATTCCAAATGGAGTTTGAGCGGCGTGAGTGCACCAGAAATAAAATTGAGCGGGTTGTTGATTTCATGCGCTACTCCGGCGGTTAATTGTCCCAAACCTGCCATTTTTTCCGCTTGTACGAGCTGCGTTTGCATTGTTTGGAGTTGGCGCATTGCAGCTTCGATTTGCACGTGTTTTTCTTGCAATTCCGTGTTGGCAAGCTGAATATCGCGGGCTTGTTCGCCTTGAACCTCAATTTGACGTTGGATTTCGATGTTTGCCTCAACAAGCTCTATATTTTTAAGCCTCAGTTCGTATGTGCGTTCTACCACCTCGTGTTCCAAGTGTTCGTTTTGTGTGGCAATCATAATCTGGCGTTCGCGTGCTTGCCTGAGCGATTCGGCGGAAAGCTCTTGCACTTGGTCGAGTTGTGCGGTCAGATGGCGATTGATTTGTGCAAAACGTTTTGCAGTAATGATGGACATAGCAAGCGGCATCGTCAAATCGCCCATCATAAACCACGCACGAGCAGTTGTCGTCAAGGGAATATTGGCGAGCGTCACAAACCAATAAGCAATGGAGGTTAGTAAAAAAAGTAATGCTCCAGCACACAGGATATACGCACCCTGCCGTCCGCGGCGAATGGTGAGAACGGAAGTGCGAACTGTTTCTAATAATACAATCAATACCACGCCAAGAGAGAGGAATTGTTTAAACGGCGGATTCCACACAGCATTGATGAACGAAACAGCGATAACAGGCAGAATCAGTATATAAAACCGTTTCGGAAGCTGCGCGTACAACACAGAATACACAGACATCATCAAGAACAGACCAGCAAACGTGGACGATACAGCAAAGATGATGCTGTTCCAGATGATAAGCTCTTGCGGAGCATGGCTGTACGTGGGCAAGAGCAGCGAAAATGAGTTCCATGCAAGCACAGCCGCCAACACGGAAAAATATAGATTTGAGCGGTCGTCACGGTAAAAGAAAAAGAGCAATCCGTGAAGCACCATGAGTAAAATCAAAATGCCGAGCGGGATCATGGCAATTGTCATTGTTGCGGTGCGTTCGTCAAGGCTGTTGCTGACGTAAGAATCTGCGGCGTAGCATACGCACTCAAAGCCTGCTATACCAGCACGGCGGGAACCATAACGCTCCTGAATCTGCACCGCTTGTGTGTGGGAATAGCGAATGGCAAGAGTGTGGACAGTTCCAGCATCCAGCAAGAGTACGACGGGTGAGCCATTGGGCTGATGAGACTGCTCGCAGTCTGGCGTGACGCTTACCGTGCCAAAGCGTTGGAGTAAATGTCCATCGCAATAGATTTCCGATGCGCCCCAATGCCGGAACGCCAAAACAAGTTGAGTGGCGGAAAGCGTAGTATCAATGTGAAGCCGAAGGCGAAACCAGCTAATGCCCTGCCATTGCTGGCGCGGAAGGCTGTCTAATTGGAAATTGGTGTGACCACGCATCCATAAAGCATCATCGTAGGTTGATGATGCCCACGCAAGGCTATCTCCGGCGGAATAGCGCCAAAAAGCAGTATGCAATGACACGCCGCGATGGTCAGCTACGTCGTTGGCAGAAAGGTTGACGATATCAGAGCTGGCAGAGGTAATGTTTTGAGCTGTAAGTGGCGGAGGCGCTATTGTTGCCATTGCCACGCAAAACAGGGATATCAGGCATTGTATCCACATCGAGGAAAACGGTTTGAGCATTGATGGTGAGCATTGATGGATTATCCTGCTCAATTGAATACACTCAAGATAATGATTTTTTGCGGCTTGGAAAATATGTTCTCGAGAGTGTACGACATTTTGTGTAAACGTTCCCTCACCCAAGCTCTCTCCCAGTGGGCGAGGGCTTTAAGTCTTGCTCCTTCTCCTCTTGGGAGAAGGTTGGGATGAGGGTTTACACAAAACAATTTACACACTCATGTTCTCTCCTCAAAAACATGCGACAAGGAAGTGTTTTGTCAATCATTGACAGTTGTTTCTACTATAGGTAAAGCGACGATAAACGTTGCGCCGTCGCCTTGTTCGCTTTCGCACCAGACATGACCATCCATGGCTTCCACCAATTTTTTTACAATCGAAAGCCCAAGCCCTGTTGATTGTTCGCCGCCAGTCGGTTGAGCACTCAAGCGGGCAAAACGCTGGAACAAGCGGGCTTTGTCTTCGTCCGACAACCCCGGACCCTCATCTTTAACAAGTATCAAACAACAAGGGGCAGGTTTCAGGGCAGAATTATCTTCGTTGACGCAATGCGTCAAGGTGCTCGTTGTTTGCTCCTTGATTTCAACCCAAATATTTTTGCCATTTGGTGAGTATTTAAGGGCGTTCGAGACCAAATTATCCAATATTTCGCGCGTTTTTGTATAATCTGCATAAATGAACGACTCGTGTTCTGGTAGGCGCATCTGGAGCGAGATTGATTTTTCTGCGGCGCGGTCTTCGTATTCTTTCACCACATCCATCACAAGTTCCGAAGGGTCGAATGTGCTTGGGTGCAACGTCAATGTCCCAGATTCAATCATATTGATGTCCAACAAGTCGGTGATGATGTCCCGCATTCGCATTGCCGTGAATGCTATCTGCTCCACTTTTTCTAAGAGCTTGTCATTGCCCATAGTCTGATGCGAATATTGTATCAAATCGGTCGAAAGAACGATGCTTGTCAGGGGGTTTTTCAGGTCGTGGGCGGCGATACTCAGAAATTCATTCTTTTCGTTATTGAGTTGCTCTAACTGCTGGTTGCGGGCTTGTAATTGCGTATTCATCGAAGCAATTTCCCACGATTGTTCACTCAATACCTGCAAATGTTGCTGAACTTCATGATTGGCAACCGATAAATGCTCATTGCTTTGTTCTAATTGTGTGGTACGTTCCGTCACAAGCCGCTCCAATCGCCGATTCTGCTCGTGTACGCGGCGAATTCGCATCCAGAACCACGTGCCACCGGAACTCACCAAACAGACCGCCGCCGCGAGGCGAAACCACCACGTCATCCACCAAGGCGGCAAAATCACAATCCGTAGCGATGCGCCTTCCGTATTCCACACGCCGTCGTTGTTGCTTGCGCTCACACGGAATGTGTACGTCCCCGGATCGAGGTTGGTATAACTGGCTTCGCGGCGTTTTCCAGCGTCAATCCAATCCCTGTCGAAACCCTCAAGTTTGTATTTATATTGGTTTTTTTCGGCATGGGTGAAACTGAGTGCTGCATATTCTAACGCGAAAAAATTATCCTCAAATGGAAGTACCAATTCGGCAAGGGCGCTGAGATCGTTCCCAATTTGCACTGGCTTATTGAATTTTTTCAAACCTGTGATAAGCACGGGTGGAAGGAAGGTGTTGTCGTGGATGCTGTCAGGATAAAACTCACTAAATCCTTCCACGCCGCCTATGTACAACCGACCGCTGCACCCTGCATGATGCGCTCCGCTGTTGAACTCATTGCTTTGTAACCCGTCCGAAGCGTCGTACACACGGAATGTTCGTGTCTGCGGCGAAAACCTTGCTAATCCGTTGTTCGTCGTAAGCCAAAGATCGCCGCGCTTGTCTGGAATTATGCCATAGACGGCATCATTCGGCAATCCATCTTTTTCCCGAAAAACAGTACAATTTCCGGTTGCACGGTCGAAAAGATGCAATCCACCACCCCACGTTCCTATCCAAAAATTACCCGCTTTGTCCTCCACTATTGCACGAATATTATTGCTGTGCAATCCTTTCGGGTTTTGTGGATTTTGTCGGTACACCACGCATTTGCCAGTGTTGCGGTCGAACTTATTCAGCCCGTCTAATGTTCCCACCCAAAATGCTCCTTGATTGTCCTCGTTCATGGACAAAACTATGTTGCCACTGAGACTCTGCGGGTCATTTGGGTCGTTCGTGTAAGCAGTGAATTGTTTTGTTACGCGGTCAAAACGGCTCAAACCACCGCCCTCCGTTCCCACCCACAGTGTGCCATTGGCATCTTCGTAGAGCGCACGGACAAAGTTGTTATTGAGGGCATTCGGATTATTTTTATCATTTATGTATGTCGTAAACGTTCCTGTGCGGCGATCGAACGCATTCAAGCCACCACCAGCCGTACCAACCCAGAGTGTTCCGTTATGGTCTTCGATAACGGCACGGACTATATCACTACTGATGCTGCGAGGGTTGTTGGGGTCATTGCGATATGCTGTAAATTGTCCTGTGGAGCGGTCAAAACGATTTAATCCACCGCCTTCGGTTCCTATCCAGAGAATGCCGTTTACGTCTTCACAGAAGGCACGCATCATGCTGCTGCTCAGGCTCAGAGGATTGTTTGCTTCTTGATGGTATGACGTGAATTTGCGGGCGCGAGCATCGTATCGGTTCAAACCGCCACCGCCTGTTCCTATCCACATTATTCCCGCTTTGTCTTGGTAGGTTGCTCGTATAATATTCGAGTTCAAACCGTTGGGGTTATTGGGTTGGTGACGATAGACGGTGAATGTTTCGGTACGCTTGTTGAATATGCTTACGCCGCCTATTTCGGTAGCAATCCAAAGTTGCCCCTCATTATCTTGCCGAAGCGCACGAATAATATCCCCGCCAAGGCTCTGCGGGTTGCGTCTATCGTGTTGGAACGATCGAAATATCCCCGTAGCGGGGTCGAAACGATTTAATCCGCCGCCCCACGTCCCGATGTATAGCCCGCCCTCGCCGTCTTCACAGATGGCTTGTACATTATTACTACTCAAACTGTTCGGATGGTCGGAATTGTGAAAATATCGTGTCCATGTCTGTGTGTTGGGGTCAAAGCGGTTCAAGCCACCGGCAGTTCCTATCCACACAATGCCATTTTTATCCTCAAAAATTGCTCGAACATTATTGTTACTCAGACTTTGATTGTTTTTCGGATCATTGTCATAGACCACGCATTTGCCCGTCTGCCTATCGAAGGCATTTAGTCCATTTGCCGTCCCTACCCAAAGCAGCCCTGTTTTGCTTTCACAAATTGCCCGGACAGAGTTATGGCTAAGGCTTTGTGGGTCGTTGGGAATATTGCGATAGGCGGTGAATGTTTCGGTGCGGCGGTCAAATTTATTCAGCCCTCCATTCTCGATACCTATCCATAACGTCCCGTCGCGGTCTTCGTAGAGCGCTTGAGCAAAGTTTGCTGAAAGGGATGATTGATTAGAAGGATTGTGCCGATATGTCTTAAAAGTGTAGCCATCATATTTATTTAACCCATCTTCGGTTCCAAACCACAAAAAACCTTTATGGTCTTGCAGAATAGCATACACACTGCTTTGCGACAATCCCTGTGCAAGACTGATATGCTCGAACCATAGAGGATGTTGCTGTGCCGAGCTTGGCAGCAGGACACTCACAACTCCCAATGCCGCAAAAAGAAAGAGGAGTATTGTGCGATAGAGAAGCGTGTACAGCCGTTGAATGCTGGCGTGAGGGAAGGAAGAAAAAGTGTTCATACTACATCTGCCCTTGATAGAACGCAGAAACAAGCACGGAGTTCGTGCCATACAACACAAGAATACGAAAGATAAAGCAAGGAAAGTTTCTTATTTTATCTACTCTTACTTTTCGGTCTCAAACATTTGTTACATTCATGATTTTACGCCCATTAGCGGCGAGCCATTTTTCGGCAGCGCGGTATGTGGGGCAGAGTTTTTCAACCCATTGCCAGTATTGTTGGGAGTGGTTTTGATGACGTAAATGTGCCAGTTCGTGGAAAATAAGATAATCCCGCACTTCGTTGGGAAACAAGACACAGCGCCAATTCAAACTAATGTGCCGCCGTCCAGCCGAACAACTTCCCCAAAGTGTTTTTTGGTCGCGGATAGATACTCGCTTTATGGATTCGCCCGCAAGCCGCGCTAATTCTATCGTGCGGCGTGGCAATTCTTCATTTGCACGGGAAATCATGGCATAACGCCAGTACGCAATAGCATTGGAGCGGAGTGTGGATGGATTCGTGTCTTCTTGAACTGGTACCGAGAACACGATTTTTTGCTCTGTTGTGTTAATATTCATCGTGTAGCTATCAGCCGATTGAATATCTAATGTGTGCCATACACCGCCCAAAGGCAGCATGGTTGCTTCATTCTGAAGCTGTTGTTCGCGGTGTTCTTTCAGACGACGCAGTGTGGCACGGACGTAGGGTAAGTTCTTGTGTAAAAACGTCCGAGCATCTTTCAGCGAGGCATGAAGCGGCATAGAAATCCACACACGACCTTCTGGCGACACGCGCAGCGTCATACGCTTTGCCTGCTTGAGCTTGCGAATTTCGTAGTCAACATCTTCGACTGTTTCTTTGAGGACTATTTGGGGCATACACTTTTTTTGTGATTACAACGACCATCCGAAAAATTCTGCTGCTCGTGCGTTTGGTGTTTTGCTGTTTTGGTGTGGAATCGTATTTTTACTATTCTAACCAAATCGTTTACAGCAAATATGATGTAATCGAACAACATATCCAACAGAAGTGCAATACAAACAATTCACTACATAGCTGTTTTTAAGTAACGACAACACAGACATAACCTTGTTGTCTTGCCGTGTGCTACTGTTTTTACCGATTCTTGACCATAAAAAAAATTGTGAATACGATACCGGACTTAATTGAAACTGCATATACGCATTGGAATAACCCCGAACGCTTGGGATTTATCGGCATGGAACTTGAAAGCCGTTCACGACTTATCGCTGCACGTTCGGTGCTGTCGCGGGCAGTGGAACTTGCCCCGCTTGCTCATCCCGAATGGTATTTATCTCTCGCATTTGCTCATTTCCGCGACGTGGATAATCTTTCCGGCGAGGGCGAACGCATTTTGATTGAAGGCATGGAAGAAACGGATTCTGATTTCCTCAAAGCCTCATATCTCTCTATCTTGGAAGGGCATGACGAAAATATTGACGACCTGATTGAGTATTTGTGTGCCTCGCAAGACATTTCTGTCTCGTTTGCCCTTGGTCACTCGTTTCTGTGGCGTGGCGAAGCGGAGCGGGCGCTGTTGATGCTCCGTGAAGCAATCCAGCGCCTCGGCGAGGACGAAACGCCGCTTGGACTCGATATGTACTGCGGTGCGATGAATTGGATGCGCGGACAGGGCATGGATATTGAGCTTTTGACAGAAGTACGACCATATTTAGAGCGGCTTATCAGCAAATATTCCAATTCGTACAATTTTCGTGCGCTGACCATTCAAATGTATCAAACGCTCCGAGATTACACCGCTGTCCGCCAAACGGCACAAGAAACACTCAAAGTTTTCCCCGACGAAGAAACCACGATGGTCGCGCTCGGCTCCGCATTGGAAAAAACGGGCGACGATGACCAAGCAATTATGTGGTACAACCGCGCAATTGGCGCAAAACCATCCTATGTTCGTGCCCGCGTCATGCTTGGAAAACTGTACGAGCGGCGCGGAATGACGACGCTGGCGGAGCAAATTTTCCGCGAGATTCCGTCTGCTTTTCCCGAATTTCACGTCGGCAAACTCGAAATTGCGTATTTCTTGCACCGCACGGGAAGAGCATCAGAGGCAGCCTCGTTGTTCCGCTTCGGCTATGAACGCCTAAAACCCTTTGAAAAATCAACCGTCGAGGCGCATCCCGAAGGAAAAATTCTTCTTGGTTCGTTGCACGAACTTTCGTTGCCAATTCTTCAATAACTCCGCAATTGTAGCCCCTAACGGATTTTACCGCAGAGCAGGGCGGCTAAATTATCGACAGGTCTGTCACACCCGCCCCAGCCTTCGCGGGAATGACATACAAAAGTATTCGGAATAAACATCAATAAATAACAAGGGATTTTTGAATTTCATTTCCAAACTCCGCGCCCTCTGCCACTCTGCGGTCATTTCATCGGAAAGCGCTGGGTATTGAGAGTTCGCGATAAAAATCTGCTCATGCACAATTGGCTGAATGAACGGTTGCAAGCAGTGCTTGGCGTTTTTTTAAAACTTATCCGTGCTGCTTTTTCATTTCCTTTTGGCAATCCGACCAGCAAACCGCTTTACCTTCAAACATTATATCTTGCAAGCCTTATTGTTGCTGGTGTTTTGGTTGCACTCAGCGCGTTAAGCATCGTTTTTCCGCTTCGGGTACACATCGAATATTCGCACATCGTCACTGCCCGCGACGGCACGGTGATTCACGCTTTTTTAAGCCGCGACGACAAATGGCGCATGAGAACAGAGCTTTACGAGATTTCGCCTACACTGCGAACCGTTTTGCTCCAAAAAGAAGACCGATGGTTTTATTGGCATTGCGGCGTGAATCCTGTAGCACTCGTGCGAGCGCTTGCGAACAACCTCCGCAAACAACGCATCACTTCTGGTGCTTCGACCATAACCATGCAAGTCGCCCGCATGATAGAAGACCGACCACGAACGCTCTGGAGTAAGCTCGTCGAGACGTTCCGTGCGCTGCAATTAGAAGCACGGTTTAGCAAAGACGAAATCCTCCAACTCTACCTCAACCTCGCGCCCTACGGCGGCAATATTGAGGGCGTAAAAGCCGCTTCATTGCTTTATTTTGGGCAGCAGCCCGAACGTCTCAGCCTCGCGCAGGCTGTTGCGCTGGCAATCATACCGAACCGCCCCACATCGCTTTCACTCAAGAACATTGATGCGAATATTGATACCACACATACGCGCAATTCTCAATTCTTAATTCTTAATTCCCAATTACTCAGCGTCGAGCGCAACAAGTGGCTTCAACGTTTGCTGGCAGAGCATGTATTTTCGGCAGCAGAAATTCAAGATGCCTTGAACGAACCGCTCGATATTCAGCGCCGTGAACCTCCTGCGATTGCACCACATTTCGCAAACCGCATGAAAGCTACATTTCCCGATGATGTCGTTGTACATACAACGCTGGACGTGGCAAAACAAGCGAATGTGCAGATGATTGCGGCAAATAAAATCCGTCGTTTGAAAATGTACGGCATCAACAATGCGGCGGTGCTGGTGGTGGACAATCAAACCCGTGAGGTGCTGGTATATTTAGGCTCGCCGGATTTTGGGGATAAAGTTAGTGCTGGCGAGGTGGACGGCGTTCGCGCAGTGCGGTCGCCCGGAAGCGCCTTGAAACCGCTTATTTACGGGCTTGCGATGGATAAAGGATTGATTACACCAAAAACAATGCTGAACGACGTTCCCATCAACCTTGGCGGCTATGCCCCCGAAAACTTTGACCGTCGGTACAATGGTTCCGTCACGGCAGAAAAAGCGCTCATAAATTCGTTCAACGTCCCGGCGGTAAAATTGCTCGACCGTGTAGGCATAACGCCAATGGTAGAAAAGCTGAAGCAAGCAGGTTTCGAGCAAGTTCGCAAGGATGAGCGCAAGCTCGGTCTGTCCTTGATTTTGGGCGGATGTGGCGTGCGATTGGAAGAGATGGTTGGGCTGTATTGTGCGTTTGCGAACGGAGGGCGCTTTGGTTCGTTGCGTTTCATAGATGAATCAAGAATGAGGAACGGCGGCGGCGATAACTCCCAATTCTCAATTCCTAATTCTCAATTGCTTTCGCAGGGTTCTACATTCATGCTTGCTGAAATTTTGACACAACTGAATCGCCCCGATGTGCCGAATCGCTTGTTGGGCAACACGAAATTGCCGAAAATAGCGTGGAAGACAGGTACGTCTTACGGGCGGCGCGATGCGTGGAGTATTGGGTTCAATAAACGTTTTACGATTGGCGTTTGGGTTGGGAATTTCTCCGGCGCAGGTGTACCAGAGCTTGTGGGAGCAGACATGGCTACACCACTCCTGTTCGAGCTTTTTAATGCTATTGACTATAATTCATCGAATGACTGGTTCGTACCGCCCGCCACATTGGATTTTCGACTGGTCTGCTCCGAAAGTGGCTTGCAGCCTTCTGAGTTTTGCGAAAATCAAATAACGGACTATTATATTCCATCTGTTTCGTCGAACAAAAAATGTGAGCATCTGAAATATGCCTCCGTTGCGATGGACGAGCGAATGTCGTATTGTCCAGATTGTTTGCCGTCTGTGGGGCAGTACAAAATAAAGCTCTACCCAAACCTCGTACCGGAGTTACTCGCTCTTTACAACGCCGAGAATTATGCTTATGCACGGATTCCGCCGCACAACCGAGACTGCAAGCGTGTTCAATCGGGGCAGTCCGCTGCGCCTGCCATTACGTCGCTTGTGGATGGCAAGGAATACCTTGTCGAACACGATACCAAAGGCGCAGTGATTTCTGAATTGATGCTTACGTGCCAAGCCGGAAACGAAGTACGTACAGTCTATTGGTTCGTCAACGACCGTTTGGTGAAAGCTGCGGAGCCGCGTGAGCGTATATTTTTCAAGCCACAAAAAGGCGAGTGCAAGATTTCGTGCAGCGACGACAATGGGAGAACGTCAAATATCTGGATAACAGTTGGGTGGCAATAGTAAAATGGTTTTCAAAGCTAAACATCATGAACGTACGTTTTCTGCGCGACGGTGAAATGCTATCAGGATTTGTACGCCTTGAGGAAGTATGTTTTAAGATAATCTTTCAAGAAATCGAACATAATCAACAAGCTTACAATGCTTAGGAGTAAACACGTTGCGAAGATGTAGTTCTCAACTCCGTGGGTGACTTTTATGATACGTTCTGGCATTCGGACGAGCAAGGTTCCGATTTCCATAAATAAGCCTACCAAAAGGATGCCCATACCATTGTGGTGCGCCACCTCGTTCAGGTAGATTTGTGCAGAATGTGCTTCTTCATTATGAGCATTGATTTTTCGGAGCGTTTCACGCTCCTCGAAAAACACACCGGCGGCAATCAGAA
>JANYIG010000017.1 GCA_025358765.1 Candidatus Kapaibacterium sp.
TATTTATTTCGCAGAAAGAACATGCTGCCGTTTGAGCGTAGCAATAATACGCTCGTCCGTCACACGATACGCTTCAAACGTTTTGCTGGAACCGTTTTTGACGAAATCGGGAAAGGGATTCGTCTTTTGTACGCCCGAAAAAACGTCAATGTGGGTATGCTTAATTGCTCCACCCACATCGCCCGCAAAGAAGTATCCATCGTGCTTTACGGTTTGCCCATTGGGAAGTTGAATTTCTTTCCCTCGCGCATCGGGCACATAAATGACGGAGCCAATAGGAAACATTATCGTATCAACGGCAATCGTGCGAAATGGAATCAGAATAATCCCTGCAACACCGTCCCCATATGGTCCAAGCGCAAGCGTCCAGCGAGTTTTGCCGATAGCAACAGGATTGATAAGCGTTCCTTTGTTAAAAAACTGAGCGCACTCGACCTGCACATCCTGCCCACGTCCGGCGTAGTTATACGTGGCAATTTTCCCGCTCGTATCTTTCACTTGTACAGTTCCCTCCACACCCGCCATACACCAATCCCTTGCGGTGAGTACGCCACTCAACCTGTCCCCTTTCACATCCAAGAGCGCGTGACCACTCGCACTCGTGACTTCTGCGTACCACACGTGGTAATACGTCGCCCAAAGCGTAACTTTTTCTAATTGCCGCTCGGGTTCCGGAAAATCAAATTGGAATATTCCCGTGTCTTGGCGGGTACTTGATACGGTACTCGCGCAAGACGCGAAGCATACAGCCATGATGAATGGAATAATGCTTGCGAGAAAAATTGTTGTACGTTGATTTTTTTTGTCCATGATGAGTGTTGATGTACAACCGACAAACAAGCATATCGTGCTGGTATTTTGCCATTCATTGCCTGCCCGTTTTCAGAAGAGTTACACGATAAAATTCACAAGTTTATTCGGCACAAAAATCGTCTTTTTTACATCCTTGCCCACAAGGAATTTCGCCACATTCGGCTCGGCAAGCGCTAAACGTTCTACTGTTGTTTGGTCGGCATTATTCGGAACAACCACTTTGCCACGTACTTTGCTCGTGATTTGGATGACAATTTCGACTTCGTCTTGCACAAGTTTTGCGGCATCGTAGCTTGGAAAAGGCTGCTTGGAAATGGATTCCGTGTAACCCAAAATTGACCACAGTTCTTCGGCAATGTGCGGCGCAAACGGCGAAAGGCACACTACAAACGCTTCTATCGCTGAACGCGGCTTCACGTCTGCCTTGGTAAACTCATTCACAAAAATCATCATCTGTGAAACAGACGTGTTAAAACTCATCGTTTCAATATCCTCACCGACTTTTTTAATCGTGGAATGTAGTAAAAATGCTTGCTCCTTCGTAAGCTCTGCTTGCTTGACGTTGGAGTGCAATTTGTCGTTGTCGTCAGCAATCATACGCCACGCACGGTTCAAAAACCGCGAAACGCCCTCTACGCCTTTGGTTGACCAAGGTTTGGCGGCATCGAGCGGTCCCATGAACATCTCGAATACGCGCAACGCATCGGCACCAAATTCTGCAATCACATCGTCAGGGTTGACCACGTTTCCAACAGACTTCGACATTTTTTGTCCGTTTTCGCCTAAAATTAAACCTTGGTGAAATAACTTTTTGAACGGCTCTGGCGTTGAAACATAGCCATAATCGAACAACACTTTGTGCCAAAACCGTGCATACAAAAGATGTAACACGGCGTGTTCCGCGCCACCGACGTAGAGGTCAACGCCTCCGTCGTCACCAGTACCCATCCAGTATTGCTCTTTGTCGGCGGCAACAAATTTGTCGGCATTTTGTGGGTCAATAAAACGCAGATAATACCAGCACGAACCCGCCCACTGCGGCATGGTGTTTGTTTCAAACCGTGCTTGTTTGCCTGTTTTTTTGTCAATGAAATTTACCCACGACTCCACCTTTGCAAGTGGTGATTCGCCCGTACCGGCAGGCTGAAAATCTGTCACATCCGGCAGTCGAAGTGGCAGTTCGTCCAGTTCCAATGAGCGTTTTGTGCCGTCCTCAAAAAACAAAATCGGGACGGGTTCACCCCAATAACGTTGCCGCGAGAACAGCCAGTCGCGCAGTTTGTATTGCACTTTTACATTGCCAAACCCTTCGGCGGCAAGCCACATTGTCATCCATTTTTTTGCTTTGTTCGATTCCATGCCGTCGAGTGAAACGTTGTCGTTTTTGGAGTTTACGGCGATGGCATTATCATAATCATCACATGCTTTTTCTTGCACATCCCACGCAGAGCCGTCCGCAGGCGCAACTACTTGTACGATGGGCAACCCGAAGGTGCTGGCAAAATCGTGGTCGCGCTGGTCGCCCGAAGGAACACCCATCACCGAACCTGTGCCGTAGTGCGCCAACACGTAGTCCGCAATCCAGACGGGGATTTTTTCGCCGTTCACGGGATTCAGCACATATGCGCCAGTGAACACACCCGATTTTTCCTTTGCAAGCTCCGTGCGCTCCAAATCACTCTTGAGCGCGACCTGTGTTTTGTACGCATTCACAGCGCTGCGCTGCTCGGGCGTTGTGATAGCGTCCACAAGGCGGTGCTCCGGCGCAAGCACGATGTACGAAACGCCGAAGATTGTGTCAGGGCGTGTCGTGTATACCGTAAGTGAGGAAGCATCCGTCGTTTTGTCATTGGTGAATTGGTCATTGGTCATTTGTTGCTGAGACGCATGACCAACAAGTGGAAAATGAATATCTGCGCCTTCGCTGCGCCCAATCCAGTTTTTCTGCATTTCCATCGTGGATTGGGGCCATTCCACCAG
>JANYIG010000040.1 GCA_025358765.1 Candidatus Kapaibacterium sp.
TGGCAGAAAGGGCGACACGTCTGCCAAAGCGTGGATTGGTTGGGAACGTCATAGAAACACGATGATAGAAATGAAAAAGGGCGTAACTCCTATACACCCTCAACAAAGGCACCACCAAGCGCCGCGAACGGAGGCAAACAGGAATACGCCCCGCTATCAAAGCGAGGCGCAACCTCAATCCGTGTTTCCGTTCAGAAATTTGGTGGTTCTATGTTGAGAACACGGACGAGATTACGCTATGAATTGGGTTTCGTCGTTTAGGTCAAAATGTGGATAAAGTTTTTGTTGATGTGCTGTGAAATTACGGAAAGTGATTGTTTCTACGCAAGATATTTTTCGGCAATCACAAAAAAATGGCAACCGTGCTTCTTTTTAAGCGCGATTGCCGTTCATATCTGAATGTTCGTAACGGAGTGCTTTTAACTCTACTAACTCTACGATGCCGCTTTTTTCGGTTTAATACGGAAAAGACCTTGCAACACCCCGACAAACCCATCGCGGAAGCGCAGCATAAACAGTGCCCCGAATGCTGCCGCTACAGACATCAAAAGCAAAACCGCACCGTTGAATATCACCGTCGGAATCGTCTCCATGCCTATTACCCTCACGCCCGGAATTGGTTTTGCTGGCACAAGGAGCGGGTGGCGTAGCCATTCCGAAAGCATTGTTGGGTCGAACACGACGCTGGGAGCGCCGATAATTGGCATTTTGGGAGCGCTTGGAATCCCGCCAGAGCCAGCCGTGATAGGTGTTATGAGGTCTCTGTATTTGTTTGCAGCAATACGGATTTGCCGCGCTATTTCTTGATTGCCGTAGGGTTTTTGGTACTGAGCGCGATGCGCCTCAATCAGTGAGTCAATCACAGGTTTGTTCTGCTCAAAATTTACCAACGCTTGATTGTTGTCTTGAATCTTTTGGTTCAGCGTAGCAAGCAAGGTTTGTTGGCTGATACTGTCCGAAATTGTTTTGTCCGAAGCGGCTTTTACTGTACGCTCGCGCTCGGCAACCAAACCATCGTATTCATTGTAAATCGTGAGCGTTTTTTGGATTTCCTCTTGTAGCGACTTGATTTTCTTTTTGATGTCGTCGTCGGTGCTGTTCTTCTTGAAGAGCAGACGATTTACCTCAATCGCTGAATCAAGCGACGGTTTGTTCTGTTTGTACTGCTCAAGCGCAAATTTGCTATGCTCAATTTTTTGGTCGAGTGCGATTATGCGGTTTGCATACTCGGCGCTGTCGGTTACTGTCTGCTGCTGATACCGAGCAATGGCGCTGTCACGGTCAGCTGTCGTGCGGTCAATGTCCTCGCTAAGCGTGATGGCACGTTGAAGTTGCTCTTGAAAAGCATCGTCCACTGGCTGGAAACTGTTGAACGAATATTGAAGCGTCATCAAGCCTTCGTACGCCCAGCGTGAAGGGATAAGTTGCGCCACTTCGGGGATTTCATATTTGCAAATTTTGAGGTGCGTCATCTGGTCGTAGGCTATGAGCGCTCCACCAAAGATGATTTGCGGAATCAATAGCAGCGGAACAAAGTTGAACGCTGCCTTTGCCGATAAACGAGGGAAGGCAGAGATGAACAATCCAGTAGTAATGCCGTTGATGGAAACAATCGTCATGAAAAGCAGATAAAAGCCAAAGAGTTCTCGCATTTGCAACACGGGGAACGCCACGCCCAGAAAGAGCGCATTTTGTACGATGGAAAACACCACAAGCGTGATGAATTTCGACAGGTAATAGCTGACGTTACCGATGTTGAGCATCTTTTCGCGCAAAAGAATCGCTGCGTCTTTGATGATTTCATCAATGCTGTTCGTGATGGCAAGGAACAACGCAATGATGACCGCCAAAAAGATGAAAATTTTGAGATTTTCATTTTGGTATAAGCTGTATTCGCCACTTGACGGGATGAGCCGCAAAATGAAGCTCACCGCGAGCGCAAGAATGGGTGCTTCAAAGAAGGTAATGACCAAGTTTGAGCGGTCGCGGACTTTATTTTTGAAGTTACGGGCAATCAGCGTGTTGAACTGCTTGAATTTTTGGCGAAAACTGAGGTCACGCGGCGGCGGCAGTGCAACTCGTTCGGCATCTTCAAAAGCCAATCGTCGCTCGAACAGGCGAAAAGCGGCAAACTGCTCTTTCCAATAATTCGGTGAATATTTGCGTTGAGCAAGCGGTACGCCGTCAATGTCTGTGAGCGGTTCTTCGAGCGTTTCCAAGAGTAAATCTGGTTCGACGGAATCATCCACAACAACCGACTCCAGAATGTCCGTCGTAGCGCTGCCGCCCACTTGTTGGGCGTGGGATTTGAAGTATTTTAATCCTGCAAGTGATTCACCGAAAAATGCTGTTTTACCACCTTTGTCGAGTAACAACAATTTGTCGAATATCTTGTAAATCTTCGGGCTAGGCTGATGGATAACCACAAACACGATTTTGCCTTTGAGCGTCAGGCGTTGCAGCAACTCAATAATTTTTTCGGAATCCTTCGACGACAAGCCGCTTGTAGGCTCATCAAGGAAATAAATATCTGCACCGGCAAGCAATTCCAAACCGATGTTTAAGCGTTTGCGTTGCCCGCCAGAAAGCGTCCGCATTGTGGGGCTGCCTGCTTTAATATTGCGTTTTTCCGAAAGGTCAATGTCTTCCAAAACACCTTCGACAAGTTTTTTGATGTCTTCTGCCGGCTTGTCGGGGAAGCGCAGTTTGGCGTTGTAATACAAGTTTTCAAAGACCGTCAAATTCTCGAAGAGCAAGTCGTCTTGCGGCACGTAGCCGAGTAGGTCTTTCAGCGCATTATAGTCTTTGTGCAGATTGTAGGCATTGACTTCTACAATGCCATTTTTCGGCTTATTGTAGCCATTGATAATGTTGAGAAGCGTGGATTTACCACAACCGGAAGGACCCATAATCGCCACCAAATCGCCGTAGTCAATCTCAAACGAAACATCATCCAAACCGACTGTATTGTCCTGAAAAGCGTACGTGAGGTTTCGTACTATAAAATCTTTGAACCGAAACGGCTCCACGCGGCACAGACCGGCACTTAAGTCGAATTTAAAAATGAACTTGTTGATGATGATGATTGCTTTATCCGTAATAACAAAGCCAGATTTGACGGCTTTGGAATTGTTGTAAATTCTATACGGACACCCTTTTGTCTCAAGGGTGAATTGCACTTGTTCACTATTTTTGACATGTTGTTGAAGGATGCGGCATTTCCATGCACGCGAGGAACCATCGGGAAGAACAATATCGTGCTGTAATTGATTGCCGATGATATATTCTGGTTTATCCTCGTGGAATTTGTACGTTTGGCTCTCCAAGCCTTGTTGGAAGGCGATTTTGCGGAGATTGATTGGGCAGCCATCAACGGTAATCGTATCGTTCAGATTGACGTAACGTTCATCGTTCACCACAATGCCATTAATCGAAAGATACGTTGTTTCGGTAAGAGGGCGGGCGATAATCATCAACTGCGTGAATTCAATCACGAGGATATCTTCGTAGCTTGCCATCTGCGAGATGATAAGCTCATTGCCATCGTAATCGCCGGCTGCACGTGAGACGTAGAGCGAAATAGGGAGGATAAACTTACTCTTCAGCTGGAAGTAGTACGTTAAATCCTCAAAGTTGACGGTGTAATCATTAATCGTGATGTTCTGGTTGTGCTGAATCTTTGTTGCGAGCAAGGGCAGAAGCGGTTTTGGAACCCGCGAACCTGTGCCGACAAGGACAGAATGTTGTCTGCCTTTTTTCAGCGCAATAAAGATGCTACCGACTTGGAGGATTTCGAGGTCGAGATGCGGATAGGGAAGCACCACGTCGGAATACCCTGGCACATTGCCTAAGCGAATGGAGATAATGCCGGACGGGCGCTCTGTTTCCACTTCGGCGCTGCCCGGAACGTCGTAGAGTTTTTCGATAAACAGCACATCCTCGAATGCAATGCCCATCATGCTGCCGATGTTGCGAGCCACGTCGCGCTCTATGTCATCCATCGAATCCGATGCTGCCAATTCATACACTTTAATCAGAATAAAGACGCGGTTTTCGTACGAAAGACCGCTTTTCATCTGCGTGGCAGCCGCTTCGATGTCAATATCCGTTTCGCAGAAGAGGTTGAATTGCCCAAACAGGTAATCCGCTACCGGCGCAAGATAGAGCGAATCGAGGTACGTTCGCACATATTGGCGCTCATCGGGGCTAACAAAACCGTCGGACTTGGAGATAACACTAAAAAACTTAATAGTGTTAATAATGAGGGTGTTCTCCAAGCTCTCCCGAAGCGAGGCATTTTGCTGCGTGAGTGATTGTGACTGTTCGGACATGGTACACACCAGAAATTAGAGTGAAAAAGAAAGTTCGCTCACCGATTACCCTTGATAATTGCTTGCGGTTGCACAAGGTTTATACGATTGCTCTACAACCTACGCACTTCATGAAATCGTCATATCAAAGTAGATTTTTTCGTAACTTGCCAAGTTCGTTGTGCAAGTTCAGATTGTATGGTCAACATCCATCATGGTTGAACCACCGTAATATACACCAGAAGAAATGAAATTAGTATTCTTTGAATCAAGATTGTTTGATAATCTTCAAACAGAAATTACAGCGAAAGTGATATTTGTTCAAATCACGTATTCAAGAATATTCAGCTCTGTTTTATCAAAAACAATCCAGTTTCAAAAAAACGGCATGTTTTTTGCCTGATGTTCTTATGTCGAGAGCAACCATATCTTTTTCGGCTGCTCAATTAAGTCATCAAAAACTATGCCAAAGGCAAGCGATGAAGAAACCTATGTTGTTCCTCTTGTTCTGTGCTATCGTCGGTGTTGGAATGATAGCATCTATGAGCGATGCAGTGTATGCACAAACGCCCAATTCAAGCACAACCGCGAACGTTACCTCGGCAACAATGCCACTGAATACGGCACTGTATTCAGCAACGGCAGATTCCTCGAAACGTATGAGTTTCGGTGTGTTTGGTGGCTATAATCTGAACATGCACCGTGCGAACTTTCTGAACCTGCCGGGCATTACAAAACGAACGGATGATAAATTTCCGTTTGGCAATGCTTCTGGCGGTGGTTTTACGGCTGGTGCGCTTGTGGAAATCCCATTTTCGGACAAACTCGCGCTTTCGCTCCGTGCTGCTTTTTCTACAAACAACGCAGAGTTGCAAGCGCCAGAGCCACAGCGTATCGGCGTTTTGTCGGCTGATGGTAGCAGTGTGACGTTTTTCGATGGACAAATTGGGTATAGCATCACGCCAACGCTTACTAATGTTGTTTTTGAGCCGCTACTGGCAATCACGCCTTTTGATGGGGCGCTTGCCAATCTCCGTTTTCTGGCAGGTGTGCGGGCGGGCTTGTATTTGTCGCCGAAATACGTGCAGGTGGAAAAGCTCTTGCAGCCAAGCGATGCGACGGCTCTCTTCCAGAATGGCTCAAAAGAACGGAACTCCGTCAGCGGCGATATTCCTAATGCTCAAGCGTTCAATTTATCAGCTGTTGCGGGTATTGGTTACGATATTCCGATTCCCATAGGCGAACAAAGTGCGGCGTTGATTATTTCACCGGAAGTGTTGTATTCCTACAACTTCACGCCTGTGGTGACGGGCTTATCGTGGAATGTGGATGTATTACGGGCGGGCGTATCTGTGCGTTATATGCTGCCGATTCCTCCCGTTCCGCCACCGCCACCGCCACCGCCGCCGCCAATTCCTAAATTGGAAGCTCATGTACAAGCATTTGGTATTGACACGCTTGGTGTAGAATCATCGCTTGTAAAGATTCGTATTGAGGAATTTGTGTCGCGTCAGCTGTATCCAATGCTTGGTTTTGTCTTTTTCGATGCCAATTCGTCCGCTATGTTAGAGAAATATAATCGCTATAAAAAAGATGTCGGCTCGTTTGACGATGAAGTGGATAATTTCAGCCAACGGTTCTATAATTCGGACATGATGAAAGTCTATTACGACGTGCTGAACATCATCGGCAATCGAATGAAAGACAAACCAAAAACAAAAATCACGCTTATAGGCTGTAATGATAACAGTGGTTCAGAAGAAGGCAATCTTTCGCTTTCGTATCAACGTGCACTCACGATTCGGAAGTATCTCACGGACATCTGGGACGTGGATACGAGCCGCGTCGGTATTAAAGTGCGGAATCTGCCGGAATTACCCACAAAATCGGTAGATTCGGTTGCAGGCTCCCAAGAAAATCGCCGCGTAGAGATTCAAACGGACTTTAAAGAATTGTTGGAGCCGCTCCTTGTCTATGACACACTTGCAGCGTGTTCGATACAAAAAATTCGCTTCAAACTCAGTTCCAAAGCCGAAGCTGGGTATGCCAAGGCAAAACTTCGTTCCGTGCAAGGCAGCAAAGAGTTAACCATTTATCAATCTCCGGGCAAAGATGAAGACAGTTACGTGTGGAATATCGCCGATGACTTCGTTCACCTGCCGCGTACGGAAGAGGAAATGGTCTTTACATACCAAGTGACCGACACGCGCGGCGAAGCTGTCGAAGATGATGGCAACGTGCCGGTCGAGCAGGTCACGATTCGCAAAAAACGTGCGAATAAAGTGAAAGACAGAACGGTAGATACCTATCGCTTAATTTCGTTTGATTTTAATGCGACAGGCGTGGGCGAACGCAATGGCAAGATTATTAAAGAATTTATCAAGCCAAATATTGCCGCAAACTCGCGTATCTCGGTTGTTGGTTATACCGACCGTCTGGGCAATGGCGATTTGAATCAGCGTTTATCGGATGGACGTTCAAAAAGCGTGGCAGATGCAATAGGCAATAATGGTAAAATTACGTCGTTCGGCGTGGGCGCTCGCAAACCGCTTTACAATAACGAAACGCCGGAAGGTCGCTTCTACAATCGTACGGTGGAAGTCCGCGTGGAAACGGTTGTGGACTAAAAGTAAGAATTGGGAATTAAGAATTAAGAAACGGTCAGGTTTTTTCAAGCCTGACCGTTATTTTTGTATGGATGAGATTGATGCCGTTCGACAATGTTTCACCTTTAACGACCAAATGCAAGAATGACTAAGCCTACGCTATATAACGTTTTGCTGTTCTATAAATACATTTTTGTTCACGATTACAAAGATTTTGCCAACGAGCATCTTGCTTTTTGTCAAAAACTCGGCGTGAAAGGGCGCATCCTTGTTGCGGAGGAGGGCATTAACGGCACGGTATCGGGAACGCCCGCACAATGCGAAGCATATATGGCAGAGCTTCGTTTGGATTCTCGTTTTGAGGATGTGTGGTTCAAAATTGATGATATTGCCGACCACGCCTTCAAAAAAATTCACGTTCGCACAAAAAAAGAACTCGTGACTTTCCGCATAGAAGATGAACTCGACCCCAATGAAATTACCGGTGAATACTTGTCTCCAAGCCAATGGTACGAGACAATGCACCGTGACGACGTGATTGTGTTGGACGGGCGCTCGGATTATGAATGGGATGCAGGGCATTTCGAGGGCGCTCTGCGTCCTAATGTGCGGACATTCCGCGACTTTCCCGCATGGATTCGTGAGAATATGAGGGATTACAAAGAAAAAAAAATCCTGACCTATTGCACGGGCGGCATTCGCTGCGAAAAACTCAGTGGCTTTTTGCTGAAAGAAGGGTTCCATGATGTCGCTCAACTTCACGGGGGCATTGTCACCTACGCGAAAGACCCCGCAGTGCAGGGAAAGGGCTTTGAAGGACGATGTTATGTGTTCGACGGGCGCATGAGTGTTGCGGTTGACCCGAATGACCCTCGCGCTCATGCCAATCCCAAAGGTGTTCCGCACCGCGACGAAAACGACAAAACAGGTGGAGAAGGCGAGTAATAATAAGCTACGGAAAAAGGTGGCAGAACCGTTCCAAACCTTATACACAGCATACACAGCCTGAAGTACAGGTCATTAATAATGTGATTTTTGACAATGTGATTTTTGACAATGTGATTTTGAAACGGTCTGCCCAATTACCTTAAGCCTCAGCTGCCGACAGTTCGCAAACGACGAACTTGAAAAAAAACGCCAATCACAAAAGCCAAGAGCAAGATGCCACGGGCAGCCAGAAGTATCGGCGCTTCCTGATTAGCTGCTAACGGTTGTTCCGGGGGTAGGCGCGTTAAGGCTTCGGTCACGGTGAATATCATGGACAAGAAAAAGCTAAAGGAAAAACTAATCACCCCCACGTAAGCTGACACCCCACCAAACACCGTACTCTTTTCAGCAAGAGTCCCCACCAGCAGTGTTACCAACGTGACAACGGTGAGCCAATGTCCGGGTCCAAATCCGCCATGGCGAAAAATGCCAAAAGCAGTCAGGCACGTTATGAGCGTTGTGACAACATAGACTTGCCCCAATCTGTTATTCAGCGTGATTTGTTTGTTGCGGTATAATGCGATTGCCCCAGATACGATAGCCACGATGCTGAGGGCGGTATGGAAAATTCCGAGCGGGGTTAAATCGGGGTTCATAAAAACTCCTTTATCACAATGGGAAAAATGTGTTTTAGATAGCAGTAAGCAGGCTTTCATTCCGCAAGTTTGTGAGCGATGCTTACGGTAGTTGAACTTGTGATGAATTTCGGTAAAAAGTAGCAAAGCACCAATCTAAATATATCCAGATGCTTATTCCCTTTCGGGTGATATACCATTATTTATTTGGTTCTCAGGACATGGACAGATAAAAGTTATTCCCTTTCGGGTGATAGAATGCTATTTTTTATTTCCGGCTGTCCGCTTCTTAGCGGGCTGTCGGATTGACGCGGCGTTGTATTCGAGAAAACCCCAGAATAAGACCCTTCATAAAAAATAGATCTTCCATAGAGCATCATTCTCCAAAAATCGGTGAAAAAATTGTACAGGAACAGTAGTCGTGACTTAATTGATACTTGACGTAAGTGGTTTCAAATCCGGCTCTACCCAGCCAAACCGCGCTTCGGACGAAAACAGCAGTTCTTTGCTGTAGTAGCGCAGGGGGAATGATTTTTCGGCATATTCGCTCTGTAAGAGTGTCGTGACAAGCGTTTCGAGGGGTACGTTTGTGGCTGATTCTTCCAAAAACCGCTTCACTGACCAGATATAAAACCGCGTGATTGTTTCATGATAACCGCTGGTCGCGGTGGTTACAACACCGCAGGCATCGTTAAGTCGGTGAATACCTGTGCGAATGCGTTCTGTGGCTTCCTTCAAAGGAAAATGATTGATATACCAAAGTGCCATGACTAAATGTGCGTGGTGCGTCCAATCTGCCCTTGTGAGTGTACAGGCTTCAAAAGCGTGGATAAAGTCTTTGAGCCCTTCTGCCGAGTTGTATGTGGTTGTGCGTAAAGATTCCATCGTATTTTTTATTTAGGTGATAGGAAGTGTGTTTGTTTCTTTGGGTGACGACAAGACGATAAACGTTTGTGTTCGTATAATACCTCCAAGCGCCTTAAATCCGTATTTTATGAGCTGTTCTAACGCTGCGGTGTTACTCACTCGCACTTTAACGAGGTATGAAAATTCACCGGTGATGTGGTGACATTCTTGTACTTCGGGCATTGTTTTCATGCGTTCAATAAAACGGTCTTCGTGTTCCGGTTTGTCCACCAACACGTGGATAAATGCACAAAGGTCTAACCCTACGGCTTGTGCATTGATGCGGGCTGCATAATGCTCGATGTACCCTTGCGTCTCCAATTTTTTTACGCGCTCGTTGACGGCTGAGACGGACATCCCTACCCGTTTGCCTAATTCTGCAAAACCAAGGTGTGCGTCCTCTTGAAGCAGCGTCAGTAATTGCTTATCGGTTTCATCTAATATCATGGCAGTGTAAATGTTGGTATAACGTATTTTGTTTGGTAAAAACAACGAAAAATAGTGTTTATATCAAGAAAAAAAATGCTATTGCTGCGTTATTCAAATTTATTTGCCCTTTTGATTTTTTGCAATCAACCGCCGGCTTCCGAAATCAGGCGACGGCGTAGGCGGCAGACAACGGGTCGTATGACTTTTGGTAACTTGGTCAAGCGGTTGTTTTTCCGTAAATTATGCGATGACAACAAAAACATCCTCATCCATACCTTACCTCCCACGCCACGTATGTTTACATTCTTGCTCCAATATTGCCGACAACATATTTTTATACGCTCGCTTCTGTTGCGTGTGTTTGTATTATGTTTGTTGACGGTGGTGCTTGTTACACCAAGTGTTCACGCCCAGTGGGTGAACGGGCAGCCCGCAACATATGTGATTGGGCAGCCGGATTTTGTGAGCAGCATATCAAACAATCCCAATACACCACTCGGGTTAGATCTTCCTGCCGGTGTTGCTGTTGATGTCACAAATGGGAAGCTCTATGTTTCGGATATCAACAACAACCGCGTTCTACGATATGCCTATCCCATAACATCCAATCAACCAACGCCGGAGCGAGCATTTGGGCAAGTTGATCTTACCGTGATACTGGCAAATCGGGGTGGGGGTGTTACGGCACAAACACTCAATCAGCCAACCAACATTATAGTGGAAAACGGTAATTTGTGGATTGCGGATCAATTTAACAACCGTCTTGTTCGGTACTCATCTGCCCATATTGCTGCTGCCAACCCCACAGCCGACCTTGTGGTGGGACAGCCAGACTTCATATCGAGTGCGGCGGCAACGCTGCAAAATGGTCTTAGCTTTCCATATGCCATTGCTCTTGATGCTGCACATGACAAACTGTATGTGAGTGAACTTGGCAATCAGCGCGTACTCAGGTTTACTTTTTCAACATTGCCATCCTTCGGAGCGAATGCCGAAGCGGTGTTTGGGCAAACATCGTATATTAGCAACAGTATTGGAACTTCGGCGACGAATTTTAACGGTCCCCGCGGAATTGCCATTGACGGGGGGGGCGCGTTATACGTCGCTGAGTTCAGTAATCACAGAGTGGTACGGTTTAACAGTGCCTATCTTGTTGCGCCACCGCCGACTGCTGCTGTTGCGGATGCTGTCTATGGGCAGCCATCGTTTCTTGCCAATGGAACAGCATTGACGCAAACTGGTATGAATACGCCTCTTGGTGTTGCAGTGAACCCCACGACGAACGATCTTTATGTTACAGACCGCTTTAATTATCGTGTTCTTGTATTTTTCAATGCTCCAACAAAACCGATTACAAACCCCAGTGCTGATGTTGTGCTTGGTCAACAAACGTTTACGAATTCTGCTCCAACACTTGTTTCTCGCACAGTGAGCTACTCATTCCGGGCATGTACGTTTGATGTGCCAAACAATAGATTGATTGTCACCGATGGTGTGAATAATCGCGTTCTTACCTTCGACCAAAATCTGCCCAAGCTCCAAGCCCCGCTCACGCCAGCACAAAACTTCAACAACGGTACTGCCTCGCAGCCGCTTACCACGAATTTCGGCGGGCAGAACATGGCTGCTTTTTCTGCCGCAAATTTCCGAGCTTTTGGTAGCATGACGGGCTTACGCTCCGGTAGCTATGGCGGGGGCGGCACACCAAGCCCTTCGTTCACACCTACCAGCCCCTACCGTGCGGGCGAGCGGGTTGATTTTACGCTGATGACCAATGCTACCATCGGCAACGGCGTTCGCACCAGCGCGGGCGACAAGCCAATGCTGAACGGCTTCAACAGTAGTGCGACCGCTACGGCGTTTGTAGGGCAGTTTCGCGCAAAGGCGGGTGTGGGACCGGGGACGTTTGTGCAGACTTCCACGCCTGCCACTGGGGTGAGTCCTAGTGCGTTAGTTTGTGGCGATGTGGATGCAGATGGTGATATAGACATCGTTGTCAATGATGCCACGGGCATTACTGTGTTGCTCAATAATGGGAGTGGATCATATACGCCTGCTGTCGGTTCTCCGTTTGCGTCCGGTGGGACTGGGGTGATCATTTTGGGAGATTTAGATAACGACGGCGATCTTGATATGGCTGTTACAAACTCTGTTGCTGGAACAGTGAGTATCCTCCTCAATAATGGCGTAGGCTCCTTTACTCCGTCGGGAGTGTTTGGGGCGGGCGGACCATATCCCGTTGCTCGTTTGGGCGATGTGGATGGTGACGGTGATCTTGATATCGTAACGGCAATCAATGGTCCGCCATATGTTATCGGTGTCCTTCTTAACAATGGCGCAGGTGTGTTTGCAGCGCCTGCTACATATGCTACTGGCGGTAATATTCCTAATGGTCTTGCACTCGGTGATATTGATGGCGATGGTGACCTTGATGTAGTGGTAACAGATAATGGAACAGACGACGTTGCCGTTATGCTGAATAATGGAGTTGGTGCTTTTTCAGTATCTGCTAATTTAGGGAGCGTGGGAACAACGCCTACTTCTTTGACATTGGGCGATATAGACGGCGATGGTGACCTTGATTTGGCGGTTATTGATTTGTCTGGTAATGTATCAGTGCGCCTGAATGATGGAGCAGGCGGGTTTCTTACCTCAGCGCCTGGCGCTCCCTTTGTGGTGCCGGGAGCAAATAACAGTTCGGATATGATAACATTCGCTGATGTTGATGGTGATGGGGATCTTGATTTGGTAACAGTAGGTTTTTTTATCAGTAATGTCACGGTTCGCTTGAACAACGGGGCAGGCAATTTTTCTACCTCGGCGGCAGGATCGCCATATCAAGTGGGAGCATCTCCATATGGAATTACTACGGGCGATATAGACGGTGATGGAGACATTGATATTGTTACGGCAAATCTTGGTAGCAGCAACGTCTCTATCCTCAAAAACACGCTCCCCCAAACCGTGCAAAACAACGTCGCACCGTTCACAGCAACCGTTCCGGTTACGCCCGCCCGCAATACGAATACGGCGGCGCTTGCGACGGCGGTGAGGATTCCCTTCGCCCAAACCCTCAACCCAAACTCCGTTAATGCCGCACATTTCATCGTTCATGGCGGTTTTACAGGTACGCGAGCAGCATCGTACAGCACAGCAGGAGCAACAGCAACCATAACGCCCACAAAACCCTTCCGAAGCGGTGAGGAGGTGTTCGTGACGGTAACGAACGCACAAAGTTCGTTTTTTGCCCCTACGCGCCCGTTTGTGTATGGTTTTCGAGCTGCTGCTGGTGTGGGTTCGGGAACGTTTTTACTGCAAGCGGGGTCGCCGTTTGCTCTGAGCGCTGGTGCCAATCCCATAGCAATAGCAGCGGCAGACATAGATAACGATGGTGATATTGATTTAGTAACGGCAGACAACAGTGGTGCTACCAAAACCGTTACAATTTTTAGAAATAATGGTTCGGGATTTTATACGCCGACAACTGTTTCTCTCCCTGGAGGTTGCAGAGGTATTGCCTTAGGGGACTTTAATAATGACGGCAATGTAGATATTGCGGTCACAGACCAAGGCGGATTTGTGTATGTGTTGTTGAACACTGGCAGTGGAACGTTCTCGAGCGTCATAACCATCGGCGGTGTCAATAATGCTGGAAGTATTGCCCTTGCTGACTTTAACGCCGATGGATATTTGGATATTGTCGCCTCGAACATAGGTGGTGGCTCTACGGTAACGGTCATTCTTAATAATGGCACGGGAACTGGCTTTTTGCCGGGAGCCGCGTTTCCTGTCGTATTTAATGCAATCGGTGTAGCAGTTGGAGACATGGACGGTGATGGAGATATAGACATTATAGCGTCAAATCAGAACTCAGGTGACGTATCGGTTTTGCTGAATGATGGCACAGGGTCTTTTGTTACCTTGCCGAGTGTGTCAACAGGTGGGAACCCTAACAACATTGCCGTCGGCGATATAGATGGCGACGGGGATTTGGATGTTGTTGTGGGAATAGGCTCTCTCGGCAATGCTACCGTTTTGCGGAATAACGGCACGGGAACACTCGCTGTGGCTGCCACTTATCCAGCAGGTACGCCGGGTAATGGTCCTATAAGCGTTGCCTTTGGCGATGTGGACGGCGACGGGGATCTGGATATTGCTACGGCAATTACGACCAATAATATCGTCGTGCTGCTCAATAATGGTGCTGGCAGCTTTACGGCGGCGACTGGCTCGCCTTTCGCAACCGCCGGTACAGGTATTTGGCATCTTGTTATGGCAGATATGGACGGTGATGGTGATTTGGACATAGCAACCGCAAACAATAGTTCAAACAACGTCTCCATCCTCAAAAACGTCCTCCAACCGGTCATCACCTCGCGCACCCCGGCATTGAACACCAACACAGGCGGCACAGGCGGCGGGTTGTCACTCGCGTGGAACCAGCCGATGACAACCGCCACAGCATCCGCCACGCCGTCGGCTCGCATCAGCGTGTGGGGCGGTCAATCGGGCTACCGCTCAAACGCCGGCACATACTCCGGAGGCGGCACA
>JANYIG010000045.1 GCA_025358765.1 Candidatus Kapaibacterium sp.
TTTTCGACGGCGGTGTATTCGGTGGGTGCAAACCCGGAAGCCATCACCGCGGCGGATATGGATGCCGACGGCGATATAGACTTTGCTACCGCCAACAGCGGCGCAAACACAGTTTCGGTGCTGACCAATGGCGGTGGGGGCTTGTTTACGATTGCCACAACCGGAGCCGGAGCAGTTCCGCAACAACCCCGCGGCATCGAAGCGTTCGATGCCGATGGTGATGGGGATGTTGACCTTGCGGTGACGGGCGGCGCAGGCGGTTCAAGCCCTGCGGGCAATGCGCTCACCATTATGACCAACGGCGGCGGCGGTGTACTCTCCCCGTCCTTTACTGGTGTGACGGGTGCGCCTGTTGTGGGCGGCAATAACGCACAAGCTACGGTGAGTGCGGATGTGGATGGCGACGGCGACCTCGACCTCATCGTCGTCAACAGCAGCTCCGGTACAGTTTCGGTGTTGCGGAACCAAGCACAACCTCGGCTCGGTGCCGATTCGTTGTCGGTCAACCTCGGCGCGGTGTATGTCGGGCGCATCACCGATGTACCGCTCACCCTAAGCGGCTCCTCGTTGATAGGCGCAACAAGCATTCAAATAACGGGTTCAACCAGCTTGAGCCTTTCGGCAGGCGTGACCGGTGCATTCACCCCGCAGGCGACGATTGTGATGCCCGCCACACCAACAACCGTCCCAACGCTCGCCACCGGTGTGCGTGTACGGGTGTTTGCCACAACCACCGGTACGATTACCGGCAGCCTTATCCTTAGCAGCACCTACGCAACAACGGTGGTGGTGCCGTTCATCGCCCAAGCAATCGTGCTGCCGCCCGCACCGGTCGTGCAAAGCGTGAACACGACCTACGCAACGGTCGGTTCACCGATTATTATCACGGGGCAAAACTTCACCAACGCGACCGATGTGAACATCAACGGTTTTGTGGTCACGCAGTTTACCGTGCTTTCGCCAACCTCGATTATGGCAATCATCCCGCCGGGCGCAGAGCGCGGTGGCGCAACCACCAGCACGATTATTGTGGCAACACCCGCAGGTTCGAGCCAGGTCAATCTGCCGCTGCAAATCCCCCAACCGCCGTATATCACGGAGGTGAGCGCGGTGCAAAGCGCAACCGGTGCGACGTTGATTCTTACGGGTACAAACTTCACGTCAGCATCGGTGGTGCAATTTGGGATGACCTTGGCAACGAGTTTTACGGTGTTGTCGCCGACACAAATTGCGGTGGTGGTTCCACCCCTTCCGGGCGGCATCCAACAGGCTCGTCAGATTATCCGCGTGCAAACACCGGCTGGTTCGGCAACGGCAAACACGCCATTTTTCTACACCTCGGCGGCAACGCCAGCACCAGTGATAACGATGGTCGGACCGACCACCGGCAGCACCGGCAACACGGTGACGATTGACGGAACCAACCTTGCGGGCGCGGTGGTGACCATCGGCGGTGTACCGGCAACGATAGTTACAAACTCCGCCAATCAAGTGGTGATAACGGTTCCACCGGGAATCTCGTCGTCGAACGCGGTCATCCAACTCACCACGCCAAGCGGCAGCACGATAGCCACAACGCGGTTTACGCTCTTACCCGTCACCCCGCCGCCGCCGCCGATGATAACAGCGCTTGGTCCAACAACGGTTGGTGTGGGGACGGAACTTGTGGTCACCGGAGCAAACCTCTCCGGCATTATCACCGTGACGTTCACCAGCGGCACACGCACAACAACCGCAACATTCCGCGTAACATCCAGCACCGGAGCCGTCATCACGGTTCCACCCGGGCTTTTTGCAACGACGGGTACCGGAGCGATGTTGACGACGGCAACCATCAGCATCCGCACAGCGGGTGGCACGGCGCTGACAACGAACACGGTGACGGTGCAAGCCGCGCCGCGTATTGGCGGTGTGACCGGACCGGGCGGCGTAACGCCGGTGATAGGCAATGCCGGCACGACCATTACCGTAACCGGAGCAAACTTTACCGCCCTTTCGCTCGTGACCATTGGCGGCATTCCGGCGGTGTTCCGTGTGATTTCTCCCACGCAAATTTCTGTCACGATTCCACCCGCCGTCACCGGTTCGACCGTTGGGGCAACAGGCGTGGTAACTATTCGCACACCGGGTGGTACGGCAACCTCGGCAACGATTGTCAACCGTCAGGATCCGCCCGTCATCACGGGGTTTTCGCCGACAACGGGGCTGCCGGGTACGACGCTGGTGATTGATGGACAACATCTGATTGGAGTAACCAGCATAACGATTGGTGGTGTTCTGATAACGAATTTTAGCGTGCTGTCAGCCACACAAATAACAATAACACTTCCGGCAACACCAAGCCGCACGGAGTTTGCGGCAATCCGGCTCACCACGCCAAGCGGCTCGACCACCTCATCGGTGCTGTTCCGCTTCGGGGTGTCGTTGCAAACCGATTCGACCGCGCTCGCGGCACTGTTCGCAGCAACCAATGGTGCGGGTTGGCGGGAAGCCACCAACTGGAACACGGACGCGCCGATTGAACAATGGTTTGGCGTGACCGTCAAGGATAATCGGGTTGCGGGCTTACATTTGGCAAACAATAACCTCACCGGACAAATTCCGGCGGCGCTTGGGAGTGCAAGCGACCTGCTGGTTCTGGATTTGTCCGATAATAACCTGTCCGGTGCGTTGCCGGAAGACTTAAAAAATCTGAAAAAGTTGGAAGTGGTGAAGTTGAATCGCAACCGCCTTACGGGGAATATCAACGTGATGTGTTCGTGGTTGAATGTGCGGTTGTTGGACGTTAGCCGTAACGCCATTCGTGCGGAAATCCCGCGGTGTATCGGCACATTAGATAAGATGGAATATTTGAATATCACGGATAATCACTTTTTTGGGGAGTTGCCGGTGGAGATGGCGTTGTTATTCCGATTACAAACGATGCTTCTTGCTACCAACGAGCTTTCGGGTGTGATTCCGCAGACGTTCGGGGTGATTGAGAAGACCGTTGCCGCGGGCGCAGTGGCGACGGGCAAGGAGCGGGCGACCACGAATGCCGTGAGCGGTTTACAGGCGCTCAAACAGATGGATGTGAGTAATAACCAATTCACCGGTACGATACCGACGGAGCTGGGCAACCTCGCCGCGTTGCAATCGTTGGCGTTTGACGGCAATTATTTTAGTGGTGCGCTGCCGTCGTCGTTTACCAACTTACGAGAACTCAAGCGGTTGAGCGTAGCGCGGAATCGTCTGACGAGCGTACCGTCGGTGGCGCGAATCCGCCTGTTGGACACCTTGGTGATGGACAGGAATCGTTTGGATTTTGCGAGTGTGGAGCCAAATCTTGCCATCGAACGATTTGTGTATTCCCCACAAGACAGTATTGGAGCGAGCTTGGACACAGCGATAACGTTGCGGTCGCCGGTGGCACGCACGGTGAGAGCCGGTGGCGCACAAAATACGTATCAGTGGTACAAAGCGCAGTTGGTTGGTGGTAGTGGTAGTGGTAGCGTGTCGAGCGCAGGGCAGACCGAATGGGTGGTGTTGCGCGAACAAACCCGTGCAACCTTGAATCTCCCCGTGTTTAGCGTTTTGGATAGTGGTCGTTACGAGTGTCGCGTGACCAACAGGATAGCACCGGATTTGACGTTGTACGGTCGTTTATGGCTGCTGCGCCCCGAAGGTGCGCCCGTACCGCCGCAGGTGGTATTGGTCAGCCCTATCAACGGTGGGCGCTCTGTGTCGCCGCTGCCAACGTTCACGTGGAAATCCTTTGTTTCTGCGTCGGCATATGTGATTGAAGTATCGCTTACACCCGATTTTAGTACGCTGATGACAACCGCAACCGTTGCCGCACAGCGTGGCGATACCGTGCAGTGGCGTATGAATGCGGGTGTGGCTCTCAGTGCTGGCGGTAGCCTATCTCTTGTCCGCGACACGGATTATTTCTGGCGTGTGCGGGCGTTTAATGGTGCCGGACCGGGCGTGTGGTCGAAGCAGTGGACGTTCCGTACCGTGCCCAAAGGTATTGATGTGGTGTTTAGCGCGTTGGATTTTGGCAAGATTCCGGTCAACGATAGTGTTCGTGCCGTTGGTGTGTTGGAAAACGTCAGTGGTCAGGAATTAACCGTGCAAGGTTTGGGGTTGACCAACGCGAGTTATGCCTACGGCGATGACGTTCGCGCTCTGCGGATGATTGTCAACCAGCAAGTGCCGGTTGGGGTGGATTTCTTGCCGCGCTCGGTGGGCTTTAAGGTCAGCAATGTGCAGATTCGCTATCAGGTGCCGGGGGGCGTTGAAAAAACGGTGACGCTCGACAGCGCCATTCGCGGCTTTGCCGGAGCCATCAAAGTGACCGATGTGGATTTTGACACCGTGCGGGTTGAGCGTTCAACGGTGTTGACGGCATTAGTCATCAACTACGGCGCGTTACCGGCAAAAATTAACCCTGCGGACATCAAGATCATGGATGTTGATGGCACCGGAGCCGTGTTCAGCAATGGTGACGTTGGCAGAGAGTTGTTTATTGGTGCCGGCGACACGGCGGCGATTGTGGTGCGTTGTCGTCCGACGACTTCGGGCGTAGCGCGGGGGTATCTGACGGTGAAGGCGGATGTGGATTCTTCGCAGGGGCGGTTGCAATCCATAGCGCGGTTGCCGCGAGCCGATGATGTGGTGTTTGTGCCGTCTATCCGTCCGCAGCAGGACAGCGTTGACCCGGGGCGCACGGTGATGGTGGAGATGTACATTGCCGAAGGCAGCCGTGCGAAAATCTTCCAAGCCGGGCAGCCGGAGTTTACCGGTATGGTCACGTTCGACCGCAACGTGTTGGTGTTGGACAAGGAGTCGAATACCGTGCAGACGCTTCGTTCGAGCGACCCGCGTGGCACCACCGTGTTCGTCAACCTTCCGGCGCAGCGCTGGGAGCGCTCGGACAACGTGATAGTGCAGATACCATGCCGTGTGGTTGTTGGTGATACCGACAGGACGCGCTTGAGTATTTTGGCGTTGCGGTGGGGTAATCTTTCCTCACGGTCGCAGCTTGGTGGCAGCAAGGTATTTGTCGAGGAATTGGACAAGGGCAAGGATACGACGAGCGTATTTACCTCCGGCATTTGTCGGGTTGGTGGCGCACGGTTGGTGAAGTCCACCAATGCCGTAACGCTACAGCAGGTACGTCCAAATCCGGCGCAGGATGAGGTGTTGGTGACCTACACGGTGCGGGAGCTGGGGTTGGTGGAGCTTGCTTTGTACGATGCGAGCGGGGCGAAGCAAAAGGTGATTATTAGTGCCGAGCACGGGCCGGGTGAATACAGCCTGCGGGTGCGGCTGGATGCTGTGCCGTCCGGTGCCTACATGCTCCGCTTGCTCACCCCGAGCGCCGCCGTTACTCAACCTTTCCAGGTGCTGAAGTAGGGCTGAGTATCGGTGTGTAATTCTTAAAATTCGGTATAACAATTAAGAATTAATAATGAGCCTCCGAATCCTCCAAGCTGGCTTACAAACAACCGTTCAGGATGGTGGCAGATGCGGGTTTCGTCAATATGGCGTTCCGACAAGCGGTGCAGCCGATATGCTTGCCTTCCGGCTTGGGGCAATGCTTGTAGGGAATATGAACAACGAAGCTGCTTTAGAAATCATTCCGGGCGGCTTTGCTACGCTTGTGGAAGCCGATTGTTTGCTGGCGCTCACGGGTGCTGTTGTGCAGGCGTTTGTGAACGATATTCCTGTGCCGCTTGGTCGCCCTGTGTATGTGCGAATGGGGAGTTTATTCACGATAGAGCATTTTGATTCTGGGTTCCGTGCATATCTGTCGGTAGTGGGCGGCGTAGCGGTTCCGGAAGTGATGGCAAGCCGTAGCACGTATTTGAATGGTCGTTTTGGAGGCATGCACGGTCATTCCCTTCAAAAAGGAGATGTCCTTCCTCTTGGCGCAGTTTCTGTCGCAGCACGGCGACGCATAAACAGCCTCAAAGCAGGAAGTAACGGGGCGTGGAAAAGTGTTCGGTGGTTTGTTCCATCGCTTTTATATAGAACACAGAATGCGAGTAATGAACGTGTGATAACCCTGCCCGTTATTCGTGGTGCAGCATTCAACGATTTTACGCCCGAAAGTCGTGCAGCATTTTTCTCGCAGCCATTCCGCGTGACACCACACGCAGACCGCATGGGCATTCGCTTTGCTCAAACCCGTGAGGACTCTTCTGTACAACTTCCTGCGCTACGACTTTCCACTCCACACGAAATGATTTCGAGCGCTGTGTTGCCCGGTACCATCCAGATTCCCCCACACGGCGCACCCGTTCTGCTTTTGGCAGATGCCCAAACCGTTGGCGGCTACCCCGTGATTGCCCACGTGTGCAGCATTGCGATGTCGCGTGCCGCGCAGCTGAAACCGGGCGATACCGTGCGGTTCGAGGAAGTTTCCTTAGAAGCCGCGCAGCACCTGTTGTGCGAACAAGAAGCAGTTGTGCGAACGCTTGCCCACGCTCTTTGTTATTGTGGGTGATTTATGGAACTAATGCAGGCGGAACCAATTCACGTCATTCAAACACTCCCATCGGAATAAACTCTATTTTGTACAACTCCAAAAGTACCCCTCAATTTTGTTATTCCCATCGAAATCGGGGGACGCATTTTTTTTGTGACATGTTGGTGGGTTGAAAGTACCACTTGGTGGGTTGAAAGTACCACTTGGTGGAATTTTGCCTCTCAACCTATTGTGTAGATAAAGAAATTTGTCTATGTTCGTGTCCAGATAAATGACGGACTCCGAGCGCAATGTGCATAACAAAACCAACAATGTAAGCACGTGGTCGAAATTATCTTCAAGTATTGTATCCCTCCTCAATCCCACCTTGACAAGGGGGGAAGCCGCAGGCGGGGAATTCTCCGTTTCAAACTATTCCTGTTCACATGCTTATTCCATAAAATTGCTGGTCGCCAACATCGGCGAATCTAAAAAGAAAAAAAACGCATCCCTTTTCGACCACAGCGCCCATTATGAGTTGTTCGGTGTAACCTTTGTTCCGCTCAACGCTCTTACGTGTATCTTCTCATCATCAACCAATCTTTATGAAACGTCTTCGGAAGCCTTTATTGATAATGTTCGGAACAATCGCCGTGTTGAGTGTGGTGTTGTGGTTTTGGTTGCGACCAACGGGCGCGAGTGCCGCATTGTTACTCGTTAAGCCGACGGTCGGTGATTTTTACGTGCAAGTGACGACAACGGGTGAACTCAAAGCAAAAAAGTTTGTGGAAATTCAAGGTCCGCCAAACGCACAGGCTGCGGAGGCGTATCAAATGAAAATTTCGTCGCTTGTGTCGGAAGGAACGGTTGTGAAAGAGGGCGATATCGTTGCGGAACTCGACCGTTCGGGCATCACGGCAAAGCTCACCGAGGTGCAGCTTGCAGTGCAAAAAGCAGAAGCGCAATTCACACAAGCGCGGCTTGATTCATCGCTGAATTTGTCGGCGGCGCGGAACGACATTCGCAATTTGGAATATGGATTAGAGGAAAACCGCCTCTCGTTTGAGCAAGCCGCATACGAAGCGCCTTCCATCAAGCGTCAAGCACAAATTAGCTACGAAAAAGCCCAACGGGCGTTTGAAGAAGCAAAGAAAAATTATCAAACAAAGGTGCAGCAAGCCGTAGCGAAGATGAGCGAGGTCGGCGCTGAGTTGGAGCGTGTTCGCAACAAAATGAACGTGGTGATGAGCGTAATGCAAGGGTTTACTATCAAAGCTCCGGCGGCTGGGATGGTAATTTATGCGAAAGAATGGGATGGGCGCAAGCGCGTGGTTGGCTCGCAAGTGAATCCGTGGAGTCCAGCAGTGGCAACGCTGCCCGACCTAACACAGATGGAATCTATCACTTACGTAAACGAAATAGACATCCGCAAGATTAGCGTGGGGCAATACGTGCGGCTTTCGCTCGACGCAGACCCCGCAAAAAAACTCACCGGCAAAATAACAAAAGTAGCGAACATCGGCGAACAGCGCCCGAACTCGGATTCAAAGGTGTTCGAGGTAAAAATTGATGTGAGCGAGGCAGATACGACGCTGCGTCCGGGCATGACAACGGGAAACACAATTTTAACCGCCACAGTAAAGAATGTCCTTTCCATACCGCTTGAATGTTTGCATGGCGAGAATAATATGACCGTCGTTTACAAACAATCCGGCTCGACATTCGTGCGGCAAGAAGTCCGCGTAGGGGCAATGAACGACAACGAAGTCGTGATAGAGCAAGGGCTGACGGCAGAAGACCGACTTTATTTGTCGGTTCCGGCAAAGGCGGAAGGAATCAAGACCATTGCGCTGCCAGCGGTGCAGAAGACTGGGAATTAAGAACTGAAGTTACGCTTTGCTTTGAAATTCCCCTTCGTCAGCCGTCTTCGGTGATGAAGGGGTGGCGCACCGTCTTCGGGGCGGCGGGGTAGGTCTTCATCGCCGAAGGAGGAAACACCCCGTCCCCCGACGTATTGCGTCAGTGAAGACGATAGGAAACTCCTCTTTTAGGAAAAAGTGGGGAATGGTAAAGCAAAGTGTAACTTCAGTTAAAAAATAACGCACGATGCTCAACCTAAGTTTGTCATCAATAATTTTCCGGTACAATCTTGTGAACAAGGCAGCATGCTGCCTTGTTGCCTATACCGAATTACTTTTGTCGAAGAACCTTAGTACAAACTCATGCTCAAACGATTTTTTTTCAATGCCGCAATTGCCGCCGAAGCTATCACGCACAATACGCTCCGCGCGGGTTTAACGTCGCTTGGTATTGTCTTTGGTGTGGCATCGGTGATTGCAATGCTTGCCGTCGGCAAAGGCGCAGAGCAAGAAGTTTTGGAGCAAATGAAATTGCTCGGCTCGAACAACATCGTCATCAAACCGTTGCCGCCGCAAAGCGAGGGTAAGACCAACGAAAAAGAGGATAAAAAGCAGCAACAGCGCTTCTCTCCCGGTTTGCGAATTGGCGATGCGATGAATATTGTTGCTGCGCTGCCCCACGTGCAATCTGTCAGTTCGGAAATTGTCGTGGAAACCATGATGATTCGAGAAGGGCTGAAACGCACGGGCAAGCTCGTTGGCGTTGACACGACGTATTTTCACATATCAAACTTTGCAGTGAAAAGTGGTGCAATGTTCAATGCCGCGCAGTGTGGGGCTTCGGCGGCAGTGTGTATAATCGGGAGCGGCGTAAAAACGAAGTTTTTCTCCACCGAAGAAGCCCTCGGAAAGCAGATAAAATGCGGTTCGGTGTGGCTCACGGTGGTTGGTGTGTTGCAAGAGCGAGCAATTTCGTCGCAAAGCATCCAACGGCTGGGTATTCGAGATTACAACATGGATGTTTATATCCCGCTTGAAACCATGCTCTTGCGGTATCGCAACCGCGCACTCGTGACTAATCGTGATGTTCAGCAGGCGGGTTCGGAGGGGAACGATAACGATAATGAAACAAAAGATAAAACGCTGCTTGCCGAGCGCAAAAATTATCATCAAGTGGATAGGGTGATTGTGCAGATGGACGACGGGCAATACAGTTCCGCAGCCGCAGACGTGCTTGCGCGGATGATGGAACGCCGCCACAATAAGGTGATAGACGTGGAAATCACGATTCCCGAACTACTTTTGCAACAAGAGCAGCGCACAAAAACGATTTTTAACATCGTGTTAGGCGCGATTGCTTCGATTTCGTTGATTGTGGGCGGTATCGGGATTATGAATATCATGCTTGCGTCTGTGCTGGAACGTATCCGCGAAATTGGCGTTCGCCGCGCACTCGGAGCAACACAGAACGATATTATTCTACAATTTTTGGGCGAAGCCGTGAGCATTAGTCTTGCCGGCGGCATCATTGGTATTGCTCTGGGTGTGTTGTTGAGTATTGCGGTTGAAAAAATTGCGGGTGTAGCAACGGTTGTTTCGCCATCGTCCGCACTGCTGTCGTTTGGTGTATCGGTGGCTGTGGGGCTTGTGTTTGGGCTGCTCCCTGCCCGCCGCGCAGCATTGCAAGACCCTGTGGAATGTTTACGCTATGATTAAATCAGACCGATCAAAAGGTAATTTTTACGCGTTTTGACCTGAATATGAGACAAATACTTGGTGTGGCGATGATAGTGTTCTTTACAAGTGCTTCGGCGCAAGCACAAAAACTCACCCTTACTCTTCAAGACTGCATCCGTGCGGCACAAGAGCAAGGTCCGACAGCACACGTGGCACGGAAGTCGTTTGAAAGCAGTCGCTGGATGTATCAGGCGTTTTCGGCGCGATTGCTGCCGCAGGTATCGCTTTCGGGCAGCCTTCCAAACTTCAATCGTTCGATTATTCCAGTGGTGCAACCCGATGGAACAACGCAATACGTTTCGCAAGGGCAATCGCAGTCTTCGATGACCCTCACAGTGTCGCAACGTGTTGCTGCAACAGGCGGTGAAGTGTTTTTTTCGTCAAGCCTGAGCCGTTTGGATTTGCTAAACGACCGAAGTGTTCTTTGGCAAACCTCGCCATTGCTTGTGGGTTTCCGGCAAGACCTCTTTCGCCCCAACGACATCGGTTGGGATGCACAAGAACAAGACCTGCGCTCAGAAGCCGCCGAACGCCAGTACCGAGAGGCACGCGAAGATGTGGCGGTAGATGCAACCGCAGCATTTTTCGATGTGTATATTGCAAAAATCTTGCTTGAAAATGCGACAGATAATGTGGTGATTAACGACACACTGTTTACGTTATCCAAAGGGCGGTTCGAGGTGGGGAAAATCGCCGAAAGTGACCTTCTTCAAAGCGAGCTGGCGGTGATGAACGCAAGGACGGATGCGGCTGCCGCGCAACTTCAATACGATCGTTCGTTGTCTATGCTGAAAATCCTTTTGAATCTGCCACGCACAACGGAGATTGACGTAAAACAGCCGCCATTACCGCCCGCACCGACGGTTGATGCAACTCGCGCGGCGCAGCAAGCGCTCCGCAACCGAAGCGATGTTGTTAATGCTACGCTTCAACGAACGCAAGTAAGTCGTCGGCTGAACGAAGCGGAACTTGCGAGCGGCTTTTCTGCTACAATTTCGGCGGTGGCGGGGTGGAACCAGACGGCGGGTGTGCTGCCGGATGCGTACAAAACATTGCTCGACCAACAGCGAATATCAATGAATATTCAAGTACCGATATTACAGTGGGGTGCTGGTAAAGCCTCGGTGGAGGCAGCGCTTGCCGATCAAGACCGCATCACTACAAGTACCGCACTCAGCGAGCAATACCTCGAACAAGATGCCCGTTTTGCGGCGGTGCAGTTCGCGCAATTGCAACGCCAAATTGTGCTTGCAGGCAAGGCAGATACGATTGCCACGCGCCGCTTCGAGGTGGCAAAAAACCGCTATGTCATTGGCAAAACCGGCACGAGCGATTTGTTCATTGCTCAAAACGAGCGTAGTAATGCCCGTCGTTCTCTCATCCAAACCCTGCGTGATTATTGGGTTGCGTACTACCGTTTGCGCCGTTTGACGCTCTACGATTGGGAGCAACAGCGAGCAATTGTGCCGGATGTGCGGTGAAATGTTTGATGCGAATGAACTGTGTTCGATCGGTGTCAGGCAAGAATTAGAAAATTTTAACTTTGTGCGGAAAGAATATGGAGCCTTCGACATGGCGGGCATGACGGCAATAGTGTACGACCGATTCGGAAAAGAAGCGAGGATACCCATCCACATTGAAGCCATTGGTGTTTCGGAGGGAAGCGTTGTTGTGGATGTTCGGTCTTTGCCGAGTGGCGCATATACGTTGCGAATACGCACGAGCGGCAATGCAGCAATGGTGGCGTTCGTCGTGCTACGGTAGAAAGTCATCTTCTACGCTTATATTCTTCTACGCTTATATTTTCCGTTTTTCACCTGCAAACTCCATTGTTTCCTCACGTGCAACCAACCACTGAACCATCTTCGCCGCGGCATATTCTCTTTCTTCATGGGATTTTTAATACGGGCAGAGTGTGTGCACTGCTTGCCGATGATGCTCGCAGGAAAGGTTTTATTACGCACACGCCGTCACTTCACCGTGCCGACGGACGGGCTACACTTTGTGAACTTGCTGATGAAGTACGAGCAATCGCGGAGCAGGAAATTCCGAAAGGCGAACCATTTCATTTGGTCGGATTCAGCATGGGAGGCGTGATAGCACGCTGTTATGCCCAAGTAACAGGAGGTCGGGAGCGTCTTGCAAGTCTGACCACTATTGGCTCGCCGCATTATGGTAGCGTATGGGCATATATGTTGCCGCTCCCGGGATGCCGCGAACTACGCCCGCAAAGCGCATTATTGCAGACATTACAGGAAACGGAGCGTGTTTTGGATGGTCTTCCGCTTTTTGCGGTTTCTACACCGCTTGACACGATGATACTTCCGCCGTCAAGTGCCGTTTGGGAACGTGCATCTAATATGCGCTTCGTTATGCAATTCCATCCGTTTATGCCGTATTCGCGGCGAGTGCGTGGAGCGGTCATGGATTTTATTCTTTCCGTAGAAAACGAGAATTGTTCTCATTAGTTTGAGTTGGAATCGTTCTGCCATTCCAATTCAAGTATATAAATTTGTGCGGGGCATGCGCGGTCTCCTCATATAAAAAAAGCGGCACTCTCGTAATAAGAGTGCCGCTTTTGTCTTTTCAATGAGGGTGCGGTTCGCAAAAGGAAAACCTTATTCTGGGAAGCCCGTACCGCCAGCCGAAGCCATGATTGCTTCAATATCAATTTCGTTGGATGCCGCAGCATGTTCTTCGCGTTTGCCGTGGGCGTTACCGTTGCGAAGTACGTTGATAATAACGTCTGGCAATGCCTCTTTAACGGCGCTCTTAATTTCATCTTCACTTGCCAGATGGCGCTCAACAGCTTCTTCCACTTTTTGGCGGATAGCGTCTGCCATCATGTCGTCGGCAAGTGTCCTTGCCACTTTTTCCATATCTTCAGCCATAGATTTCATTGCCGTACCTAAACCTTCTTCGCCGAGAGATTTTGACACAACACTAAAATCTTCTGCCATGCCGCGAAGCGAAGAAAGCTGGCTCTTGCCGGAATCTTCCATCTTCTTGAGCATTTTGTCCATGCGTTCTTCTTCTTCTGTGTAAAACAGCGAGATAGCCATGAGCGCAAGTAGCGAGAACTCCAGAAGAATAGCCAACATAATAACTGACGGACGCGTAGCCGGAATGAACTTCAAACCCCGAATACCAACCGCAATAATCAGAATAGCTGCACCACCGTAGGCAAAACCTGTTACGTTGTTCGCGTACCGTTCGGTAAAGTGATGCACCATGTACAAACGCAGCGCACTTCCGATTCTCCAGCGAGCGTGTTGCCAATCTTGCGAGGATTTTAAGTTCTCAATTTCTGTCATCACGGCTTCGGAGTACGACTCTTGAATACGACCGTAGAGTGTTTCGTTACGGAAACTCAAAACGCCACCGACTTGCACTTCAGCATCAAACGCATTGCGGAATGCTGCCATGATGTTTGCCATCGAAGCGCCTTGTTGTCGGGCTGCTGCCACTTCGTGGTCAGGCTGGGTTCGTGCCCATACTTTTGCGAAAACCTGTTTCACAAAATTGGGGTTATCGTTGTAGAATTTCTCGAAATCGCTATCACGAAGGGCAATCATCTCCACAGTTTCTTTGTTGAAGCCGGTATTCAAACGAATTTTCGTTTTTGTATTGGAAATTTCACGCTCGAATTTCTGTGAGATATAGCCAAAACTTGGTGGAAACATCATCGTCACCATCATTGCAAGGATAAAACCTATGTCAAGCGACAAAATAGTAAAGCCCCACCATTCGAGGACGATAGCTTCTTCGCCGAGTTTTGGTGCTTTCACATACCATTCACCCCATTTTTTTGTGTAACCGTCTTTCGGAATCTGTGCGAGTTCTTGTTTGCCTGTTTTGGGATCAATAACGGGTTCTTTTGTTGTCGGGTCAATTTTAGGCACAGAAACCTTCTCGTCACGAATCCCACCAGTCACGAAGTCAAAAATATATTCGGGATTTAGATATTCTGCTTTGAGATCCACATCTGCCGAGTAGAGATAACCGGAAGACTTTTTAAGAATGATTCTACGTTCTTCGCCATTTTCGGACTTCTGTAGCATGTAACGCTCGCCTGTAGCCTTGTCTTCCAAGGCTTTTGCTGTAGCAATGGTATTATCCTTGAACTGGACAAGCGTTTCTTTATCGCCTTCGGGATGGAACTGTGACATCACGAATCCCCGAATCAAAAGAGGTGTCACGAAAATCTGGAAAAACACCGTGATCAGCACGAAGAGCAAGAAGAATAGCCCATAGTGAAGAGAGGTGGGTTTGTATTGACCGTGTGTACTCATGGTTAAAAACTCCTGATATGAAAAAAATTATTATCGTTAATTCCTATTGTTTAGTCACATTGGAACGTGCCGCCGAAACACCGTGCTATTCTCTATGGTGATGTTGCAACTTAATATACAAGTGAGTTGTTTCTTTTGCAAGACTTTTGCAAGACTTTTGCAAGAAATTATCAAGCTGTATCATTGTTTTTTACACAAAGTTGGTTATTTCTCTTGTATGGTTTATCTCAAGAGCAAACCTGAACAGATGTTTACAGCGTCGAAACCCGCAAAATATCTGCCAACACGCCAGCCGCCGTCACGTGTGCACCCGCACCCGGACCTTGGATCACAAGAGGCGCGTTGCCGTAGTATTCGCTCTGAATGGAAAACACATTGTCGCTTGAACGCAAGGCGTAAAAAGGATGCGAAGCATCAACGGCTTCGAGTTTTGTTGTTGCTTTGCCGTTTTCTAGTGTAGCGATGTAGCGAAGCGCCTTTCCGTCCTTTGCTGCATCGGCGTAGAGTTTATCAAAAAAGGCATTTTCCTTTTCTAATGCCGCGAAAAATTCTTCCACCGATGTAGCGTTTACGCAGGAAGCGGGGATCAGGTTTTGTACGTGTACTTCACTCAATTCCATCGTCAACCCAATCTCGCGAGCAATAATCAAAATCTTTCGTGCAACGTCCATCCCGCCTAAATCTTCGCGCGGGTCGGGTTCGGTATAGCCAAGTTTATGCGCTTCACGAATCACGTCGCTAAATTTTTTGCCAGCCGTAAACGTGTTGAACACGTAACTAAGCGTCCCTGACGTTACGCCCTGAACTTTATGGATACGGTCGCCGCTTGAAACCAAGTTTCGCAGCGTATCAATAATCGGTAAACCCGCGCCAACATTCGTTTCGTAAAGGAATTGAACGCCACTTTTGAGTGCCGCCGCACGCAGAGCGGTGTAATACGCCATACTTTTGGTATTTGCCTTTTTGTTTGGAGTGACGACCGAGACGTTTGCGATTAAAAGCTCCTCGTAAGCATCGGCAACAGATTCATTTGCAGTGTTATCCACAAATACTTTATTGGGTATATTGAGCGACTTCGCGGTTTCTATAAATTCCTGCCAGTTGAGCGGTTCACCAGATTTCATTAACTCATTTTCCCATGATTCAAGCGGTATGGAGCTTTCGTTTATGAGCATGGTAGCACTCGTCGCCAAACCAATAACGTTCAGATTTAATGCTCGATTCTGAAGCAATGATGATTTCTGCTGATGAATTTTTTGCAAGAGTTCTTTACCAATCAAACCCGTACCGACCATAAACAAATTTAAGGTGCGTGTTTTAGCAAGGAAAAAGTCGTTGTGAATGGCGTTAATCGCTTTTACTTCATCCTTTTGACCAACAACAACTGAAATATTGAGTTCCGATGAACCTTGTGCGATGGCGCGAATATTCACGCCGTTGCGGCCAAGCGCCTGAAATACCTTGCCTGCAATGCCGGGTGTGCGGCGCATATTCGCACCCACGATGGCAAGAATCGAAAGCTCATTTTCAATAACAACGGGATTCACTTGCCGCGTGACGTTAATTTCGTAATTAAATTCTGTTTCGATTGCTTTTGCTGCCTGTGGCTCTTGCAGCGGGTCAACGGCGATGCAAATGGAATGCTCGCTCGACGCTTGGGTAATCAAAATCACATTCACACGCTCTTTTGCAAGGGCGCTAAACACGCGCTGCGACACACCTACAACGCCTACCATACCCGTACCTTCTACGCGCAAAAGCGTAATGTCCTTGATAGACGACACACCTTTAACGGGAAGATTGCTCGTTGTGTCACCTTCTTTATCCACAATCGTTCCCGGAAACGCAGGATTGAACGTGTTGCGGATACTGAGCGGAATTTGCAAATCTAATGCGGGCTGAATCGTGGGTGGATAAATCACCTTTGCGCCAAAGTGCGAAAGCTCCATTGCTTCTTCGTATGTCAGGCGGTCAAGTGTTTGTGCGCCTTTGGCTTTTCGTGGGTCGGCGGTCATCACACCATCCACGTCCGTCCAAATCTCAATCACATCCGCTTTGAGTGCCGCCCCAACGATGGACGCTGTGTAATCAGAGCCGCCGCGACCAATTGTGGTTGTTTGTCCGTCTGCCGTTGAGCCAATGAATCCCGTGATGATGTGCAGCGATTTATGTTCTTGGAAATACCGTTGGATGTTCGCGTAGGTCGTCGAAAAATCAACGGCGGCGGAGCCAAAATTATCATCGGTCGTCACAACGGTGCGGGCATCGAGGAATTCTGCTTTTGGTATTGTCTTATCCGTGCTGGCACGAGAGGACATTGTTTGTGCGATGATAAACGCCGATAAACGTTCACCAAAACTACAGACAAAATCCAACGTGCGTTTGGAAAGTTCGCGGATAAGGAACACACCATATAAAATATCGTGCAGTTCGCCGAGTATAGATTCAACTTGCTTTTGAGCATGTTCCAAACCCGCAGCGCCTTTGAATAACGATTCCAATGCCGATAGATGGCGGCTTCTGAGGTCGTTAAACTCTTCGATATATTGACGATTACCGCTTGCAGCGAGTTTTGCAGTTTTGATGAGTTGGTCGGTGACACCTGAAAATGCGGAAACAACGACGGCGATGTGTTTATGCTGATTGTATGAAGCTGTTACGATGTCAATCACACTATTGACGCGCTCCGGCGTACCGACGGACGAGCCGCCAAATTTTAAGATGACCATACGAAAAAACAAGGATGGAACAAGCGTTGTGGAATCTATGGGTAACCTCTTCGTTGAGCCTACGGATGAACAAACCAAGCGGAAATTTACAACATTCACGGCATATTTAATAACGATAAAATAGTTTTTTTCGCTGTTCGTGGCGGTTTCGCTATGATGTGAGCAATAAAAGGGGTAATTTTGTGGTCGAATATTTTTTCACAATTCAAAAGGTTTTTGAATGACATTTTCCTCGTTTGGTCTGACAGACCGCCTTATGCAGGGGATTGCTGCAACAAATTACACCACGCCTACGCAGATTCAGCAATCCGCAATCCCGCTTGCTATCACGGGAACTGACATTATAGGCTGTGCTCAGACTGGAACCGGCAAAACCGCCGCGTTCGTTATTCCAATTCTCCACCGTTTGGCAGAATATGACGTTGCTCAAGGCGGATTCCGCCCTGTTCGCGCCCTGATTCTGTCGCCTACCCGCGAACTCGCACAACAAATCGAAGACACAACCCGCACACTGGCTCGTTTCATGCGCCTTCGCATGTGTGCCATTTATGGCGGCGTAAACATGGATGCTCAAACAAAGCAACTCAAGCACGGCATGGACATCGTGATAGCCACGCCCGGACGCTTGCTTGACCATATGAACCGCAGAAGTCTTGATTTCTCGAAACTTGAAGTCCTTGTGCTGGACGAAGCAGACCGTATGCTTGACATGGGTTTTATTCACGATGTGAAGAAAATCGTGGGTCAAACGCCGCCGCAACGCCAGACGATGCTGTTTTCCGCAACGATGTCGCCGGAAATACGTACGCTTACAAAACAAATCCAACGCACACCGGAGATTATCGAAGTGGGCGAGCGTCGCAAGCCGGCTGAAAATGTTACCCAGTATTTTTATTCGGTTCCGCAAGCCGGCAAAATGGATTTGCTGCTGCACGTTCTCGAAAAAGAAACGATGGAAAGTGTGATTGTCTTCTCGCGTACAAAATATGGTGCAGACAAGATTTCGAGCCGTTTGGAACGCAAAGGATTAAAATCTGTGGCGATTCACTCGAACCGCTCACAAAACCAGCGTCAACGCGCATTGGCGGGTTTTAAGCAAGGACATTTTAATATTCTTGTTGCCACCGACGTTGCAGCACGCGGTATTGACGTGGATAATATCTCGCACGTGATTAACTTCGACACGCCACCGGCGGCAGAGGATTATATTCACCGTATTGGCAGAACGGGTCGTGCAGACGCTACGGGCGACGCACTCACGTTTGTAGCCCGTGACGAAGAGCAGCACGTTCGCAAAATTGAGCGTCATATCGGCAAACGCCTGAACGTTCAACGCTATCCGGGTTTTGAGTTCGTGAAGCCAGAAACCTCGGAAGCATACGACGACGCAAGCACTGAGCGCCCGTCGCAAAGCCGTTTTAGAGGTCATCGCGAAGGTCATCAAACGAGCTATCATCGTCAAGCTCCGGCTCCGTCAGGCGCATCGGGCGACGGCGAAAAACGTTTTGACCGCAGCAGCAGAAGCGCTCCGAGCAATAGTCGTTATGGCAAATCGGAATCTTCCGAGTCGAGAGAATCGAGCTATGGAAAGCGTGATTTTAAGCGCTCTTCAGCTCCAGGTGGTGAAGGAAAAAATTATTCACGATTTGCGAAAAAATCACGCTCGCAATCCTCGTGGTAATGCTTGATGGTGTTTGTGTAGGTCATTTTCGTCGAAGATGATTTGATAAACCCCAAAAAGCCTCACTCTGAGCAAAACATCATAATGAAAATATCGCAATGATGGCGTCGAAGGGTGCTAAATACATAAAGTGCGTAGATTAAAGTGTGTACCGCGTACATGCAAGCACAATAAACTCATGGTTCGCAAGCTCATCATGAGTTTTTTTTTACCGAAAAAACAACAATTCAAAACGACAAACTTCCCTCAAATGAGGTCAATCAAATGAGGTCAATCAAGTGAGGTTAATTATGCCAATAATGTCAGCTATCACACCCCCTGCAAGCAGCGAATATCCTTCGTTTTACGCCACCTACATCAACAAAGTTGTAGGCAACGATCTTATCACCGTTTTACAAAACAATCATCGCCAAACGCAAGAACTCATCGGCTCGTTGGGCGACGAAAAGGCGAACTACCGCTACGCCGAAGGGAAGTGGACAATAAAAGAAGTGATGGGGCATTTGATTGATGCAGAGCGCATTTTCGCCTACCGCGCACTGCGCTTTGCCCGTAAGGATAAAACAGAGCTTTCGGGTTTTGATGAAAGCGACTTTGCGAAGGCTTCCAACGCCAGCAGCCGCGATATTGCAGATATTATGAGCGAGTTTGCGGTCGTGCGAGCGGCTTCCATAGCACTGTTCAAGAGTTTTGACGATGACATGTTCTCGCAAGTTGGCACGGCAAACAAGAATTCTATTTCCGCACGAGCGCTTGGGTACGTGATTGCAGGACATGAAGTTCATCACGTGGGTATTATTCAAGAGCGGTATTTGTGAAGAGTTGAACTTCCAGTTTTTCCAACCATATTCTTACTCACACCACGATGAACGATCCTTGTAGTCGTTGCTTCTGAGTACTGGGTTTTGTAATTTCGATATATGCAAGGTAATGAGAATATGCGTGAAAGAGTTCATCGTGCTGCCAAGCAGCGCATTTTGTTCCTTCCACATACCATTCAACAAATTTCCAAACCAGGACGCATTATTTCTACCACCGAAATCCGACAGGTTATCGAAACAGGCGAGGTGATTGAGGATTATCCCGACGATGCTCGTGGACATAGTTGCTTAATACTTGGTTTTGGTACGGATAATCGCCCGATTCACGTCGTATGTACTCCCAAAGATAATATCTTGCTATCATAACGGCGTATATTCCAAATCCAGAACAATGGACAGAAACATTTGCAGAAAGAAAATAATTATGAACTGTATGTGCTGCCAAGGACTGATGAAGCGCGGTGTTGCGCCACTTCATATTGATCGCAACGGGTATCATCTGACATTTGAATCCGTGCCTGCATGGGTCTGTACACAATGCGGTGAAGCGTATTTTGAAGAGCGTGAAGTCGCCATTGTCCAAACTATGATAACCGATATTGACGGTAAAACTGAACAATTGCGTGAGCAACCTCTTGTTGCTGTCTAATACCTAACCAAAAACTATGAATACTTCCTTCAACGGCGAACACATTCACAATGCAATCAGCGCTGTGCGCGACCCCGACATCGGGCAAACATTAGGCGAAATCGGTGCTGTACACGATGTGGAGCTTAGTGGCGATAAGGTGAAAATTTACCTTTCCTTGCCCCAGCCGCTTCATTTTGTGGCGGAAACTCTGAACAAAAGCTGCAAAGACGCAGTGAATGCCGTTGCGCCGCAAGCGCAGGTGGAAATTTTTGTACGCGAACACGTGCCGGAAAAGCCCGCAAACCGCATCCTGCCAGACGTGAAAAACCTGATAGCCGTTGCGTCCGGCAAAGGTGGCGTGGGCAAATCCACGATTGCCGCGAACCTTGCCGCCGCCTTAGCAAAAAAAGGTGCGTCTGTAGGCTTGATAGATGCGGACATTCACGGACCAAGCGTCCCGACGATGTTCGGATTGGAAGGCGAGCAGCTTGTGGGCGAAAAAACCGAAACGGGGCAGTTTTTGGGGCAGCCGATTGAAAAACACGGCGTGAAAGTAGTTTCGATGGGTTTTGTGATGGAGCGCGACCAAGCCGCTATCATGCGGGGGCCGATGCAAGCTGGATACTTCAATACGTTTGTGGAGCAAATCGCGTGGGGCGAGCTTGATTATTTGTTGTTCGATTTGCCGCCCGGAACAGGCGATATTCAGCTAACAATGGCGCAACGTGTCCCACTTACGGGTGCAGTCATCGTTACAACTCCACAAAACCTTGCATTGGCGGATGTGCGGCGTGGTGTGGCAATGTTCCGTCGTGTGAATATAGAAGTGTTGGGCGTGGTCGAGAACATGAGTTATTATGCGCTGCCGGACGGTACACGGGATTACATTTTTGGGCAGGGCGGTGGCACGGCGATTGCCCGAGAACTTGACGCGCCATTTTTGGGCGAAGTACCGCTCAACATCAGCATTCGTCAAGGAGGTGATGCCGGAACGCCAGTGGTGCTGAACGACAAAACTCCGCATCAACAGCAAGCGCTTTTGCAGCTTGCAGAGCGTATGGTGAGCGAGGTTCGCAAGAAAAATTTCCGTTCAATGCAGATTCCAACTGTGCAGATTTCCTTGTAAGGTAACGTTTTGGAAGTCAATGGCATTACGTTAAGGATTTGCCCTCGCCTTTGGGAGAGGGCTGGGGTGAGGGATTAGCGTAATGCCATATTGACGAATTTCCGTTCGTAATCCATTTTGATAGCGCTTCGTTCACCGCAAAACGACAATTTGTCGCGTGACGGCAGCCGTACCTGTTTGAATCGTACACCAATACACTCCTGCGGGTAATTGCGTTATGTCAAACCGCTCCTCATGGCTTCCTGCCTCGCTGAGGGAATGTTTTACAAGTGCTACCCGTTCACCACGAAGGCTTGTAAGCTCCAAACGCACTGCCGACGGTGCTTGCAAGGTATAGGACACACGAAGCACGTCGTTACAGGGGTTTGGGGCAATCATATACTGTAGCACCGCAGAGTTTTGTGCGTTTTTGGGTTCATCATTCTTCACAGCAACATCCGTCAACGAAGCGCGAGTCACACGATACGCTCCACGTGTGGTTCCAAGCCATGCTCCACCCGCTTCGTCGAAACTGAGTGATGTTGGATACAAAGTTGGGTACAAGGCAATTTCGTTGTTGCCGATACCCTCCAAGCCAGTATTGAAGGCGCTCCACGTTTCGCCAGCATTGATAGAACGATATACTCCGCGCGGTGTCAGGGCAAGAACCACTCTGTCAGCACTTTCGGCAATCGCAAATACTTCATCCGGCAAACCGTTCGTGGTGCGGTTAAACGTGATGCCATCATCTACGGAGCGGTACAAACCTTGGTTTTTTACGTTAGCGTACAACACGCCGCCACTTGTGCCAACAAACACACTCACCGCATCCGAACTCGTCGGCAGACCGCGCGAAAGACCCCACGTGTCGCCATTATTCGTTGAACGCAGCGATGGATTGCCCGCAAGCACAATTGTACCGGTGACGGGATTGACGGCAAGGCGCTTCGGTACTTGTCCGACGGACGTAAGACCCCGCCACGAACGCCCCGCATCGGTCGAGCGGTATAGCACTGAACGGTTGAAGATAGCGTCCGTTGCAAACGCAGGTGCAGAGCCATTACCAGAGGTTTTGCCAAAAAACAGTCGTGTGAAACTCACATTGTCCGGCAGACCACTTACCGCAAATGTCGCCCAACCACTGCCGTCAGTGCCAGAGGTACTTACCAACGACGGTCGTAACAGTCGTGTGGTTGTGTCCCGTGCAAACACGATGTCGGTTTTATCGGGGCTAACGAAGGCTGGCAGTGCCACGCCGCTTTTGGCATCAACATAGGGAACAGCATTGAGCGGAAGCATCGGCGTGACAAACCGCCAACTGTCGCCGTTGTTCGAGGAACGCAATACGGCATTTGTGCTGGTGGCGAACAATGTTCCATTAGCCGTAAACGAGCTTGCAGAGCGCATCGCACCTGCATCGTCGTTGCCAAACATTGTCCACACGTCTCCATTTCCACCACCTTTGGTTGTGGAACGCCACGAACGATTTGTGAGTATTCCGCTTCCCGGCACAACAGTAAGAGCATCCAAAACGCTCTGTAAACCAGTATTGACGGGCTTCCATACAAACACCGGGAATGACGGGTCGCGGCGCGGGTCTTCCTCGCGGCGCAGTACGCCTTGCTCCGTGGCTGCAAAGCTGTATCTGCCAAGCGTACAGGTGGTTACAACAAGCGCAGATTGTGCAAGCAGCGTAGAATCTGCCTTCGTCAGCGTAGCGACAGTTGTGAACGTTGTTCCGTTGTCGGTCGAGCGTCGAACACTATTTGCGGCAAGCCGTAGCAGCACCGTTCCCGATGTGGTTGTGGCGACGGCAGTAATAAAATCCGGCGTTCCACCAAGTGGCGTTTGTTGCCACGTCCGCCCGTTGTCGTCTGAACGCATAAGCGTTGTTCCAAAACAGAACAAACGTCTTGAGGCAATCGCATCAACAGCCGTTGTGAATTTGCCAAACGGGGCGGCAGTCGCGTATATCCACGTGTTGCCGCTATCAATCGAAAAAAACGGTCCGGCGGATGTGGAACAACCCAAAATCCCGTCTTGCGTAGCAATGATGCTGCTTACACGCGGCGGCGGGCTTCCGGCACGTTGCCAAACCTGTTGCGATCTGGCGGGAAGGCAAACCAGAATAATAATCAAGCACGATAAAAGCGATTTCATAATAATGTCTTGGTGTTCCAAAGCGCTTCGGATGGCGTTTGCAAATGCCGTTGCCTTTGGCGTGTCGCCGTGAATGCAGATGGTGTCAGCTTTAACAGAAACAGTATTGTCAGAACCCGCAATGCAGACCATTCCTTGTGTTGCAATCATCACCGCTTGTTGCGCGGCTTCAGCACTTGTTGAATAAATAGCATTGGGCTGTGAACGAGGCGTAAGGCTTCCGTCAGCCTGATACGTTCGGTCGGCAAATGCCTCGTGTGCTACGCGCAATCCTGCCTGCTCGCCTGCTCGTGTAAGTGTACTTTGCGCCAACCCAACGAGGATTAACGCAGGATTGACGGCATGAACCGAACGAGCAATGGCATCGGCAAGGTGTTCGTCACGCGCAGCCATGTTGTAGAGCGCTCCGTGTGGTTTTACGTGGCGTAATGTTGTTCCTGCAACCCGCGCAAATGCTTCTAATGCGCCGATTTGGTACGCCACAGCATCAAAAACTTCGTCGTAAGACAGGTTCATCATCCGGCGACCAAAACCAGCTAAATCGGGGAGTCCGGGGTGTGCCCCGACAGCTACGCCATGCTGTACCGCTCGTTCGACGGTACGCCGCATTACGTTTGGGTCGCCGGCATGGAAGCCGCAAGCAATGTTCGCGGAGGTAACAATGGCAAGGAGTTCGTCGTCAGCGCCGATGGAATATGTGCCAAAACTCTCGCCCATGTCGCAATTGAGGTCAATTCGATGGGTGTCGTTTGTTTGTTGGTTGGTGGTCATTCAGTGCAAGCATTGGTGAAACGGTCAAGTATCGGAAGCGATACGTCAGGGAGCAAAGATAGCACAATTCGCCACAAAAGAAAAACAGGGGAGCAGCAATAGAAGCTCCGCCGCACGTTGCCAAAGCCCCAAATCTATTGCTTCATCACTTTTTGCACCGTTGCTGCTTCGCCATTCCGAATTTCCAACATATACACTCCTGCTGGAAGCCGCTCCACATCTATCTGTTCACGGTAACGTTCTCCTGCCAGCACGTGGCTTGTGGAACGCTG
>JANYIG010000253.1 GCA_025358765.1 Candidatus Kapaibacterium sp.
CTGGCGAAGTTTTTGCGTGACAAGATGAAGGAACGTTTACGATAGGTTCGTTCTGTACAGAACAAGAACAGGGCAGTCGGTGGTACACACACAAATATAACTTTCAAAACTCACCATTTCTGGAAAAGCTATGGGACAACTCTGGGACAGACTACGGCGCGTCGGAGAATCGTACATCAATGATTTTAGCCGCGAAGACCCCGATTATTCAAACATTGATCCGAAGATTTTGGAGGAATTGCGCAGAAAAGCGCATTCGCCCGGCTCTTCGTATAGCGCTTCGCACCGTGGCTACGAGACCGAAGAAGAGCGCTTGAAGCGTATTATTGACGAGGCGGCGAATCCTCAACAAAAGCAGCAAGCGGAGCAGAAGCAGCAAGCACCCCCGCAAAAGCATGGTGGGATGGGATTGGAAGAGGCGCTCGGTGTGCTGGGACTTCCTCAAAGCGCAAGCGTGGAAGATATGAAGCGGGAGTACAAAAAACTCATGATGCAGTATCACCCCGACCGCGTCAGCCATCTCGACCAAAACGCACAAAATCAAGCCCGCATTAAAGCGCAGCGCATCAACGAAGCATATCAAGTCATTAAAGTACTCAAAGGTATTTGAACAATTCCTCTGGTGAATTCAAGAACCTCTTGAATTCAAGTTACAAGTGCGAAAGTTGTAAGTTCATGGAAAAGAATACCTCTGCTGGCGTTCGGAAGCCGAGAACCTTTCGAGGTCGGTTGTTTAATTTGTCCATAATTTTTTGGCAATCCTCTTGAGTCAGTAGCTCAAAGCCCATGGATTTGGGCAAGTACTGTCGAATCAAGCCATTGGTATTCTCGTTGGTTCCTCGTTCCCACGAATGATAGGGATGAGCAAAGAAAAACGCTGCTTCCAGGCATTCGGCAATGCGCTCAAAGGCGGCAAACTCTGTACCGTTGTCGGCAGTGATGCTCTTGACCATATCGCTGAACGGCGTAAGAATTTCAATAGCTTTCTCCGCACACGGTTCGGCGTGTTTACCAACGAGTTTGCCAATAACCGTAAAACGACTGCTCCGCTCAACGACCGTAACGATAGCCCCGTCATGGCTTTTGCCAATGACCGTATCAATCTCCCAATGCCCGAGCTCCTCGCGTGATTCGACCTCATCGGGACGAGCATCAATGGATGTTTTGTTCGGTATCTGACCGCGATCGTCCTTCACTCCATACCGTTTTCGGTACTTCTTCCGAGCGCGGCGAAGGTGCTGATGCAATGTTCCGCCCTTGGCTTTATCTGCCCAAATATGCTGATAAATGCGCTCGTGAGATACCATCGGAATCCCTTCGAGTTCAGCGCGTCCGACGATTTGCTCCGGTGAAAAATCTTGGCGCAAGCAGAAGTCAACGTGTGTGCGTATCTTTTCGGTAAAGTACACCCGACGTGGCTTTGATGATTGTCGGGCGTGCGCTTTGTCGTCTGCTTGCTTCGGGCGATAGCCTTTCAAGCCTTTGTTCCGTTGCAGCTCTCGGTACACACTCGAAGGATGCTTGCCGAGATAGGTTGCCAGTTCGTGCACAGAACATTTTTCTCCGCGTTTCTCGTAAATGTCGTATCTTTCTTCTGAGGTGAAATGTCGGTACATACGTGTGCCTTTCGTTGGTTGATGATTCTTGGTCGGATTTGATGCCAAGATAGGCATTTCACCCCACTTTTTTTCATCTTTACGATTCGCACTTACAAGTTGAATTCAAGAGCCCGTCAAACAACATTTGACGGGCTTTTATTTATCTGGCGCGATCATTCATACTTTACGGCAGTACCGCAAACGGATTAGAAAAGCGTGTGTCCTTGATAAATTCTGTATCGGTGAGCGTTTTCAAAAATGCGACCAGTGCTTGTTTGTCGGCGGTGGATAAGTTCAGACGGCGCGGCGTGTTTGCCTGACCGTTTGCGCGGAGTTGGTTGCTGAGGTTCGGGTGCGGCTGCACTTGTGAGTTGTAATGCTCCACCACATCTTCGAGCGTGAGCAAGCGCCCGTCGTGCATATACGGAGCGGTCAGTTCGATATTGCGGAGCGACGGCACGCGGAAGCGTCCGGCATCGCGCTGATTACCCGTTACTTCGGCAAGTCCCAAATCTGTTGTCGAAACTGCGTCCAGA
>JANYIG010000099.1 GCA_025358765.1 Candidatus Kapaibacterium sp.
TTGCGTCCCTCAGCGATGGTTTGGCGTTTAGTGTCTGTGTGCCGCACAATCACATCGGCGTATTGTTCGGCAATAACAAGAGTACGGTCGGTGCTGCCGCCGTCACTCACGATAAGCTCAAGCGCATAGCATTCGCGGAGTTCTGGCGTGAAGGCGGTAAGTGTACGCTCAAGGAGTTTTTCTTCGTTCAGCGTCGGGATGATGACACTGATGCGCGGCAATTCCATGTCCGGCTGACGAGAAAGGCGCAATGGCGGCGCAGCAGTAGTGGTTTCAAGAGATTGTTGGTGCATACATTCAGCGTATTCAATTCATAATGTTTATACGTTGGCAGATGATATTGTGGTGTGTCAACATACCAAAATTTCCCCGAAAGCGCAATATTCAAGCAATATCGCCTTGCTCACGCCATGCAATTTTTCAACAACCGAAAAAACTCCTTGAATTTCAGCCCGAAAAGTGGTAAGATTGCGGCTTGTTTTACTGTAGAGGACACCGACATAATGTCTCAATCGTTTTTACCGTTTCCCGATAACCTTTCCTATCCCGCCTTAGAACATGAGGTACTGAAGATATGGGAGGAACACGACGTTTTTCATCGCTCCGTCGAGGAGCGCAAAAACGCTGGCGCTCCTGTGTTTCTGTTTTACGAAGGTCCGCCGACGGTGAATGGTCGTCCGGGCATCCACCACGTAATGGGCAGGACCATCAAAGATATGATGTGCCGCTACAAAACGCAGCGCGGTTACTATGTTCCCCGCATTGCCGGGTGGGACACACACGGATTGCCGGTTGAAATTGCCGTTGAAAAAGAGCTTGGTATCACGGACAAAAAGCAAATTGATGATTACGGCATTGGCAAGTTTAACGAAGCTTGCAAAGCGTTTGTATATAAAAACATTGAGCAAAATTTAGGGTGGCGGGAACTCACACGACGCATGGGGTACTGGCTCGACCTCGACAATCCGTACATTACCTGTACGCCGGAATACGTCGAGTCTGTGTGGTGGTCGCTTCAGCAATTTTTCAACAAAGGGCTGATTTACAAAGATTTCAAGATTGTTCCGCAATCACCCACGATTGAAACGCCGCTCAGTTCGCACGAACTTTCGCTCGGCTATAAAGATGTGCGCGACCCGAATTGCTACTTAAAACTCAAACTTACTTCTTCTCCGCAAAAAGAACTTGAAGGCTCTGAAATCATTGTCTGGACAACCACGCCGTGGACGTTGCTTTCCAACGTGGCGCTTGTGGTGGGCGCAGACATAAACTACGTGTTGGTTCACAACAAACGCGAGGTGAAATCCGGCAACGAAAAAATTACGCTCGAAGACAACCTTGTGCTTGCCGAAGAGCGTTTGTCCGTTCTTGAAGGCGAACACACAGTGCTTGCAACGTTCAAAGGCAGTGAAATTGCGGGTTCGCAGTACGAGCAGATTTTCCCGTACGCTGCGATTGACCGCGTGAAATATCCCGATGCGCTCACCGTGCTGCTTGGCGATTTTGTTTCGACCAGCGACGGCTCTGGTGTTGTCCACATCGCGCCCGCATTTGGTCAGGACGACTTCGAGATGACGAAAAAATACAAACTCCCATTCTTGCAACTCGTAACACCCGGCGGGCGTTTTACGGCGGAAGCGGGTGAATTTGCGGGGCGCACGGTGAAAACGTTCACGTATCCTGACCGCACCGAAGAAGGTTCGGACAAAGACCTTGCGATTGCGCTCAAGAAGGCGGATAAAATCTATCGGTACTCAAACGATTACCTCCACAGCTATCCTCATTGCTGGCGCACAGGGAACCCTGTGATCTACTACGCTCGTGAATCGTGGTTTATCAAATCACCGGCGTACAAAGATGCAATGATAACCAATAACAATCAGGTGAATTGGCAGCCGCCCGAAATTGGCTCTGGGCGCTTTGGTAACTGGCTTGAAGATGTAAAAGAATGGTCGCTTTCGCGTGACCGTTATTGGGGGACACCGCTCCCACTCTGGGTTTCGGAGGACGGCAAGGATGTGTTTGCGATTGGCTCTATCGCGGAATTAAAAGAGGGATTGTACGAATATCGTGTCGCAGGGCAAGAAAAAAAACGGGTTCCTATGCACGAAGCGCTTGCAAGCGGCATCGAATTTGACGTTCACCGCCCGTTTGTTGATCACGTGGTGTTCGAGAAAAATGGCAAAACCTATCGTCGCGTGACGGAAGTCATTGACGTATGGTACGATTCAGGGGCAATGCCGTTTGCACAGCTTCATTATCCGTTCGAGAATAAAGAGTTATTTGATAATTCTTTTCCTGCAGATTTTATCTGCGAGGCGATTGACCAAACACGGGGCTGGTTCTACACGCTGCACAATATTGCTACGGGCGTGTTTGGCAAACGGGCGTTCAAAAACATCATTGTCAACGAACTTATTCTTGACAAAGATGGTCTCAAAATGTCGAAATCGAAGGGTAATGTTGTTGACCCGTTCGACGTGATGGAAGAATTTGGTGCGGATGCCGTTCGCTGGTATTTTATCACGAGCAATCCGCCATGGAAACCCACGCGCTTCAATAAAACGGACATTGCACAAACCGTCGTCTCAGACTTCCTGCGGTCGCTGACGAACACCTACGCATTTTTTGCGCTGTACGCCAACATTGACGAATTTACGGGCGCAGAGGCGGAAGTGCCGATTGCGAGCCGCCCAGAGATAGACCGATGGATTCTCTCGAAATTGAATACTACGCTTGCTGAATACCTGCGATTGATGGACGCATACGAAATCACGAAGGCAATGCGCCTCGTGCAAGATTTTATGCGCTACGAAGCCTCAAACTGGTACGTGCGCCGCAATCGTCGTCGTTTTTGGAAGGGTGAAAAAGATGCGGAAAAAATCGCCGCGTACCAAACGCTCAAAACCGTGCTTTCCACGATGTGCAGCATGATGGCTCCGTGTGCGCCGTTCCTTGCAGACGACCTCTATCGCCGTTTGCATGGCGAGCGGTCTGTTGTGAGTGGGAAGCTGACATCGGTGCATCTGGAGCAAATGCCCGTGCCGGACATGACACTTGTAGATGCAGCATTGGAGCGCCATATGGCTCGTGCGCAAGAAATCGTCTCGCTTGCGCGGTCGTTGCGAGAAAAATCAAAAATTAAAATTCGTCAGCCACTTCGCCGCATCCTTGTTCCTGTCTCGTCGCCGGACGAGCGTCGTGAGATTCAAGCGGTGGAAGACATCATCATGGAAGAACTCAACGTAAAAGCTGTTGAGTATGTGACGGGGGACACAGACATCGTGAAGAAGTCTGCAAAAGGTAATTTTAAGACGCTTGGCAAAAAATTCGGCAAAGAAACACAACTTGTGGCGAATGCTATCAAAGAATTGAATGTGGTGCAAATCCGCGAATTAGAACGCACACAGGCGTACACGATTGTGCTTGGTGAAACGTCCTACACGGTTGCGTTAGACGACGTGGAAATCCAAAGTGAAGACATTGAAGGCTGGCTTGTAGCATCGTCCGGTGCGACGACGGTTGCATTAGATACGGAGTTCGATGCAGCGCTGAAAAATGAAGGCACGGCACGCGAATTCGTGAGCAAATTACAGAGCCTTCGCAAAGAATCTGGCTTTGAAGTAACCGATAGAATCCGCATCCAATATAGTGCTTCGGATGAGTACCGAAAAGCATTTGAGGTAATGCGTGAGTACATCATCCAAGAAACGCTCTGCGAAGCGCTTGAATACGTATCGTCACTCAATGGTGCGGCAACGACTTTAGATGTGAACGATGAAGCCGTTGTGGTCAATGTGACAAAAGCGTAGCACGATGTCAGGAATTTAAGTTTAGATAACCTTGACTACCCTCAAGCGCATCATCCCTCTGCAAGCCGCCACGAAGACGTGTTACGTCTTGCTTCTCCCCTTATAAGGGGAGATTGAGTGGGGTTCTTGCGCGTAAGGTTTGATGCGGTTTTCAGGAATTTATCTAAACTTCAACAGGAAACAACTACAAAAAAAACTTTACCTACTACCAATCTCAAGTGAGGAGAATATTATGGCAAAAACAGCCGTTAAACCAACGACAAAAGGTTCTGCTGCAAAAAGCAAAACTTCTACCGCCGCTAAACCAGCAGCAGTGAATAAAGTGTCGGCAAAAGCAGCAGAGGAAAAAAAATCGGCAACGAAAAAAGCTGCCGTCGGAGCAAAAACTTCCGCTCAAAAAGCAGTAACAGTTGCTCCAGAAAAACTTGTGATGCCGAAGAACGTTCCTGTTACAGCAGAAATGATGGAGCAGGAAACAGCATTACTTTATGCAGATAACGACCGTGAAACCCGTCAGCAAATAGCAGAGCGCGAAGAAGCCGAAGCGGCTGCAAACCGCCTTGCTGCACGTCCGAAGGTGCGCTATTCTGACGCAGATTTGAAGATGTTCCGCGCCCATATCGAAACCGAGCGCAAAAAAGCGGTTGAAGAATTTCAGATTCTAAAGGAAAATCTCGAAGACATCACCAACTCAGAGATGGCAGACGAAAACGCCTCGTACTCGATGCATATGGCGGAACAAGGCACGAATGCTCAAGAGAAGGAGAAAATCTACGCGCACGTACAACGTCTAAGCGATCACATCAAAAAACTCGACGAGGCACTCCAGCGCATCAACGACAAAGTTTATGGCATTTGCAAAATGTGCGGTATTTTGATTGCGAAAGAGCGTCTGCTTGCCGTGCCGATTACTACACAGTCTGCGTCGTACAAAATTCACAAGCGTTGCCCTGACGACGGCATTGACCGTATTACGCCAGTGCAGAAATAATCGTTACAGGCAAGATTCATTGCTGCGATAGACAAACAAACGCCGTTGCCCTTTTAGAAAAAGGGCAACGGCGTTTTTGTTGGGATGAACATAGGCACTCCATTACAACCAAATCTCCATCGCAATATTTGCACGGTTGTACGGTGAGCTAAACTCTGGAAGGCGTGTAAATCCAAGTTTGTAATACAAATTGATTGCCGGAGCAAGAACGGTATTGCTCTCCAAATACACGCGCTTCATGCCCATTTCCCGAGCTTTTTCGAGTGCCGCCTGCCCTAATTTCCAACCTACGTGTTTGCCTTGTGCTGCTTCGGCAACTGCCATTTTTGCTAATTCTACGGTGTCGTTGTTCATGGCAATAAGCGCAACTGCGCCAACGTATTCGCCATCCAGCGTTGCCAGCAAAATTGCCCCGCCGCTTTCTAAAATCGTATGTTCAGCCGCTTCTAATGCTTTACGGTCTCCGTCTTCGACCGTAAAAAACCGCTTTATCCATGCGTAGTTCAGACGTTTGTAGGCTTCTAAATACTCTTTAGTGTGCTTCCCACCTTGCTTACACTCAATAATTTTCACCACAGAATGTGTGCGTTCTTTGCGCTGCGCTGTCATGCGTTCTGTGTAGTTCAACCGTTGTAGGGCACGCTCGTAATCCTGCAAGGCGGCGAGCGGATTGGTGCTGCACTCAGCGAAAATAGCGGTCATCACAACTTCAATATCTTCCAGCATTGTGAGCATTTTTGCCTGCTCTTTGCGACCTTTTGCGGTGAGTTGTACGTGGGTCTGCCGCTTGTCTTCAGGACTTTTGGCGAGCGTCACAATCTTCGCTGCCGCCATTTCTTTTAATGTCTGGCTGACCGAAGCGTGAGTGTGACCCACGTACTCCGCAAGCTCAGTAACAGTAGTGCCACCATCCCAAATAATCGCTTGAAAAATCGGAAACCATCGTACTTCAAGCTGTACGTCGTACATGGTATAAACCTGCGTTGCCCACTGCGACATCATTTCACCTAAACGGCGCAAATAGCTACCAAAGGCGATTTTTCCGGCACGTTGGTAAAATTCCATGTTATATTTCCTTTCGCATGGGAACAAAAGGAATCATCACGCCGTCGCCCGCATCGTGCAGAATAGAATCGCTTGGAATGAAGCCATATTCGCGGTAGAGTTTTACGCCCGGCAACGTTCCCATCAATTCCAATGCCGTGAACCCGTGTTCGCGGACAGCATGTTCGCAGTGTTCGAGCAGCATTTTTCCAAGCCCGCGCCGTGCATGATTCGGGTGTACAAAAAATGCACGAATCCGTGCTGCATCGGTGCGTGGGTCGAGTTCTTCCGAAACCCGCGCAGCAAATTGGTCGCCGCCAAAGAGTGTCTTTTTTTTACTCCACCCCCCACAAGCCGCTATTTCACGTGCTTCTGAGGCTTCGATAACGAAATATGTACCGTCGTTGATAAGTTCGGTATCTACACCAAAAACGGTTTTGAGCGCCGCTTCGATTTGCTCTGGGGAATATTCTTCACGACTGAGTCCACGTACGGAATTTTCGATAAGCATCATCATTACTGGCTTATCGGCAAGTGTAGCAGGGCGAATAGTATAGTTCATAGAGTGTATTTTTATAGGATAGAAATTGCGTAATTACTTACGTAAAATAATTAATAAAAAAATAATTGTCAAGAAAAAACAGCGAGAAAAGTACAAAGCCGTTACTCTTTTGGAAAGGGCAACGGCTTTTTAGCACGTTTTCGTGTGGACATGCGGCTAGCCTTTGTTTTGCATTGCCGCTTTCGGCTTTTCGTCGCGGTAGAAGATTTGCTCATGGTTGCGGGGTACGTGGAGTGGTTGGAGCGCTATCAAGCTCCATTTTGCCGACCATATACGTGCGATACGCAAAGCTCGGATCCGTCTCAGGATAGTTCGTTAAAAAACGGCTTCCACCTTTGTCATTGACGACTCTGCCGTAATGTTCGACCATATATTTTCCGTAGCGCGTTGGATACCGCAGTTCAGGACGCATGTTTTGGTTGAGCGAGAGCAAAAATACCACATTCGGCTTTGTAGCCAAATCCCAATAGATATTTTGCACCCCAAACCTCTCCAATACTGCTTTGCTGGTAGGTGTCCGTTCCGACCACGACAGCCACAACGCATGAAATGAAGCGAAGGCATCTAAACTACTAAACGGTGCTACATATTGAAATGGGAAGCCATCTGCCCACACCACAAATAATTGATCGGCATGAGGATATAGTGTTTGTATGATGGATTCAAGCTCCTTGCTGTCGCTCTTGATTTGACGCGATGTTGCAGCATAACCCACACAAGTGTTGAAGACCGCAATAAAGACAACCGTCAGCGCAAGAGCGCTACCGACCAAACGTAACGTCGTTCGTTGATGGATCGCCTGCGATGAACGCTTTTCCGTCAATAGCATCGGCAACAGACACACACACGCAAAAAGAGGGTGGGTCACGCGCTCTAACGTGTCGCGGAGCAAGGTTTTTTCATTGATGTAGAGCGCCACCGCAAAAAGCGTCACGAGAAAACCCGCAGTGTACAACGCAGCTTTTCGATTGAACGGCAGCATCAGACACGCGGCGACCATTGCTACGGCAAAACTGTAAAGTGCTCGGTCGGAGGTGAACGTGGCAATCTGACGCTGGTAGAGTTTTTGTCGTAATGAGGTTTGGTGCGCCTCGTTGTCGCTTTGTTCTTGTGCGTTGCTACGGGTTGTGGTGGTAAGACGGACAAGTTCGTCGCGTACACGGGTTAGGCTTTCGGTTGTGTAGAGCTTTTCGTCCATGAAAAACCAATTTTGCAGCATTTCCAAATCATCCATAGACCAATTCCCGCCTGCTTTCAAGACCGTTGCGGCAGTTTGCGGTGATAACACAGTTCGCCGTACAATATTCACATCCAAAAACTCACTGCAAAGTTTGTTGAACTCGATATAGTTGAACGTTCCCCACGAGTTGTAGCGGTAGCTGTTGTACGAATACGCCCCCATGCACAATATGATGCCAATCGCAAGCGCTGGAAGCTGACGCAACAACCACCCGCGAGAATCAGCAAATACCATCCGTACACCCAAAAGTGGCATAATGCAGGCAAGTACCATTAAACATGCTTCCATCCGAATCATAAATGACCAGACCAGAAGCAGCACCCCAAACAAAACAGGTAATGATAATCCTTGTAGTGTTGTCAGGTTTTGCACCCAGGACGATTCATCGTCTCGCTCTGGGTATGGCAAAAAGAACAACAGCGCCATGCTGCCGAGCGCTGCAATACTGGAAGTCATTGTAAATTGCAAACTGAGTAACATATATGCGCCGGACACAAAAAAATATGCTGTATAAAGGGCAAGCACCACAATCGTCCGTTTCCGTGACAACATAACGTACAACAGTGCTACGTGTGCGGCAAAGAGTGTAGCCACCAAATACCACGCATACCACGCCATGCTTGGAGCAACCAAGTACAGCGCTTTGAGAATATGTCCGATGATGATGTTCGTAAAAATCAGATATTCCGTTGGTTCCAGCGCAATAACTTTGCCGGCGGCAAGGAACATCATGCCCGTATCATCCCGTGTGTTGAACTGAGGCGAAAAGAGCAGATACGTCAACGCGAAGAGCAAAAGATTGGCGGCAAACGCCACCCAAAGCGGTGTCCAGCGTACAGGAAGTGGTGTGGAAAGCTTATCCACAGCCGAACTCCGATGCGCTTGGCGCTTGGTGGATTTAGGGGCGGATTGTTTTTTGTGATTGCTCATAACGTGATTGCTCAAAACGAAAAAATGGATACGAAGAACCGTTTTATGAGATTTGGGTGGCTTTTGGGAGAGTTTTTTGCTCACGCCAATATCGGTATAGAATACCAGCCAGTACAAGCGCTGCCAGAGCAACTGCAATCCCTTGATAGATATAGCTTTCAAGGCTCATATAAGGACCTTGATTCATAAAATATTTCTGGAGCGGAAATGTGAACCGCGAGCCGCCGCCATAGACGTATTCCTGCATTCCGGGAAAATTTAACGGCATCCATATTTTTGTGGATACCAACGAGAGTGTCGCAATAATCCAAACCGTGAGAGTATTCACGCGAACTCTCTCCAAACCTTTGATGCAAGCAATGACCACAAAAGGGTAGAGATTTATCAACTGGCGAGATTCCGTCATAATGCTACTTAGCAACACCGTTCCGGCAACTATCAGCATAAATCCCACTCCCAATTCCGCCGCTCCCCGCACGGTATCTTTGTACAAGAGTGCTGCAACCAACAGTATTGGTCCGAAATACACCACATTTGCTACCAACGGCAATAGTGGTTTGCCAATCGCCGCCGAAAAACTCCCGCCGAAAAACAACTCAGTTGTCATCGGTAGTGGTGCTGCGGGATTACAAAGGGATTGTTTGAAAAACCAAAGAGCAATAGCCACTACCGCCCCACAAACAAAGCGCAATGCGAATTGTCTGGTTGTGAAAAAACGCAGAATCTGGACGTACGGAAATGTTCGTGCAAATGGAAGCATCGAAGCTGCAATGTACGCAAGCACCAATGTGGCTCCCAAATAGATGGTCGGTTGAAAGAGCGCATCGGTGCCGGGGAATTGAAGCTGCTTTACAAACGAAAGATACCACATTGCGACCGCCGCAAAGAGCGTTATGACGGCTGTAAGCACGAAGCCAAGAGTTTTATTGGTCTCCGTTGCCAGAAGGTCGGTTGTGGACTGTTTTCGAGGAAAGAGAAACAAGACCATGCTGACATAAAACGCGGTGGGCCAGGTAAAAAATCCAACGGCTGCCACCAGCAATTGTGCGGCGTGTGCCACCGAAGAATCCAGCAGGTAACAATAGATGGCGCACAGGCACAAGAATACAGCCGTTTGGTCGGTCAACGGTGGATAGTAGAAACTATATTTCATCACCGCAAAATTGACAAATAATCCCACAAAACCGAGCCATCGCAGCATTACCGACAACCGCAATCGCGTCGCAATCAACGCCCATAGTAATCCACACGCCGTCAAAATCCAAAGATTATAGACATAAAAATAATACACGGTATTTTCTCGATAGGGCAGAATGTTTTGGCTTTTGAGAATGTAGTGGACGATGGCGCTCGGCACAATACGCTGAATCCGATAGGAATCTAACGATGCGTCTGCCATATATTGGTCAAACTTAAAAACAATATCGGCATACGCGCTACCATCCCAGCCACAACCACCATCCACGCCGATAATTTCTCCTGTTCGCATATAGATAAACCCCCATATCATAATGATAAGCGGCATAATCACGAGATAGTACGGTATCCTTGGAAAGGTTCTTGATGACCCTTTGGCAGGACGTTTTTTCTGTGTTGATGCGGAAGTTGGTTTTTTACTCATAATTCTTCTTTATGCGTAGAGTATGGAGATTACAAATTTGCGGTTACGGTTGATACATGATGCTCATTTCCACATACGTTGAATATGGGTCTGGTTTTGTCCCGGCGGCATAAGGAGGCAGATACCGCACACCATCCGGCTTTGTCAGGACATTTTTCCCATAATGCTCTTTTATATACTGGTTCAAGCGTTGATGATAGACAAGTGCGGGGCTTGCGAGTTGATTTAGCACAAACAACACTTTCACGTTGTCGTTGCCTGCAATGGATGTGTAGATGTTCTGAATGTTATATCGAGCGAGCGTTGCTTTGGCAGTGGGCGTACGTTGCGCCCACGATAACCAAAGTGCGTGAAAATTTACGAATTCAGTAAGCCCGTCGAACGGGGCAATAGAGCCAAGCGGAAAACCATCCGCCCAAATTACGTACAAATTCTCTGGTTTGGGCTGGAACGCCGCCATCACGCGCTGCAATTCACTGCGATTAGTAGCGGCTTGTGTGGAAAGACCCGCATATTTGCTTACGGCTGACCATGTACCCACAAGCACTGCCACAAGTGCCACTGCTCCCACCGCAAGCCGTAGCGTCGTTTTTTGTCGGAGTGCGTTAGTCTCACCTTTGCTACCCATCTGTACACTCGTGCCGGCAATCAGGAAGGGCAACAGGCTTGCGTAGGCAAAAAGCGGGTAAAAGACTCGTTCCGGCATGTCCCGCATAAGTGTCTGATAGTTGACATAGAGCGCCAATCCCGCAAATGAGCACATAAACAGTGCTACTTTGAGCAAAGAATAGCGATTCATCGTGAACATGAAGCAGCCGCAAAACAGTGCTAATGCGGTTGCGAACAACGCCGTTGTGGAAGAGAATGTTGCAATTTGGCGGTCAACGAGTTTGGAGCGCAGAGCCGCACGGTTTGCTTCAACTTCCTTTTGGATAGCGGCATCGGCATACACTTTTTTGTCATATTCTTCAAAGGAGGCTTTCAAAATCGTTAGCTTTTCCGTGCTGAATACGGTTTCGTCCATAAAAAACCAATTCATGAGGATTTCAAAATCGTATGCCGACCAACCAACACGTTGCATAATCGTATTAAACTCCTCCGGCGGCATCTTCACACGCATGTCAGCGCCAAAATCGAGAAAATGCCCGTAAAGTTTGTTAAACGTTACCGCATTTTCTGTTCCCCAATGCTCGTACCGATACGAGTTGTAGCCTACAACTGCCGCACAAAGCAGCATTGCAACGCCAAGCGCTGGAAGCTGTAGCAATAGTCGTTTTCGCGTTGTGCTGAACAGCGCATCAACCGCTACGATTGGCAGAGTACAAGCGGCTATCAACAATAGCGATTCCATCCGTATCATGTCTGCCCATACAATCAAGCCAATACCACATAATGCATTGATGCTGCGTAATCGTGCGAACCATGGTTGTTGTTCATCTTTTTTATTATCAGGAAGGAAGAACAGAAGCGCCATTCCAGCAATTGCAACGATACTGGCAATCATTGTAAACTGGAGGCTTAAAAATAGATATGTACCCAATACAAGGAAGTATGCGACATAGAGGACAACGGTGAGCAAATTGTTAAATTTCCGAAGAAACAGGTACAACAACGCTGTATGTGCCAGAAACAGGCTCGCTACCAGATACAGCGCATACCAAGCCACGCTGGGCATAGCAGAATAAAGCGCTTTGAGTAAATGCCCGATAAGGATGTTCGTGAAAAGTAGATATTCCGTTGGTTCGAGCGCAATAATTTTGCCGGCAGACAGGAGCATCATGCCAATGTCATCGCGTGTGTTAAATTGTGGTGTCCATAGCAGATAAGTCAAGGCACAAAGCGCAGCGTTCACTACAAGTGCCGTCAGCACTGGGTTCCAGCGCAGCGCGAATGGTGCAAAAAAATGCTCGATAGTCGTGAACAATGCAGACGACGAGCGTTGTGCAGAGGTTTTACTGGTGGAAGGCTGCGGAGAGGTTTGTTTGCGTTGTTTCATACAGGGAATTGTCAAGCGATGATTTAGTCAGATATCGTCGTCACTCAAGCAACGACAAGGAGGTTATAAAGGTTGCAAGGCGCTCAATATACGGTTTTTCGTGGAAATTTTTCAAAACTCTTGGCGCTAAAAAAGCGGCAACCATCTCTCTATTGATTATTCCTGCCATGTTGTCATACTACGGTCTGCAACTATGGCAGAATAGCCGAAGTGATTATTGTGTTCTGACAAAATGGCGGCTCGAAAACGCTTTTAGTCTGACAAAATGGCGTAAAAAGCGCATGAAACCTAATTGGCATGGTTTTCGTACAAGCAACTGGCGTACACGATAAACAAACAATAAAACGCATCGAAACGCCGAAAATCAACAATCTTTTAATCCATTAGGAGAACCGGTATGAACCGCTTTCATTTCGACCCACGCGATATGCAAAACTTCCAGAACGTTGCCGAAACAGTGGCGGAACGATTAGGCGACATTTTTAATGAAGTCGGCAGAAACACGAGGGCTGCAACCTCAGAGCAACAAGGGAAATCGAAAATTCGTTTCGATATAGCCGATGATGGGGAAAATGTGTACGTCTTTGCGGAGCTTCCGGGCGTTCGTAAGGAAGATGTGAGCGTAACATTGAACGACGAAAATGTTTTGACGATAAAAGGCGATAAAAAGCGCCCTGAAGCTGATGAGAAGAACTTTACTCTCGTTGAACGTAAGTACGGAACATTTAGCCGTTCGGTGGCAATGAACGAACAAATCGAACAAGAGCGCATCACCGCTGAGTTCCGCGATGGTGTCTTAACTGTCACGCTTCCGAAACTTGTGCCAGTGACGAAAGAATTTAGAGTGAATATTCAGTAACTGAAAAATTCAGTACTGCCCAAAACAAGCATCAGTGCGGTTTACACGGATTGGATGGGCAAACAACAAATTAAGAGTGAGGCGTTCTCTCGTTCAATCCGTTGAATCCGCAGCAATTTCAGGTAAAGATATTGTCATACAAGGCGTACACAAAACCCTTACAATCTCAATCACACGATATAACAGAATTACGAAAGGATGATGACCATGACTGCGACTTTCAAAACCCCGCATTTTAGAACCCAATGGAATGTTGACACTGCGGCTTGTCTCATGCCCCGCGTCAATGTTGCGGACAGCGATACCGAACTTTCGGTCTATGTCTTTTTGCCGGGTGTAACAAAAGAAGATGTGACCGTAAATGTGAGTGATGAACGCGTGCTGACCATCAAAGGCGAAAAAAAGCGTGGCGAACAGCCCGAAGGCTTAAAATTCCAACGGAAAGAGCGTCGTTTTGGAGCTTTCAAACGCCAATTCTATTTGCCGAAACATGTCAGTTCGGAGAATATCGGCGCAACGTTCGAGAATGGCGTACTGACCGTTACGCTCCAGAAAACACAGCCGAAAACGACGACCGTGGAAATCAAATAAGCATCGAAATCAAATAAAGCCGTCGTCCCCTCGGCTCCGCTCTGGACGGCGATTGCATACAATCTCAAGCATATATTTGTGAATAATATCAAGCACGAGCAGAGAACAAACGTAAGAGAGAATTTTTAAGCACAAGCACATTGATTAACGGCATCCGTTCTGCTTTTGCCGTTAATCTTTTGAGAAAAGTGGAACCCCGAACGGCGTATGAATACTCGTTCCGTTCTTGAACGTACCTTCTCAAACACATCAACAAATACTATTTTTTATCCGTTTAATTGTAGGAGATACCATAATGAATACCATGAATATCGTTCGCTTCCAGCCGTTTGGCGAGTTTGACCGCGTTGCAAATCATCTTGTACGCCGCGCTTTCAATCAAAATTTTCGCCCATTTGCCGAATTGGAACACACGGCAAGCGAACTTACAAAACAAGTAAATACGCAATTTTCGGACATTGTTCGCGCATTTGACCAAAACTTTAGCGAGTTTACCAGCAAAACAGGTTTGACGAGCAATCGCGTTTTTAACGTGTGGTCGGACGCAGCGTTTTTGGGCAATAGCCTTCTGAACACGGTTCTTAATGGCGCGAATGCAACAAACGGCGAATTTGTGCCGCGTATGGACGTTACCGAAAATGAGACATCCATTAACCTATATGTTGAATTGGCGGGTTTGAGTAAAGATGACGTGTCGGTTACCGTCAGCGAAGACCGTATTTTGACTATTAAAGGTGAACGCAAGCGCGAAGCCACAACGGAAGACGCTGCAAAAAATATCATTCGCACCGAACGTCACTACGGCACGTTTGCTCGTTCGTTTGCATTGCCGGAATACGTGAACGCAGAAAGCGTAAGCGGCAAATTCGAGAACGGCGTTCTTGCGCTTACGCTCGAAAAAGTGGAGCCGGTGCAGCCAAAGCAAATTGAAGTGAAAATCAAGTAACTTGGAAAGTCAAGTAACCTGCTTGATTCTCAGAAGCATTGCAGCAAGCCGCCGCCGGAGCATTTTCCGGTGAGCGGCTTCTGCGCGAAAAAATACATAACAATGTTTTGTGTTCTTTGATTGAAAAGATGGTAATTTTAAGGTTAAGTAAAAATACTCAAAATTACAAGCCATAGGCAAATGCCCGATCCAGCTGATCTATTCTCTACAGTTTGGTGTCAGAGTAGTTTTTGACTCATTCATTTGCAAAGGACTCCGAAATACGCTAAAAATCGTATTCCAGCGTCGTTTGCAGCAGAAAATATGGCTTAAACACTCTCGTGACAACACGAGTGGAGTACATGGAAGTGATGGACAACAAAATACAATTCATTTTTATTTTTTTTCAATAGTAGGAGTAAAGTTTTATGAGTAAGATTATTGGCATTGACTTGGGAACCACGAACTCGTGTGTTTCCGTGATGGAAGGCGCATCGCACGTTGTTATTGCTAACAGCGAAGGTGGGCGCACCACGCCATCGGTGGTTGGGTTTACGAAAAACGGCGAACGTGTAGTCGGCGAGTCCGCAAAACGTCAAGCCGTGACGAATCCGAAAAACACGATTTATTCTATCAAACGTTTTATGGGTCGTCGCCCGACGGAAATTAACGAAGAAACCAAACTTATCCCGTATAAAATCGAAAGCTCCAAAGATGGCGCTGCTGTTCGCGTGGATATTGACGGTCGTCAGTATTCGCCGGAAGAAATCTCTGCAATGATTCTTCAGAAAATGAAACAAACAGCAGAAGATTATCTTGGTCAAAAAGTAACGGAAGCCGTGATTACGGTTCCAGCTTATTTCAACGACGCACAACGTCAGGCGACCAAGACCGCAGGCGAGATTGCGGGTTTGAATGTGCGCCGGATTATCAACGAGCCAACGGCGGCGGCGTTGGCATACGGGCTTGACAAAAAAGGAAAAAATCTTACAGTGGCAGTCTATGACTTGGGCGGCGGCACGTTCGATATTTCTGTGTTGGAAATCGGTGACGGTGTGTTTGAGGTAAAATCTACCAATGGCGATACGCACTTGGGCGGTGATAACTTTGACCAAATGATTATTGATTTCCTTGCAGACGAGTTCAAAAAATCTGATGGTGTTGACCTCCGCAAAGACGCAATGGCGCTTCAACGCTTGCGTGAAGCCGCAGAAAAAGCGAAAATCGAGCTTTCTAACAAACTCGAAACCGAAGTGAATTTGCCGTTCGTAACGGCTACGCAAGACGGTCCGAAGCACTTGGTGGTGAAAATTACCCGTGCGAAGTTTGAAGCACTTTGCGAAAGCCTGTTCCAACGCACATTAGAGCCATGCCGCAAAGCAGTGAGCGATGCGAAAGTTTCAACGACACAAATTGACGAGGTGATTCTTGTTGGCGGTTCCACGCGTATCCCGAAAATTCAGGAACTCGTAAAATCGTTCTTCGGCAAAGAACCTGCAAAAAGCGTTAATCCTGACGAAGTGGTTGCTATTGGTGCGGCAGTGCAAGGTGCTGTCTTGTCAGGCGACTTGAAAGACGTGTTGTTGCTCGATGTAACGCCGCTTACGCTTGGCATTGAAACACTTGGTGGCGTGATGACACCGATGATTCCGGCAAACACCACGATTCCGACCAAAAAGAGCGAAATTTTTTCGACGGCAAGCGACAATCAGCCTTCCGTAGAAATCAACATCCTGCAAGGCGAACGCCCGATGGCTGCGGATAATCGCCCGCTCGGCAAATTCCACCTTGACGGTATCCCGCCTGCACCGCGTGGTGTTCCACAAGTGGAAGTGACGTTTGATATTGACGCAAACGGTATGCTCCACGTAAGCGCGAAAGACAAGGCAACGAACAAAGAGCAAACGATTCGTATCACGTCGTCAAGCGGTTTGTCGAAGGATGAAATCGAAAAAATGAAGCGTGATGCCCGCGATAACTCAGAAGATGATAAACGCAAAAAAGAGGATATTGAAAACCGCAACCAAGCGGACAACCTCGTATCTTCGACAGATAAACAATTGCAAGAGTTTGGTGATAAAATTCCGGCAGAATTCAAAGACCGCATCATTGCTGCAAAAGACCGTCTTGCAGAAGCCGTGAAAAGCAATAACTCGTCCGAGATTCGTTCAGCAATGGATTCTCTTAACGAGGCGTGGAGCGAGGCTTCCAAGAAGATGTACGAAACAGCAGGAGCAACACCCGATAGCGGCGGGGAGCATGGCGAGCCACAAGGCAGCGCTAATGGTTCCAACGGTTCTGCAAATGGCGCTGGTACGAGCGGTGCGCCTAAAGAAGGCAACGTCGAAGAAGCTGATTACACGATTGTTGACGATAAATAATCGTGCTGACATTTGCCACGAGCCACTTGTTTGAATGCAAGTGGCTCGTTTGGTTTCCGTACACGATAGAGAATAAGGAACGCCAAAGTGTTAAGATTTGTTAAATTTGCGGCTGCATGAAACCCGCATAAACACTTGACGTATCTAACAATCGTCTGATAGACAACAAACGGACACATTCACTTATATCAATTTTTAGGAGCATAACTATATGAAGAACAAACCCATGCTGGCGGCTGCCATATTGGTCAGCGTTGGCGTTGTGATTGGCGTAGCAATTGTTTCATTGTTTGATACCAACTCGTGGTCTTCGCTCTACGCGCAGGCGAAGCAGGTGACGGAACTCGGCGCAAAACAAGCGCCCGTCAAAGTTGAATCGTCATTACAAATTCTCAACAATGGCTTTATCGCTGTGAGCAAGGCAGTGAATCCGACGGTAGTGAGCATTAACGTCGTGACGGAAAAAAAAGTCAGCAAAGATCAGCGTAAATTTCAAGATTTTTTCGGCTTCCGTATGCCCGGGCAGCCTGACGGCGAGGACGGTGGCGAGGGTGATGGTGGTGACGGCACATTCCGTTCGCAGGGTGCAGGTTCGGGCGTGTTCATCACGGCGGACGGCTACATTATGACGAATAATCATGTGGTTGAAGATGCTAAGAAGTCAGGTGGAATCAAAGTTGTGACCGCAGATAAACATGAATACGACGCAAAACTCGTTGGGCGCGACGAACTGACGGACATCGCGGTAATCAAAGTGGAGCCACGCGCTGGCGAGAGCTTTACGCCTGCTTTCCTTGCCAACAGCGACGAAGTGCGCGTGGGTGAGTGGGTTGTTGCGGTTGGTAATCCACTCGGCTTAAACTCGACCATTACGGCGGGCATTGTAAGCGCTATTAGTCGTGGTCGCTTGGGACTCAGTCGTGACGCTCGTTCGGTGGAAAACTACATCCAAACAGACGCAGCCATCAATCCGGGTAATAGCGGCGGCGGTTTGTTCGACCTCGAAGGCAAGCTCATCGGCATCAACACAGCGATTGCTACACGTACGGGCGGATTCCAAGGTTACGGTTTTGCGATTCCGGTGAATCTTGCAAAAGCGGTTGCCGCTGATTTGATGGACGACGGGAAAATTAATCGTGGCTACATCGGTGTAAATATAACCCCTGTGGATGAAGCAACGGCAAAGGCTGTGGGCTTGAGCAAGGTCACGGGCGCAATGGTGCAAGGATTCAGCGAAAAAAGTGCTGGCAAAGATGCGGGCATGCAAGAAGGTGACGTGATTCTGGAAGTTGACGGCGTGGAAGTTGGCAGCTCGAACGAGCTTCAAAGCCGTATTGGTATGCGTCGCGCAGGCGATAAAGTGAATCTGACCATCTGGCGCGACAAACAAAAACTCACCAAAACCGTGACGTTACGCGCTCCTGACGCTGATAAAAATGACAAATTAGCATCAAACGTCACACCGAGCGAAACAAAGACGGATGAGTCGGTCAATAAACCCGTTACGCTTGATAATCTCGGTTTAACCGTTGAACAACTTGATACAAAAACCAAAGACGACTTGGATGTAAAAAACGGTGTGAAAGTCGGCAAGGTCGAACAATTTGGTCCCGTGTTTAGCACGTTGGCTCCGGGCAGCGTTATCACGAAGGTTGCGGGGCAGGCAGTAACGTCTCCAAAGCAGTTCAAAGAATTAATGGCAACAAAAAAGCCGGGCGAGGCAGTGTTGCTCCAAGTGAAGTTCAAAGGTGGGTCGCGTTTTGTGGGCATTGAGATTCCCCGCAAGGACGCGAACTAACAATGGTAGAGTTTGTACAACTTTTTATTTCCGGCTGTCCGCTTCTTAGCGGGCTGTCGGATTGACGCGGCGTTGTATTCGACAGCCCGACCCCGTAAGAAAATCACTATCACTTGTTCACACTGTTCCAAATGGCTATCATATATTTTTAACCACGACCAAAAAGACTAAAAACCTTACTTAATTAAGTTTTTTTAAGTTTTTGGCTGAATATAAAAAGCCACCTATTCTTCGGAATAGGCGGCTTTTTATATTGAATGCCGTGCCTCAATGCCGCTGCCCGTCTGGGTTAGAAGAAAATATAATGATGCGAATATGTGTTCTTTTTCGCTCCAATCGGATTCGCTGTCGGCGAAATAGTTTAAGTATTTTTTGTTAAAAACTAATATTATTAAATAAATATTGACATTAACGGAAAAATACTTTACGTTTGTAGGGTAATCGTTAAACAATAGCGACAAACAAACAGATAGACAATACAAGCTCATTTTTTTCACGGTATGGAATATTTTTATACTTCTTGTTTCACAAACACAAAGGAACAGTTATGAAAACGGAATTTAATTCCAAGTGGCTCATCCCTCTGGGACTGTTGCTCATCGTCAGTTGCGTTGGGGCGTTTATGCCGTCGGCGGCACCAATTGTTATTGGGGATAAAGTTGTTGCTGGTGATGTGGCATGGATGCTGATGGCATCGGCGCTTGTCATGTTGATGACACCCGGTTTAGGGTTTTTCTACGGTGGTATGGTGCGTCAACAAAACGTGATTTCAACAATGCTTCAGAGTTTTATAGCGCTTGGCGTTATTAGCGTTCTTTGGGTTGTCGTTGGCTTTAGCATTGCCTTTGGGGACAGTATTGGCGGGGTTATTGGCAATCCGATGACATTTTTAATGTTCAATCACGTAGGTGGGGCAACACATCCAGCGTTGTCACCGACAATTCCGCTTATGCTGTTCGCCATGTTCCAAATGAAATTTGCCATTATCACGCCTGCACTGATTACTGGCGCGTTCGCAGAGCGTGTGCGCTTTTCGAGCTATTTGCTCTTTATTTGTTTATTCAGTCTTTTTATTTACGCACCGCTTGCTCACTGGACCTGGCATCCTGACGGCTTCCTCCACAAATGGGGTGTATTGGACTTTGCCGGTGGTTCGGTTGTGCATATGTCCGCAGGGTTTGCGGCGCTTGCTGGAGCGCTTATGTTTGGTCGGCGCAAGGTTCATGTTGACAGCGAAGCGCATTCGCCAAATAACGTTCCCTACGTGATTTTGGGAACAGGATTGTTGTGGTTCGGCTGGTTTGGCTTCAATGCAGGTTCGGCGCTCTCTGCGGGAGAATCGGCAGCGCTTGCTTTTACGACTACAAACACAGCAGCAGCAGCAGCAGCAATTGCATGGATTTTCTTCGATGCCGTGCGCGGTCGCAAGCCGTCTGCCATTGGTGCTTGTATTGGCGCGGTTGTTGGGTTGGTTGCTATTACTCCTGCGGCTGGTTTTGTGAGCGTCGGTTCAAGTATCTTTATTGGCACAGTTGCCAGTATCATTAGCAACTATGCCTGCCACCTGAAAGCCTCTAAAACATCGGTAGATGACACGTTGGATGTGTTCGCGTGCCATGGCATCGGCGGATTGTTCGGGATGCTCGCAACGGCTGCATTCGCAACTACGGGCGGCTTGGTAACGGGCAACTTGACGCTTTTCACAACGCATATTGTGGCGCTTGTTATTATTTCGGCATTCACCTTTGGTGGCGCGTTCGTGCTTTTTAAGATTACAGATTTTATCATTCCGCTTCGTGTTTCCGCGGAGCAAGAGGCAATTGGTTTGGATATGAGCCAGCATGGCGAGACCATTGTGGATGAAACTTCAATGATGGAAAAAGTAAAATCGCTCCTTGCCGAAGGGGAATAAAGCACAATAGTGAGTCAAACATCAATACGGTGATAATAATTTGGTCGTATCCGTAAAATTTCTCTCATACTCCTCCATTCCTGTCAGAACGCTATTGGATTTGTCCGATAGCGTTCTGTTTTTATGAACCTGCGATTTGCGAAAAAGAATTATTTTTATTACATTACGCTAAACAGCGAAATTTCGCTCATATAAACTTCTTCTCAAAAAAACGTATGAAACCTGCCCAACCATCAGACGATGCCTCTTGGCGTAGTCAGCTCCAGCAGATGCCTCTCCAGCCAAACGGATTGCCGATTAAACAAGGTCTTTACGACCCAGCGTTTGAACGCGATGCCTGCGGCGTAGGATTTATTGCTCACATCAAGGGGCAAAAATCACACGAGATTGTTCGGCAAGGTTTGGAAATTCTTAAAAACCTGAAGCATCGTGGAGCCTGTGGTTGCGACCCGTACACGGGTGATGGCGCTGGGATTTTGGTACAAATACCGCACGATTTTTTTAAGCGAATGTCCGGTGAAGGGGAATTGTTGGAGTCGCAGCGCGGCAAGTCTGATGGGTTGTATAGCAGGCCTGATGCGGTGTTCGAGCTTCCTGAAGCGGGGCGTTATGGTGTTGGGATGATGTTTTTACCAACATTACCGAAAGAGCAGTTTCGCTGCGAAGCCATCGTCAACGCACAACTTCGCTCCGAGGGCTTAGATATTTTGGGTTGGCGGGATGTGCCGACCGATACGAGTGCCATCGGCACAAACGCGGGAGCTTCTCAGCCCTACATTCGTCAGGTGTTTGTTAGCGCCGACCATCTGACCCAAGAACAATTCGAAATCAAACTGTATGTCGTGCGCCAGATGATTACGAAGGAAGTGCGCCGTATGGGGCTTCAGCAGGCGAGTCATTTTTTTATTCCGAGCTTTTCTACGCGGACAATTTGTTACAAAGGTTTGCTGTTGCCGGAGCAGATGGATAAATTTTATTCCGACCTCCACGCCCCTGATTTCACCTCGTCGCTGGCACTTGTGCATCAACGCTTCAGCACAAACACCTTCCCAAGCTGGCAACTCGCCCATCCGTTCCGAATGCTGGCGCACAACGGTGAAATCAACACGCTCCGCGGCAATGTCAATTGGATGCACGCGAACGAATACCTCTTGGCATCACCGTTGTTTGGCGCAGACATCAAAAAAATCAAACCGATTGTGGATGAATACGGCTCTGACTCTTCGATTCTGGACAATATGTTGGAACTACTCGTGCTTGGAGGGCGCTCTATTGCTCATGCGCTGATGATGCTTGTACCTGAAGCGTATGAAAGCAAGCCGAATATTAGTGAAGAACTGCGTGGGTTTTACAAATACCATAGTACGCTTATGGAACCTTGGGACGGTCCGTCAGCCCTTGCGTTTACGGATGGCACGAACATCGGTGCGGCACTTGACCGCAACGGGCTTCGTCCGGCGCGGTACGTCGTAACGGATGATGACCTTATCGTGCTTGCGTCCGAATCCGGCGTGTTGCAATTTCCGGCTGAACGTGTGGTGAAGCGTGGTCGCGTGGAACCCGGAAGCATGATTCTCGTGGACGCGCAGCAAGGACGTATCATCGAAAACGATGAACTCAAACGTTCGATTGCCGCACAAAAGCCGTACGGCGCTTGGGTGAATGACAATATTTTGCACAGCGATCAACTGCCGGAACTCACGCAAGAAGCGCATCAAGACTACGCGAGCACATATTTGTTCGACCGCCCAGAACTTATCACGCAACAACAAGCGTTTGGCTACACCGACGAGGACGTGAAGGTCGTTCTATTGCCGATGGCAGAACAAGGTGAGGAACCGCTTGGTTCTATGGGTACGGACACGCCGCTTGCTGTGCTATCCGACAAACCGCAATTATTTTTCAATTATTTCAAACAGCTGTTCGCGCAAGTCACGAACCCGCCTATTGACCCCATTCGTGAAAAGCTCGTGATGTCGCTGAAAGTCTTCACGGGGCGGCGGGGTCCGTTGCTCGAAGAAAATCATGACCATTGCCGTTACATTTTGCACCTTGATAGCCCCGTCGTAACAAGTACGGAGCTTGAGAAAATTCGCACGATGGATATTGAAGCGAGCGCTGATGCGAGTGTGAATGGTGATTCCGGACGATTCACGGCAACAACGCTTTCCACGCTCTACGAATTGAAAAAAGGTGAACGTGGCTTGGAACGTGCTTTGGAACAGCTTTGTAGGCAAGCGGAAGTCGTTTTGGACGAAGGACATAGCATTATTATCCTCAGCGACCGAGGCGTAAGCCCGACGATGGCACCGATTCCGAGCCTGCTGGCGGTTTCTGCGGTGCATCATCATCTTATCAACGTCGGTAAGCGCACAAAATGTGGTCTTATCGTCGAGTCCGGCGAACCGCGCGAAGTCATGCACTTTGCGTTGCTCGTGGGCTACGGTGCGAGTGCGGTGAACCCGTATTTGGCACTCGCTTCGATTGACGATTTGGTGTTCAATGGCAAAATTGCCGATACGCTTGACCACGCCGTAAAAAATTACATCAAAGCAATTGAAAAAGGTTTGCTCAAAATCTTCTCGAAGATGGGTATTTCCACGATTGCGTCCTATCGCGGTGCACAGATGTTCGAGGCTGTGGGCGTGAGTCTGCGCCTGATTGACAAGTACATGCCCCGCACAACATCTCGTCTGGGTGGCGTGGATGTAAAACATATAGCGCAAGACATCGAAGCGCGGCACAAACACGCTTTCCCTGAGCGATCCGTCGGTAAGCCAGCCCTCACGCGCTCTGGACAGTACCAGTGGCAGCGCGACGGCGAGTTCCATGCCTATAACCCCGCTTCCATCCACAAATTGCAGCAAGCCACGCAGAACAACGATTATGCCGCGTTCAAGGAATATTCCGACATCGTGAATTACCGTGTGAAGCGGCATCAAACGCTTCGCGGGCTGTTGGAGTTCAAAAAAGGCATTTCAATTCCAATTCACGAAGTCGAGCCGGTGGAAACCATAATGAAGCGTTTTACGACGGGCGCGATGTCGTTCGGCTCCATCAGCGCGGAGGCGCACGAAACATTGGCGAAGGCGATGAATAGCATTGGAGGGCGCTCTAATACTGGTGAAGGTGGCGAAGACCCCGCTCGGTTCGTGGATAGTCGCCGTTCTGCGATTAAGCAAGTGGCATCGGGCAGGTTTGGTGTGACATCGGCGTACCTCGTAAATGCGGATGAACTGCAAATCAAGGTGGCGCAAGGCGCGAAGCCGGGTGAGGGTGGGCAACTTCCCGGACACAAGGTTGACGGCGTGATTGCGCGGGTGCGACACTCGATTCCGGGCGTAACGCTGATTTCGCCGCCGCCGCACCACGATATTTATTCCATTGAAGACCTCGCCCAACTTATTTTCGACCTCAAAAACGCTAATTCTCGCGCGAAAATTTCCGTTAAACTCGTCTCGGAAGCAGGCGTGGGCGTGGTCGCAGCAGGTGTAGCAAAAGCACACGCCGACCTTATCGTGATTTCCGGTTACGACGGCGGAACCGGCGCATCGCCGATTAGCTCCATTCGTCACGCAGGTGTCCCGTGGGAGCTTGGTTTGGCGGAAGCACAGCAGGTGTTGGTGATGAACGATTTGCGGGGGCGGACGAAATTGCAAGTAGATGGGCAGATGAAAACGGGGCGTGATGTGGTGATTGCGGCGTTGCTTGGCGCGGAGGAATTTGGCTTCTCGACGGCTCCACTTGTGGTTGAGGGTTGTATTTTGATGCGGAAGTGCCACCTCAATACGTGTCCAGTGGGCATTGCTACGCAGCGTCCGGAGCTTCGTGCGAAATTTACGGGCAAGCCGGAACACATTGTCAATTTTTTCCGCTTTATTGCCGAAGAAACCCGTGAATTGATGGCAGAACTTGGGTTCCGAACGATGGACGAGATGATTGGTCGCTCGGACTTTATGCGGGCAACGACGGATGTGGAAGGCAAAGCGGCAACGCTTGATTTGGAGCCGATTCTTTACCGACCCAAATCCGTAGATGGTGTGGCTATTCGCTGCGTAACCACGCAAGACCACGAACTCGAAACTGCGATTGATAACGAGCTTATAGAGCGCTGCAAACCTGCCTTGGAGACGAACGACCTGCATCGCCAACCTGTCGCCTTTATTATGCCGATGTTCAACAAAAATCGTAGTGTCGGTACGATGCTTGGAAGCGAGGTTTCGCGGCGTTTTGGGGCAAGTGGTTTATCGGAAGATACTATTTGTTTGACGTTCCATGGTACGGCAGGGCAAAGTTTTGGTGCGTTCGTCCCAAAGGGAATCACGATGCTGCTTGAAGGCGATGCGAACGATTATGTTGGCAAAGGTTTGTCGGGCGGGAAGCTCGTTGTGAAGCCACCTGTGGGGCATCGTTTTGCAGCTGAACAGAGCGTGATTGCGGGCAATACGATTCTCTACGGTGCTACGAGCGGCGAAGCATACATTTCTGGCAAAGCTGGCGAACGGTTTGCGGTACGAAATTCCGGCGCAACAGCAGTCGTGGAGGGTGTCGGCGATCACGGCTGTGAGTACATGACGGGTGGCGTGGTTGTGGTGTTGGGCGGAACGGGACGCAACTTCGCGGCAGGAATGAGCGGCGGTTTGGCATTTGTGTATGACCCTGAACGCACGTTTGCTACACGCTGCAATCACGAAATGGTGGATGTGGTGAATCTTGCCGACGAAGAATACAAAACGCAACTCCGCACATTGATTGAGCGCCACGTGGAATACACCGCAAGCGCCGTTGGAAAGCGGATTCTGGCGGATTGGGATACGGCGGTACAAGATTTTGCGCTTGTGTTTCCGCACGAGTACAGGCGCTATGTTCAGAATGTGCAAAACGCACAGATGATACAAACGCAAAAGGTACAGACGAGCATCGTTCAAGCAGCGCCAGCACTTGTTGTTGCGTAAGCGAAGGGGTACATTGTCATTCTTCATTCTCAATTCTTAATTATGTATGGGCAAGCCAACTGGATTTCTTGAATTTGAGCGCCTTGCGCCCAAAAAAGCGCCCGTGCAGGAGCGCGTACAACATTTTGGTGAATTTGAAACGGTGCTTCCCGTCGTGGAAGCGCAGAATCAGGGCGCACGGTGTATGGACTGCGGAACGCCATTTTGCATGTCCGGCTGCCCGCTTGGTAACCGCATTCCTGAGTGGAACGACCTCGTTTTTCGGGATGATTGGCAGATTGCGCTTGAGCAACTTCACGCAACGAACAACTTCCCTGAATTTACGGGGCGCACGTGTCCAGCACCATGCGAATCATCGTGCGTGTTGGGCATTAATGCGCCATCGGTGAGCATCAAAGGTATTGAAAATGCGATTATTGAACGTGGGTTTTCGGAGGGATGGGTTATGCCGGAAGCTCCCGGATGGCGCACGGGCAAGCGCGTGGCGATTATCGGCTCTGGTCCGGCGGGTTTGGCTGCCGCACAACAGCTTAATCGCGTAGGGCATTCTGTGACGGTATTCGAGCGAGATGACCGTATTGGCGGCTTGTTAGTATATGGTATTCCGAATTTTAAGTTAGAAAAAAATGCCGTAGAACGGCGTGTTCAGCAGCTTCGCGCCGAAGGCGTAGAGTTCCGAACGAACACCAATGTCGGTGTGGATGTGTCTGTGGAACAGCTTCGCGCTATGTTTGATGCAGTTGTGCTGGCAATTGGTTCCAGTGTTCCGCGTGAGTTGCCGATTGAGGGGCGCAATTTGAAGGGTATTTATCCCGCAATGAAATACCTCACGCAGCAAAATCGCGTGGATTGCGGCGATGAGATTGCGCCAGCAGAGCGCATAGATGCTCGTGGTAAACACGTTGTCGTTATCGGTGGTGGTGATACTGGTTCGGATTGTATTGGCACAGCAAACAGGCAGGGTGCGGCTTCCGTGACGCAATTAGACGTGCACCAGCGTGGAATGCAGATGGAAGATGATTCCAACCCGTGGTGGCCCTTTGTGCCGATGTCGTACACGGAATCGTCGTCGCATCAAGAAGGTTGCGACCGGCTTTACACCATCGTTACACAACGTTTTGTGGGCAATGCCGAAGGAATTGTCACAACGCTCGAAGCGCTGAAAGTTGGGCGAACGCTGCGCCGCGAGGAACGCACCGCCCCACATCTGCTTCACGGCGAACAACTGCATCTGAGGGCAGATTTGGTGCTGCTTTCCATTGGGTTCAAGTATCCTGAATATCCACTTTTGAGGCAACTTGGCGTGGAAACCACGAACAGCGGTACGGTAAAAATTGACCGCGCGAATGCAACATCGCAACGCGGTATTTTTGCGGCGGGTGATTGTTCGCGTGGAGCTTCGCTTGTGGTGTGGGCAATTGCCGAAGGACGGAATGTTGCCCACAGTGTAGATACATACTTGATGGGCGAAAGCTCGCTTCCAGCGCCGCTTCAGGAAACACTTGTCGTAGAACATCACAACGTGGCAGTGTATTGATGCTTGTTGTTTAGGAATACTAAAAAATGAGCAGCCAAATTAGAGTGGGAGGGGAAGTTCGCAAGAGAGCTTCAATGTTTTGTTGCGAACTTCCATTCGCATTCCAATACGGTTATGTTATTGTACCATCATTCCTTCGTCGTTCCCCGTAGTCTGCAATCCGTATAAAAACTCAATAAAGAACTCCACCCACGAATCTTTCCGCCCGAATTTACGGTAAGAGTTGTAATTTTGTGTGACTTTTTGCAAATCATGGTTTTTCGCACTTCTCAAGGATAGACTCTCATGAAACTCGCATTCTCACAATCTTCTCTTTCCCACATCAAATCTGATCTTCTGGTTCTCTTCGTTTCAAGTGACAAAACGCTTTTTGACGCTCAAAAAAAACTCGTCACCAAAGAATTTCCCGCCGCCGCACCTGCGCTGGATTCCGGCGATTTTATCGGTAAAAAAGAATCAAACGTGATGATCTACACCAGCGAAAAAGCGGCTTCCCCGCGCCTGCTGCTCGTTGGGTTTGGCGAGACCACTGCGCTCACCCTCGAAACACTGCGCCGATGCGCCGCCCAAGTCGCAAAGGTTGCTACGGGCAAAAAACTATGTAGCGTGGCGGTTGCATTGCCCGCAAAGGCAATGATGGCGGGACTTTCTCATGCTTCAATTGGCGAGGCGCTCACCGAAGGAATAATGCTTGCAGCGTATAAATTTGATAAATATTTTTCCGATAGCGATGCAAAGAAAAATAATACCATTCAAACATTGACGTTTTGCACCGACGACAAAAAATATTTGAACGAGGCGAAATCTGGCGCGGAATACGCTCAAACCGTTGGTGATGGCGTTTTACTTGCTCGTGCATTAGCAAACGCACCCAACAGCGAGATTTATCCTGAAACGCTTGCTAAAGCTGCCCAAAAAGCCGCAAAAGATGCCGGTTTCACAATAACAGTGCTGGATAAAAAGAAAATTGCGGCGCTTCGCATGAATGGTTTGCTCGCGGTGAATCAAGGCAGTGTGCGCCCTCCGGTGTTCCTCGTTATGGAATACAACGGCGGCGGCAAAAAAGATAAACCTATCGTACTCGTGGGTAAAGGTGTGACGTTCGACACGGGCGGCATCTCGATTAAGCCAGCGGCAGGCATGGGGGAAATGCGAATGGATATGCACGGCTCGGCATCAGTGATTGGGGCAATGTACGCAGCAGCAAAACTCGGTATCAAACAGAATATAGTGGGGCTTGTGCCAGCAACAGAAAATATGCCAAGCGGTTCTGCGCTTGTTCCGGGTGATGTTATCACATACTCGAATGGTGTGAGTGTGGAAGTTGATAACACCGATGCCGAAGGGCGATTGATTCTTGCCGACGCGCTGATTTATGCCCAGCGATACAAACCGCAAGCCATCATTGACCTTGCAACGCTTACGGGAGCTTGTGTTGTGGCACTTGGATTTGTAACGTCAGGTTTGTTCGGCACAGACGAGGCGCTCAAAACCCGCATCAAGTCTTCCGCTGACTACACGAACGAGTATGTATGCGAATTGCCACTTTACAGCGAATATGAAGAACTCATCAAAAGCGATATCGCCGACATCAAGAATGCAGGCGGGCGTTGGGCGGGTGCTATCACGGCAGCACTTTTTTTGAAGCGATTCATTAAAACAGAGTCAGGCGAGATGCCGTGGGCACATTTGGATATTGCCGGTCCCGCTATCTTGCCTTCCGATACCGCTTATATGCCCAAAAATGGTTCTGGCGTTTGTGTACGGCTTCTTTGCGACATGCTCAGAAATTGGAAATAAACCGATTATTGAGTACAAGGGGTAACTAAACAAGAGCCAAATAAAAACGGTACGTTTGGATATATGACATGACCCAAACGTACCATTGCTTTTTGTCTATCCAGATTCCGTTAGCGCTGTTTGAGCGCATCGCGGATTTCCATGAGAAGTTTTTCTTGTGCCGATGGCTCCGGCGGAGTTGCGGGCGCGACTGCCTCTGCCTTTTTCAAATTGTTCATGGCTCTAACCATCAGGAAAATAATCAACGCCAAGATTGCAAAATCAAGGATTGTCTGGACAAATGCTCCATATCGAACGGCAACTTCCGGTGTTTTATCCACCGCAGCCTTCAGAACAAATTGTAAATCCTTAAAATTTACACCCCCCAGCGCTATGCCAATTGGCGGCATAATGACATCGTTCACTAACGACGATACGATTTTGCCGAATGCGCCCCCGATAATCACGCCAACTGCCAAATCAATAACATTTCCTTTGACGGCAAATTCTTTGAACTCCTGTATCATACCCATACAACACCTCATGATTACAATAAAACAACGATGAATTTGAATGTTTTGGTTTCAGTCTTTGCACAGGATTATTTGTTATCAAGCATTGCGAACAAGATAAGAAAAAACATACCCATAAAAAATAATGGATGAAAAACGTGTGAAATACCAAATAATAACAAACAGTAAACTGTCTTCGCAGATGCGCGAATTTTTGTAATTTGGCGGTATCGTATTCTTTTTCTCATTCTTACATTTCTTTGAAGGATTTTTACTATGGAACGTACAACAATGATTTTTGGAGCGCTGTTTGTTGTCATCGGCGCGGTTGCATTTGGCATGACGCAGGCTCCAACCTCACTTATTCCGGGCTTAATCGGTGCGTTGATGATTTTTCTCGCATGGTTTGGTACACAAAAGCCCGATCTCAAAAAAAATCTCATGCACGGTTCAGTATTGATGGCACTTCTTATGTTTCTTTCGTCCGTCCCAGCAGTACCAACGGCGTTCCAAATGCTCTCCGGCGCAGATGTTGAGCGCCCCGTAGCGGTGATTGTCCGCTCCATAACGACGCTCCTTTCCGGCACATATATTGGCTTGGCTGTTCAATCATTCATTAACGCCCGCAAAAACAGATAAATTATTGCGAAGAAGGAAGACGAATAGCATCAAACCTCCGTCCGCACTCACTATCCACTATTACCTGAATCTATGCTGCCTGTTTTTGACTTGCACTGCGATTTGCTTGCGTACCTGACTGCCATTGACGGTGCTGACCCGATGGGTGATGAAATTGGTTGTTCGTTGCCATCGCTCGAAGAAGGAAACGTCAAATTCCAAACGTTGGCAATTTTTACGATGACGGGTGAAGGTAGCGTGGAATCGGGAGCCGAGCAAGTGATGGCATTCAGCGAGCTGCTGGAGGATTATGATGCTTACGTTCAAGTGTTAGACGACCCGAACGACCTTGAAAATATTGCCGAATCTGACTTCACAACAGTGGTAACGGCAATCGAGAACGCATCGGGCTTCTGCGGCGAAGAGGACGATTTGGATGAAGCATTCAAGACGTTTGAAACTATGCTGGAGACTATTGCGCCATTGTTATACATTTCGTTGACACATAACGAGGAAAACCGATTTGGCGGCGGCAACCTCAGCAATAATGTGGGTTTGAAGGCTGACGGGCGGGTATTGCTCGATTACCTGAGCGAACGGCGTATTGCGATTGACCTCTCGCACACCAGCGATGAGCTTGCTCGTGACATTATAGATTATACATACGCTCAAGGGTTAAATATTCCCATCATTGCCAGTCACTCGAATTTTCGTACTATCCGCGACCATATACGGAACCTGCCCGACGACATTGCACAAGAAGTGATAGCGCGGGGCGGTCTGATTGGTATGAATTTTTGTCACGAATTTATTGATGAGTTTGATTCCGACGTACTTGTGCAACACATTTTGCACGGTTTTGAGCTTGGCGGTGCGAACGCGATGGCGTTTGGCTCCGATTTTTTCTTCTCGCCGGACGATGCCGAATTTTTCTACGACCACCGCAATTCCGCACAATTTCCGAATATCCTCACACAACTCGACAGTGTTCTCTCACAAGAGCAGCTTCACGCCTTGAGTTACGGCAACGCGCTTCATTTTATGAATCGTTTATGGCGGTAATCTTATTTCATATTCTCCATCCAACGAAATAAACACTGTTCTCAAAAGCCTGTGGCATTATCACAATTCATTTATGAATACGTACCGCAACAAATAAACTCCCGATTCTTCAGCGTAGCGCTTTGTTAAGAAAGTTTTTTAATATGCGAATCCACCTCAACGATGGATTCGCATATTTTTTATGGCGGCATAGGTTTCCTTAAACAAAAAAAAACAGCCCCCAAAACATTTTTTTGTGTACTTGGGGGCAAAAAAATAGGGCAAAAATGCCAAATCGTTTTTTGGAGAAAAATGAATTTTAGACATTTTTACCCCAAAATTTACCGCTTGTCCTAATAAAACGACCTCTTACGAAAATTATCTGGATTTTTCTTGCTTTCTAAACCATATTGTTGCCGCGACAAACATCACAAAAGTACCTGAAAACAGTATTGGGAAAAAGCGGGAAGCAGAAGACAAAAAGAAAAAATATCACACATTCGTGGTATAGACATTGACCTTGCGCCTGACGTATTTTGCAGAGTAATTAGGGGTAGCTTGTTTTCCGCCATTTATTCTACGACGAGGAGTGTTATGAAAGAATGGTTTCACATTTTGGAATTGTTAGTAAGCGTTGTCAATCATGCGCCAGTAATTATGTTTGGGATTGACATGTGCGGCAAATTTACGCTGTTTCGTGGTAAAGGATTAGAAAATTTGGAATTGAGTCCTGACGAGCTTGTTGGAGCATCCATCTTTGACTACTATTCCGGTCATCTGGATATGTGCAATCTGGTGGCACGCAGTATGCACGGGGAGTTTGTGCGTGGTGATTTTTTTGTCCAAGACACATTCTATGAAGCAATCTTATCACCTTCGTATTGCAACGATGGCTCACAGACCGGTGTGAGTGGTGTTTTGGTGAATATCACCGAGCGCAAACAATTTGAGCAAACATTGATGACGATGAGCAGCAAATTGGAGCTGCTCAACCGTGAAAAGAATGATTTTATGGGTATTGTGGCACACGACCTGAAAAATCCTCTTACAGGTATTCGTGGAAGTGCGGAACTTTTGCTTCGTGATGCGCAGCTCAAATCGCCGGAACGGGCGTTGGTTGGCCAGGTTGTTGACAGCTGCAATAGGATGTTTGAGCTTATTGGCAATCTTTTGGATACCAATGCTATTGAGCAAGGTAGAATGAGCTTAAAACCATCGGAATTTAATATCAGTTTGTTGGCGCATTATGTGGTGGAGGTCTATACGCATCGGGCAAACGAAAAAAATATCACGTTGTCGTTTACGAGCGAGTCGGAGACGGTGATGGCGTTTGCCAACGAAAATGCGACTATGCAAGCATTGGACAACCTAATTTCCAACGCAATCAAATATTCACCACACGGCAAAACAATACACATCCGAGTTCGTTGCACACAAAAGCCGCGTCTCTACGGCAAAACACTCTCCGAATGGTTTACGCTTCCGCCGATTGATTTGGATGAGGCACTGAAGAACCCCTTTACGCCTTGTATTCGGATTGAAGTCGAGGATGAAGGTCCGGGGCTTTCAGACGAGGATAAAAAAGCACTTTTTACAAAATTTGCCAAACTCTCTGCACGACCAACGGGTAATGAGACATCCACTGGCTTGGGGCTTTCCATTGTGAAAAAGCTCGTTGAGGGCATGGAGGGTCGTGTGTGGTGCGAAAGCCAGTACGGAAGCGGTGCAATTTTCATCGTGGAATTACCACTCGTCCAGCAAGAAGAAGTCTCCTACGCCATGAACGGTAGTGTTGTGTATTAAAACCTGAATGCGAGAACTATACCTTGATGAGAAAATATTCGAGAAAATAATTTTGCTTTGCCTCCTGCCGTGAGACTCCCTCTCCCCTCCTCCCTTGCCAACACAAGTGGCAGAGGGAAAG
>JANYIG010000128.1 GCA_025358765.1 Candidatus Kapaibacterium sp.
TAAAAAAGCGCGTTGCGGAGCGTTCCATCGTGAAAATCTCTGGTTTCACCGACCGCACCGGCAACGAAGACAGCAATCGCAAACTGTCCCTTGCCCGTGCCTTGACCACCGCGCAATCATTGGGTTTGACGACGGCAGAAATCAACGGTTATGGTTCATCGGTGCTGCTGTACGACAACGATTTGCCTGAAGGTCGCTTCTACTGCCGTACCGTGCGGGTTATTGTGGAAACGCCACTTGGAAAGTAAAAAAGAACGACCTAACGATGTCAACCACATTGCAATATCCATCACTTTCACAACCATCATTGCACTACCACCATGCAACACTGTTTCTTCCCATTCCATGCCGCGTTCATCAATCGCTCTGCATTGGTTTTTATGTTTTTGCTTGTACTGAGTTGTGGGGCGTTTGTTCCTGCTCGCGCCCAATTACAACTTATCCAGCCCAACGGCGGAGAACTCCTGAGCGTTCGGGGCGAATACCTCATAAAATGGGGCGGCGTAGCGCCTACCGACAGTGTACGCCTTGAATACAGCACGGACAATGGTAAAACGTGGCGCTTCATAACAAACGCCGCAGGGTTGAGCTATCGTTGGAAACCCATTCCCTCCACGCCGAGCGATTCTTGCTTGCTTCGAGCGTCGCGCCCGAAGGATATCACCACAGAACCTACGCCTGTGCAGATAGATGCTGCCTCCGTCTTACCCCCTCTGTCAGGCTCTATGACATCCTATACGGCGTATGAACTCAGCCCCGATGGGGCACGAGTTTTGGCGAGAGTGACGTACTCTCACTATTCTTCTGCGCCCCCATATTCATTACAATCAACAAGACTTGGAACTGGTGTATGGGATGCAACAACGGGAGCATTGATTTACAGTCTTCCATACATAAACTATACTTCTTCAAGTACGGCATATTATTATGGATACGGTTATGGGTACGGATATGGAAATATGGGTTCCAGTGGATGGAGTCCTGATGGAAAGCGCTTTTTTAATGCGATCAATGACAGCACGGTTGGCATATATGAGGCTGCAACGGGGATGCTTATTGGCAGCGTATCCCGTGCAAGAGTAGGCTCTGCGGTACAATTTTTAATGAACAATCTTCAGTGGAGTGCCGACGGAACAACGTTTTCAGCACAGTACTCAAACTGGTATGGAACGCCAACGAGATTGGATAGCACCGTCACCCAACGAATCACCTGGGATGCCGGAACACTAATGCAACTCTCTGTTGTTACGGAAAGCTCTACTCAGTGTAGCAATGTGAATGCGGGGTATTGGTATGGGAGTCTTTCCAGCACTAGCCATGATGGGAAGCGCTATGTAAAGTGGTGTTCGGATGGCAAAAAAACAACAATGGTGATTTGCAACGCAGTGGACGGAACGACATTGCAAACTATATCCGTTTCTTCTGTGTTTACCATAAACGGCTGGCAAATGAATTATTGGTCGCCGAACGATTCGCTGGTTGTTGTTCCGGGTAATCCCCTCCTCATCGTGAATACGTGGACAGGGCAAATCGTGCAATCAATTCCATATTCGGGTGCGCTTAATGGTTATTGGTGGGACCTTTCGTGGAGTCCTGATGGCACAAAGCTTCTGATGCCGGAATATACCTTCGATGGAACGAGTGAAGTGTCATTTGCTCGTGTGATAGATGTAAAAACAGGTGCTGTTGTGAGTACTGCGGAGCGCTTTGGCGGTATCAGCATCAATTATGGTTATGGTTATAGTAGTGGTACAAGACAGTCTCAAGCGTGGAGTCCGGACGGGACGCGCATTGTGTCATACATTACCGATGAACCCAACAAAATTGGCATCTGGGATGCCCGCACGGGATGTTTATTGCAAGTAATTACTGCATCGAGAAATCTTGGGATATATACAACAAATTTCCAGTGGAGTGCTGATGGAATGCACTTACTTGTAGGTGGTTATGCCAGTAATACTGCCAAGACTAATACCACCACCACCATCTACACCATACCGACGGGTGTGTGCAATCAAGACCAGTCCGATTCTGTGTGGTCTATCCGTGTGATGAGCAATCTCGTCACGCCGAGTGCGGTGTCTTTTCCCGCGCTGTTATGCGACAGCGTTGCTGTGCGGTCGTTCGCGGTGCAAAGCACGGGCAGCAAAGCCGTGTACATTAGCGATGTGCAGATTGTGGGTGCAAACGCGGATGAGTTTGTGCTGTTGCACCGACCACCTCCTCTTTTTGCGGTAGCTGGCGTGGATAGCGTCACCGTGCAATTTGCTCCCAAAACCACAGGCGCAAAAACTGCCCAACTCAAGATTTTTTCGGATGCAGGCAACGGCACGATTGCCACGATTGCCCTGAGCGCCCGCAAGGATTCCACACGGATTGCGCTTTCCACCAAGGCGATTGCCTTTGTTGCACGAGAAGCAAATACGGCGCTTTCAACCACGTTTACGCTTACCAATCTCGGCACGGTAGCGCAGACGTGGCACGTGCCGATGGTCGCCGGAGCGTTCACGGTTGACCGCATAGAACCGAACCCGACTCCCGTTGGTGGAAAATCCACGTTCCGCGTGACGTTCGCCGGAGGCGCAGAGGGCGCGATGTTTGCGGAGAGCCTTGCGTTGAATGATTCCTGCGGACGCACTTCTACGCTTGCGCTCACGGCAGCGGTGGAGATACCGCCAGCAGTGATTGTGACGGACACGACACTTGCCTTCGGTACACTATTGTGCGAAAACAGTAGTGTACGCACGTTGACCATCCGCAATACAGGCGGAAAGCCGCTTACGGTGTCGAGCATCACGTTCGGCGGCGCAAACGCCGACGAGTTTTCTATCCTATCGTTTCAAGCGCCGTTAGTGATAAAAGGCAGAAGCGAAGCGAGGTTTAATGTGCGCTTCGATGCAACGGTAAACGGCGACAAAGCCGCGCAGATAGTGATTCGCTCGGATGCCTCGAACGCGCAAGAGATGACGGTATTGCTGCGCGGCGCAAAACAGCGTACACGATTTGAACTCAGCAGCGACAGTTTGATGATAAAAAATGTTCCCATTGGCGGCGGCGGCTCGCAAACAATGACGCTCACCAATACAGGCTCCGTGCCTCTTTTGTGGAATATTCCTGCGTTGAATGCAGCCTTACATACTGCTACGAAACCAAGCGAATTTCAGATTCAGAAGATTCAGCCGAACCCGACGCTCGTTGGTGGCGCCTCGCAAGTGACCATCAGCTTTGCGGGTGGTGCGGCGGGCGAGACGTACCGCCGTGAGATTGCATTGACGGATACCTGCGGAATCCAGCGCGTCGTGATAGCACAAGCAACAGTGCAGCCGCCGCTTCCAGTGCTGTCTGTGGCAGACACGATTAGATACGATACGTTGCTGTGCGAGACGGAGCAGACGGTTCCCGTTGACATCAGCAATAGCGGTGGGCGGGCGCTTCGTATAGACGACATCACCATCGCGGGCGCTCACAAGAACGATTTTACGTTTGCGCTGCTTGCATTCCCGCTTTCTTTGCCAAAATTCACCGATGCCATCACGCTCAATCTTCGCTTCCAACCGCAGGATACGGGCTGGCGAGAGGCACGGCTTGTTATTCGCTCCAATGCCTCGAACGCTCTGCCCGACAGCACCTATAGTGTGGTTGTGCGTGGACGCAAGAACAGCATTGACTTTGCGGTATCCAAACGACAAGTGACGTTCACAACGGTGGCGGAAAACACGCCATTGCGGGATACGCTGACCGTTACCAACACTGGTACACAGCCGATTCGTTGGATACAAGCACCGTTCAGCATTGACGACCATTTTTCGATAGAACATATAGAACCACAAACCACGCCACGCGGTGCTTCCTCAACGCTGGTGGTGCGGTTCACGGGCGGCAAAGCGGGATTGATAGCGCAACAAACCTATATGCTTAGCGCGCCGGAATGCAATCGTTCGGAAACCATGAGTCTGAGCGGTGTGGTTGAAAAGCAGCCCCGTCTGGCAGCAGTACCCGATACGGCATTGCGGCTCCTCTGTGCATCGGAAGCGCGAGTGGCATTGCGCTTGGAAAACAACGGCACGGACGATGTTGTGTTCACAAAACCCGCAACCGTTGTGAATGACGGAGCCTCAGAGTTCCGCATCACGTATCAGCCAACGCGCATAGCGGTTGGGAAGCATGACAGTGTGGTCGTCGTCGCCCAGCCCACGGCAACGGGAGTGAAAACCGTCCGCATCCATATAGAATCGAATGCGGCAAACGTTCCTGTGATGGAGCCTGTTGTACAGATACGCAAGGATTCATCGGGTGTGCGGGTGCTTCAGGAACGGTTGGATATGGGCAGTGTTGGCGAGTATGGGGAACTACGGCGCTCAACAATGCTCGAAAATACGGGAACCATCGAACAACGATGGACATTGCCCATGCGCTTCGGTGCGTTTGTGGTGGATTCCATCACGCCAAATCCCACGCCGCCAAAGTCTCAAGCCTCTGTGCTGGTACGCTTTGTGGGTGGTTCGGGCGGTTTATATAGCGAAGAAGCCGTGTTTGTAGATTCTTGCGGGCGCAGTACTGGGAGTAGCACACGGCTGCCGCTTGTGGCGCGCGTGGTAGCGGGTGAATTTGCGTTGCCAGCGATGACGTATCTTGCGCCCGGCAATGAAACGGACGTTCCCATTCTGTTGCGAAAGCGTGGTGGCGTTGCAACGGGAACCACAACGGCGTTCACGGTGCGGGCGGCAAATGCGACATTGCTCGAAGTGCTGTCGCCGCAGCCTGTGGAAAGTCACTATGAACATCCGAACGGGCGTTTGGAGCGGGTTTCGCGGTTCATAGCCACCATTACATCTGCTGTGGAGGATGAGCCAATTCTGAAGCTCAAACTGCGTGGGCTTTGGGGCAACGATACGCTCACGACGCTTCGGATAGACAGTGCCTCGGTCAGCGGCGTGGTGGTGAAGAGCGCTGGAAGCGCCGTAGGGAACATCCAGACGATTGGGTTAAACCATGCTGGCGGCGGCGTACAGTTGTTTACCATGAAGCCGACGGTGACGCTGAAGCTCGTCGCGCCCAACCCTACAAGCGACGAAGCGGTGGCGGTGCTTGCCGTGACGCAACGCACAACCGTGAACGTGATGCTGACGGACATGTATGGGCGACGAACGCAGGTGTTCACAGGCGTGGTGGATGAGGGCGAGCATTCCGTACCACTCCAGACATCGGGCTTTTCATCGGGCGTGTACGGCGTGGAAGTGCGGAGCGCAAGCGGCGTACAAGTGTTTTTCCTCACCATTCTTCGCTGAAAGGAGCGTTCACCAATGAAATCTATAAAGCTGAGAATTAAGATGACAAGATTCCTTCTCGTAACGGCGATGATAGGCACAACGTTCCATGCTCAAAAAGCAACAGCACAGCAACCTGTTCCGACGGAAACTCAGGCGGTGAATGCCTCTTCACGACTACGGTTCGGCGTTGTGGGCGGATACGCTTTGAACCAGCATACCGCAAATTTCCCTGAACTGCAAGGGTTTCCCATTTTTGAACCGCGCACTACCACAAGCCCCGGTCCACCAAATTTTACAAGCGGCACGGGGAGAGGCTTTTGGGGAGGTGCGTTGATAGAAATTCCACTTTCATCGTCGTTTTTGTTGGGTGTTCGCGGTTCCTACACAATGCACAATGCGCGGATTACGACGCTTGAATGGAAGCCCGTTCTCCCGCCAGACGGTGGTGCAAGCGTGATGGCAACGATTGAACACGCGCTGCAAACGCGGATTGCGGCGGTGGGTTTGGAACCGATGCTCATCTGGAAGCCGCTTCCAAGCATGGCTTCGGGGCTTAATCTTGCCGTAGGCGCTCGTGTGGGCTGGTTGGTGCAGACGGCGCTGACGATGGAGGCAAACCTCATTACGCCGGATTTTGGGAGTTTTATGGGCGGCGGGCGTTCATTGCCGCCGATTTCTGGCGCTATTCCTGCGGTGCAGGCGTTGAACATCAGCGCTCTTGCGGCAATCAGTTACGATATTCCCTTGAATGCTGGTCAATCCTTGCTACTTTCGCCAGAGGTGTCCTCAACACTTGGTGTGACGGGTGTTTCAAACGGTATTTCGTGGACGATGAATCAGCTCCGCGCTGGCATCGCGCTGAAGTTTTCTCCTTCGGTTGCAGAGCCGCCTGCGCCGCCGAAGCCAGTGTTCATCAAGCCTGCGGTGCCAGTGCTGGCAGCAAAAGTGAAGGCAAATGGTGTTCAGCCGGATGGGAGCGAAACTTCGGACGTGGCATTGCGAACACAGGAGATTTTTTCGCGCAGTTTGCGACCACTCCTGCCGTATATTTTTTTCGATGGAGAAGGATCCACGAGCATACCGGAGCGATATGCGCTGCTATTGGCGCAGCAAACACGTTCGTTTAGCACGGATAAACTTGTGGATAGCGAAGCGCTCACGCCCAAGCAGCACCCGTATTATCACGTACTGAACATCATCGCCCAGCGTTTGCGCCAGTATCCGAAAGCAAAACTCACCATAACGGGCTGCACGGACGGTGTTACGAGCGAAAATACGACGGTGGAGATTGCCCGACAACGTGCATTTGCCGTGCGGCGGTATTTGATGGAGGCATGGGGCATAGAAGCCACGCGGTTGATGACCGAAGCAAAGGTGATTTCCTCAAAGCCATCATTGCCGCTCGACGAGCCAGACAAAATCCGTGAAAACCGTCGTGTGGAGCTTCTGTCAGACGTTCCGCAGATTATCGCACCAATTCTCTTGCAGGATACCGCACGATTGGTCTTGCCGTCCGTCATACGCGTGAAGCCGACGGTGGAATCCACCGTTGGAGTGCGTGAGTGGAAAATGAACATTCACCAGAACGGACAGGTAGTGAAAGAATGGAGCGGCAACGGCACTCCACCAATAACAATGGATTGGACAATTGGTGAAGCTGAAGGCGGGGCATTGGAATCCGACACACCGCTTACATACACGCTGACAGTGACGGATAATGCTGGCGCAAGCATCAGCACACCACCGCAGACGATAGCGTTGCGCCGCGACGTTCTGAAAAGCGAAGTGGTGGAGCGTTCCAACCAAAAAGTGATAGACCGCTACAGTTTGATTTTGTTCGACTTTGCCAAAAGCGAGCTTTCATCGGCAAATCAAAGCATCGTCACCCTGATTAAGCAACGATTGACGGAACAAGCAATCGTGAAAATTACAGGGTTTACCGACCGCACGGGTAACGAAGACCTCAATCATCGCTTATCGCTTGCTCGAGCGCAAACCGCCGCGCAAGCGCTTGGGCTAACGGCTACGGCGGAAATCAACGGTTATGGTTCGTCGGTGCTGCTCTACGATAATGATTTGCCTGAAGGTCGCTTCTACTGCCGTACCGTGCGGGTGATTGTGGAAACGCCACTTCGGTAAAAAAGGAAACGACGCGACGTGTTCACCCTTGAGCAGCCGCTTCAATGCTACCTTGCTCCACCAAACGCCGCACGGATTCCACGTCGTCATATACAACGCGGTCAACTTCCATAAACGGCACAATAGCACGAATCGTACTCCGTACCGCCTCTAAGCGTGTACTGGAGCGAAGTGGGCGAAGAAAGTCAGCGCCTTGCGCGGCGCAAAGAAGCTCGATAGCCAGTAC
>JANYIG010000138.1 GCA_025358765.1 Candidatus Kapaibacterium sp.
AATTTACGGCTTCGGCAGTTTCCGCTCAAGGATTATTCGCACTGTTTTTAGGTTTGTTGTCAATGCCGATAAAAGCGGCGTTTGAAGTTGGCGCTGAGACGTGGCATCAAGGTCTTTGTAGCGGCTAACTATCACCGCTCCAACATTTTTTTCTGCGCCCGCCCCATCGTGTGTGTAAATGACTTTTTCCGACGGAATACCCAAATACCGCGTTATTTCATCAACATACAACCGTATCCGCACGTCTTCGTTCGTACTTGAACTATTCGTGATGGTAGAATCCTTGTGATTGGGTATCGAAAACGGTGGAATCATCAGCATCAGCTTCCACGAACGCCCCGCAAGCCCTTTGGCTGCGGACTGTGCAGAAAGCGTGGCAAGAGTACGGAGTTCCAAACGAAATTCATCCAAAATCCGATGATTGACGGCAGCCGTTGCCGTAGAGTCCGCACCATCCGTGCTATTCGATAGAGGGATTGTGGGAATGGTAAGAACGCCTATCATCAACGAGCGTGATGGTTGGCGAAGCTCATCAACATTTGCTTCTGTACTTGTATTCGCCGATGCACTGCGATTTACTCCGGTGCTCGATCGCTCAAAACCAGTATGTTCAAGAAGAATTTGCGCCGAATCGAGTACCGCATGTTGTCCCTCATCGTCCACGACCATCATAGTCACATTGAGTTCAACGAGCAACTTCCCACGAGCCGCTTCCTTTTTTGTGTTGGCAAGAATAAAATGCTCCGGAAAATACGACTGTTGTTCGGCGTTCCATTCCACAAACGATGCGCCATTCAACGTGATTTTGCCAGTATTGCAAGGAATCTGCGCTATAACACGGCGCTCCGCCAGCGCAGAGGGGGTGAAGGCTGTGGGCGACATGCGATCGAGGTTTTGCGCTACTTCGATGCTGCACGACCGCACACCAGCCTCGCTAATAATCTTCGGATAAAACCGAACAACAGGCGGGTTCACAATGTTCAGCGTGTCACGGTCGTCCGTAAACAATTTCCCGTTGTTTGTAGTAGCAGAAAACGCTGTGGCGGAAAGCGCCGTCAATTGACGCACAACAACGGTCTCGATGTTCAGTTTTTGCGCTTGATTGGATTCCACGAGTTTTTTATCGGCATTCAATGTCAGAAAACGAATATCTACGCTGGGAAGGAGGATTGGCTTTGGTTTAGGGATGTCACGAACGTACGATTCGCTGATAAGGAGCACTTGCACGTCGCCCTCGCCTGTAAGATGCACGTCACGAGCTTCGGAGCGTTGCAGAAGCCGCGTCTGTGCTTGGTCGTTCCACGCTACAAGCTGCATGGTTGTATCTCGTTTGGTAAGCGTATCAATCCGAATAGGCTCAAACAGGTTATGAACAGAGGCTTGTGTGCTTTCTGCGTCTGACCGCCGCGCTGTAATATTGTCAGGAGTATTCGTTGGCAATATTGGAGCGGGTGCCGGTGAACCGGCGAACGTAAGCATCAAGCCCGCACGGAACGTTGTTACCTTCCACGACGCGCTATTAGCAAAAGTTGCAAGGTTGGACAGCCCTTGTTGAAACGAGAGTTCAGGCGAGAGAAAAAATGCACCGCCAGCAAGCGGTACGGTATAGCTCAACGAGCCAACGAAGGCGGTTTGCAGAGCATTCGCTGATGGAATCGCGGCAAGACTTGTATCCACGCGGGTGTTGGAGCCGTTTGCAATAAAAGTTGCGTTTGGCTGTCCGGGTACGATAATTTCAGTGGTTTGCTCCGTCGGAGAACGCAGAAGCAACCCCAATCGCAGACCAACAGACGCTGAAAGGGCATTAAACAGCGTCATACGCACCATGGGTGTGAATCCTATTGAGCCGAGCGAAGTGGTGACAGTATGCCGCAATGTGGCTTGTCGTGGGACGCGAATGGTTCCGTTTGGCAAAAGCGTTGAAACCACGATTGATTCATCACTACCCAAAACCCCGCTCCACGTTTGGTAGTCGGCACGGAGTACGCCACGGAACAGTGTTGCAAGCGGCAGACTTGCTTCTAATCCCACATTCCAGCCAATATCCGCCACAACATTGCGCTGGGAAAACGGCACAGGCGACGTGTATTCTACACTCGGCAAGCCCAAAATGCTGCTTGAGTGCAAGTTCACGCCCGCGCTTCCAACAAAGCTCCACCAGATGGCAGAACGTTGAGAAAAAACGGAGGAAGAATCAGAATACGCAAATGCAGCAGCACAAGAAAAAATACTCAAAGCAGCAGTCAGCAGAAGAAGGCGAGCGTGGATACGAACGATGGTAGGTTTCAAAGCATTCATCAAACAGTTCATGGTGATATGCCCCATTTCACAGAGGGTCATAGAATGGTCATTTAACAAGAATCATTTTCGTCACTGTAGCCGAACCAAACGTAAATCGGCAATAATACACGCCTGCGCCCGAAGAAATATCGGTTTTCATCAAGGCAATTTTTGCTTTGCCCGTCGTAGCAAAGGTAACGGGCAACCGAGACGTGAGATTGCTTTCGCGTTTCCCAGTTGAAGAATAAATCCCGAGTTCCCAACGACGTTGGCTGAAAATTGTAGCAAACAAGGCATCTACAGGCGCGGTAATATCAATGGTAGCATCGCTACGGTCAATCGGATTCGGCGTGATGGTAAGCGTCAGGTCGTCGGACGCAGCATTCACAAGGTTGTACCATCGTGCATTTGTTACCGTCAGCACACCGTCGCGCGGCGCAAGCGTTGGCGGATTAAAAAACCGCTCCAATGGCACGTCAATCGGTGCAGACAGGGAATCCAACCAGATAAAATATGACCTTAAGCCCCCCAAATCAAGCGTTGTCGTGGTTTCGTTACCCAAACACACGACAATCGGAATCACAGCCAGCGTATCGCCCGCCCGCAAGGTTTCACGGAATTCAGGGCGCAACTGGCGAACCGTACCTTCCACGTCAATCGTCTGCACACCACCAGCAATCGGACCAAGCGTTATTTTTGTGTTCGGACGTGACGTTTGTTTCACGAGGTCAGGCAATATCACGACAACATTAGGATTAAACGAAATATTCGTCTGAAACCCGAAAATTCGCGTTTGTGCTTCCGCACTGTTCTGTGGCACGGGTACGTATTGCGTTATCAAAATCGGTACACGAACCGTATCGCCCGCAGCAGCAGTAATATTCGGAATGCTGATAGTGGCTCTTGTAGGCTGAAGCACCTGCGAATACGCATGACCGCTTGATGCCAGTAACACCAATGCTTCCAGCAGCGCCGTAAAAACTACGATAAAAACCCATTGCTGCATTCTGTTCATACCAAAAATTTACGTAAACACAAGCTCCAACGAGCCTTGTGTGGGATAAATGTTCGTGCCGCTTTGCGAGGTAACGTGAACACGCAATTTTAATTCAAATGTACCATCTTTGCGGCGGTCAGACTCGCTGAATACAAAACTTTGCGGCACGGATAGCTCGAATACTTCAGCGTAGGCAAATGAGCAATTCGGGAAAGTCGTGGCAACACCGCTTGTGAAATACGTCTGAATCGTGAGCGATGTTGGGCTTTGCTTGATGGATACTTGCCTTGGTGCAATAAAATAAAATTCAATTTGTTCATTATCACGCAAAGGGCGGTTGATGTCACATCGGAAATAAATCATGTTTCCGTCTTGCCCAAAATACAATCGCTTAAAGATGTCTGTGGCTTGGTGCATAGCGCCGCCAGAGAGCACAGCATCGTAATAGCCCGCGTTCTCCCATTCTTGTTCAGAGGTCACAGCACCGTCAATCGTAGGATGTACCGCGCCGCGCTGCGGAATAATCAAATGCCACGCGCCAGAGTGTATCACTGGTTTGAATAGGTCATCTGGCACAGATACGTTGCAAATGCGGTATGCTTCTTGAACGTACCACCGAAAGAGCAAATCGAAATCTGCTTGATTAGCCGAAACGTGTTCATCGCCATACCACCAGAACCAGTCGGAACCTTCCGCTACATAAAGGGATTCCATCGCATCATTGATGGTCTGCATAGGTAAATGACGTTTTTGCTGCTCCACCATCTCACGAGCGGCTTTGAGCAAACCCCACGCATGATTGTCTTCGGGGTGACCAATCCAAATACGGAAATTATGGTTAATCCACGAGCCGGCATAAATATGAATAAACGACCGCGAATACTCAGGATGCTTGACCTCAGCAGCCTCGGCACAAGTAACAGTCGTAAGTTCAGGGTGTTCGCTTAATTCTCGGAAAAAATTCCGCAAAAACGGCTCCCCGTTTTGCTCATAATATTCCCAACAATTTTCACCATCCAAAATCACTGGCACGACTGCATATTTCAAGCATTCTTCGCCACGTTGCCGCACGAGTTCCGTACGAATATGGATAAGTCGTTCACGGAAGTTTGCCGCCGCATCAAACGGGTTCCAGTTGGAGTAGATAAAACCAATCGCATCCGAAAGATTATGATCGCGGAAGAGCATCGAAATCTCGCCGCTTTTGGTCTGGACGGTATGCGGGAAATAACGGTCAAGCCAGTTGTAGCCGCTTCCCATCGTACCTTCCAAAATTTGTTCATCGGTGGCAGCCCACTTTAAGCCATTTTTAACCATAAATGCCAGCGCCTCGTCACTAACAGAACCTTCAGAGGGCCACATACCCTGAGGGCGATGACCAAGAGCCTCTTGAAAAATCTCAATGCCGCTTTGTATCTGGTGGTCAGCATCTTGCGGGAACTTGAAGCGGTCAGGCAATGGCGTATCCGGCATGGATTCTCGCGCAGCGAACGTGTCGCAGAGTAAGGGCAAAATCGGGTGAAACTTCGGCGAGACGCTGATTTCAATTTGTCCTTGATCATACAAACGTTTGTATGTAGGCGCAACCTCAGATAATATTTGCTTGTGGATAGTCATGAGCAGCGCTTTATCCTCCTCGCTGAAATTACGTCCCTTGGCAAACAACGCTTGAACGTCAGCACGTTTGCGAGAGCGCGGACCGAGCCACGTAAGATTATACCAGACTTGCAGGTCTCGCCAATCCTCGACCTTAAAAGCTGCCGTCGCTTGCCCGCCATCGCGGGAACGCTCGAAAAGTTCGCGGTAACGAGGGTACGGAAGCACCATCTTGTCAACGTGACAAAGAAAGAAGTTTTTCAGAATAGCATTTTTGTCCGCATCGAACAGATCGCTGGCAGGAATCATCGTCAGACGCTGCACATTGTCCTGAGCACTTCCACTTATGTAATCGTCCAACTGAAGCAACAGTGATGGCACAAGATTGAATGTCTGTTTAACGCCAGGATAATCCTCCAAAATGGCTGGCACATCCACATAATCTTTCGTGCCGTGCAGCCGCACCCAAGGCATGATGAATTCGCTTTCTTTCTTGTAGTATGGCTGATGCTGGTGCCAAAGAACCGCGACGCGAAGAGGAAGCATAGATTCAAATGTTAAGTGTTGATTGTTGAATGCGCTGAAACACACGCATTATATTGATACATGCACACAGGTATCCCTAATTTGACACTTTTTTCGGACTTCCGCAAATATCATTCCTCTCTACGCCTTTATGTATTTGTGCGGTATGGGCGCTGAAGATTGAATGCTTTTGCTCACAATTTTTCAGAAAGAAAAGACCTTAAATAACGTGGATTCGGAAAATCATTCAAGTCCCCATTAAAACGGTGTCCACGCAAAACTTACCACAGGAAAGAATGCTGGCTGTGCGGCAACCACCACAATCCCAAAATCCGCAGAAACGCTCGTGTTTGCAAGCCGCAAACCAAGCAGTACTGCCGTATTAGAGAGCTTGGCGATATTTGCATTCCAGAGTTCGCCAATAAAATGAAGGTCGCTGCGGTCGCTGAAGCGTGTGTCTAAGCCAACGCCAATGCCAATCGAGCCGCTATCGTACCGAAAGAGTGAATTTACCCAATCCCGCGCCGTGACGTGATAAACACTCGGTTCGCCGATTTTAGCAAAGACAAGCGCCGTTATCGAACTCCGCGAACCCGTGAACGTTGCTGCGCCGTAGAGGTTCCAGATTTGGTTTGCAGCATTTGCCCACGTCAGATTGCCACCGAGCGCAAACGTACCACGATTGCCCGCATCGTCCAACTCCACCGAATACATAGTGGCTTTTATATTCACAACACTGCCTTGTTCACTTGCCGCAACCGTAGGAATGACGGTACGTCCGGCGGTTATCGAAACCACATCGCCAATGCCCACGCCGCCATAAAGCGCGAGCAATTCCCACAGCCCTACAAAATGATTTGTACCAATCGGCTCGGCGGTCGGCATAATGTACAAACGATGATTGTGACGGTAGAGTTTCGAGCGCCGCACGATTTCAGCGATTTCCGATTCATACATCGTCAAATCACCCATACGTGTTTGTAGGATTATCCCGTCTTCCGGTTCTTTGCTGCCTTTGGTGCGCTTTATGATGCTGGAAATCGTACCCGTGAGTATGTCGCCGTTGGTCAGGCGAACGCTGTATTCCGTTTTGCCGTCCGCTTTGAGGTTCAGGGGAATAGAAGATTGTGCGAAGGAAATTGCAGCGCTTGAAAACGCCAGCACAACGGTAAATACAAGTGTTTGCAGTCTCATTTATTGCTTTCGGGTGATACATTAACGTTCATGCCCAAACGATTTCTTGAGCGTCTGGCAAGATGTGCTTTAAATGCCGTTTTCATGCTTAACTGCACGTTTGAATGAAGCATCAGCATTTGAATTGTTCACAACATACTGTCTAACCTAATAGCATTAGGCAACTTCGCTTTAATTTTTGCAACGATTTCTTGCTCAGAAATTGCCGTACCTTTGCCCAGATTGAGCATCCGTTCAATGCCCAAAACACTTGTACTAAAGCGGCTATCAAGGTTTAAACGCAGAGAGCGATTAAGTTCTACGCAGTCATATAGATGAAAATGCACCGTATCGGTGGAGCGCGATGGTGTAAAATGCTCTGCCTGAAATTCTCGCGTCATATACTCGAAAAATTGCCGTTGAATTGTCAAAACCAACTTCTTTCCTAATGCCTCGAAGGTAGCGGCTTTGTGATGCATTTGGATAAGAATCGTTTTTGCGGACATTTTCCAATTTACACCGTAGGTATAAGATTCAGCCAAATTGCCCGCAAGCAATTCTTCACGAGCCTCCCAGATACCGCCGGAGCCAGTTGTATCAAGTCCTTGCACTTCTAAAACCGCAGTAATCAACAACATCGTCGCCTCGCATCGCCACAACAAAATAATCTACGCTTCCGCCCGGAATAGATAACTCCGGCACAACCACATACCGCACGTTGCGAGCCTTTAAGAGCCGCACAGCGTCAAGGAAAATCTGATTACCTTCCAAAAAACGCTTCGGGCAAATAATAAGCGGTTCGTCTTGATAGCCAATAATACACGCCCCAATGGTTTGCGAGGAATTATTTTTGCGCTGTTTTACGCACCGTTTCTTGATAAAAGGGCATGTTTGCTGCGTTAGTATCTGCTGCCAATCGTGTGTTGATGCCGTATTGTGAGCATAAAACTCGAGCGGACGTTTCATGCGACTTCTCCCACAGTGTAAAGCGATAACTGGGATTGGTCGGTGGTGTTGCCCGCAAGCCACATTTCTATGCGCTCTTTTGCCGAAGCAAGATATTCTGCACTTGCGTCAATACCAATAGCCCGCCGCCCAAGTTCTAATGCGGCTATCACGGTCGTTCCACTTCCTACAAACGGGTCAAGCACAATACCGTTTGGTGGACACGTTGTTTTGATGGGAATCTCGCATAATTCCGTCGGATACACCGCAAAATGAGTGTCCTTACGCCAACTGTCCTCAGGAATAACCCGCCAAATATCGCTTGGTTTCGTGCCGTTTTTATGATACGGCAAAATACAAAAACCTTTTTTTCGCAATTCATCCGCTCGCCCCGAAAACTCTGGCGAATCAGAGTGTGTTGAACGCTGTGTGCCACGAATAATCATCCGAAAATCCGGCATTTCGCCTATTTCAACGTTATGCAGTGCAGCCTTCAACGCGGCAAGTGCATTCGCTTTTTCTTCTGTACTTAAGTCGTTACTGGCGGCAATCTGCTGGCGGTATTTGTCACCGCTTACGCCTGTTGGCGTAACGATTTTTCCGTTTCGGAAAGACGGCTTAAGCGGCGGGTTCCTCACGGAATCAAGGTTGTAGCAATACTGCTCCTGTTTGACAACGTGAAAAACATGCTCATACACATTCCGCAATTTGTCTTTTGCGTTGTCGGGATTGCCTTTTTGTTTATCCCAAATAACCGCATTTCGCAGAATCCACCCACGTTCTTGTAAAGCAAACACAACGCGCCAAGGAATCCCGATCAGGTTTTTATTTTTATAGGTGTCGCCGATATTCAGCCATAAAGAGCCTTCAGGAACAAGCACACGCCACACCTCGTCGAAAATATTGCACATATTCTCTACGTATTGCTCCGCCGTTGCTTCGTTGCCAAGTACACTTTCGCCCGCATATTTACGCTGATTCCAATATGGCGGACTTGTTACGCAAGTGTGGACTGATGCGGATGCTAATTGTTGCAACATCTCGTGAGCATTGCCGCAGTGGAGTTCATATCGTGACTGGTCTTGCATTGTTTACACTGGTCGTATTTAAAAAAAACCTCCAACACCGCCTCCACACTCATCGCTATACTTGCAGATGCCGGAATAAGGGCGACTATCAAGTGTTCTGAGGTTCATTGGGTACACATATTGTGAAAATTGCTCGCAGTTCTCATTCACCATGCGACAACGCAAGCTGACCGCACGCCGCGTGGATGTCTTTGCCGCTTGAGGAGCGAATCATCACCGTCACGTCAAGCTCCCGCAGAAGCCCGATAAATGCTTGAAACTGCTCCGGTGTGGTTGGCTTTAGGTCAGCGCCAAAGCCGTGCGGATTTGTAAAGCCAATCGGGTGAAACGGAATCACATTCACTTTCGACGGCACACGGCGTGTTATCCGTGCAAGGCGCTCTGCATCTTGCTGTGAATCGTTCAAGCCCTCGAACAAGATGTATTCATATGTCACGGGCTGGCGCGTTTTGCGGTAATAGTATTCAAGTGCATCACCAAGCGCTTGCAAATCCCATTTTTTGTTGATGGGCATCAGCCGCGTCCGCAAGCCGTTTGTGGAAGCATGAAGCGAAAGTGCAAGTTTGATAGAGCGCTGCTCGTCTGCCATGCGCTTGATGCCTTCCACGATTCCCGCCGTCGAAATCGTAATGCGTTTGGGCGAGAGCAAATCAGCATCGGGATGCGTGAAGATGTCAACAGCACCCATCACATTGTCGTAATTCAACATCGGCTCACCCATGCCCATAAACACAAGGTTGGTGATAGGTTTGTCGGAAAATTTCTGCGCTTGCAAAAATTGGTCAACAATTTCACCTGTCGTGAGATTCCGCTTGAGTTTGAGCGATGCCGTTGCACAAAATTTGCAATTAAGCGGACACCCCACCTGCGTGGAAACGCAGAGCGTCACACGCTTCGGCTCGCCGTCATCGCCCACCGTCTCGCTTGGAATCAGCACTGTTTCTATCTCGCGTCCGTCTTGAAGCTGAAAAAGGAATTTTTTCGTGCCGTCGGCGGAATGCTGCACCTTCACTGCAGGCAGGGAGCCAATATCGGCTTGTTCCGAAAGTTTTTGGCGTAGTGCGATGGGCAGCTCGGTCATATCGTCGAAAGATTCTGCTCGATGCTGGTACAAGCGCCGGAATATCTGTGCCGCACGATATTTAGGTTCATTAAGCGTTGCCACAAACGCCTCCAACTCCGCCAAGGATAAACCCTTGAGCGATGTTTTTGCGGGTGCTATGGAAGATAATTTGTTCACGTTCACGGTGATGATGGATTATTTGAATGCAAATTCTTATCTGGGAACTACGGAAATACCTTGGTTCTCATTGGTTGTAGTTGGAAGCGTGTTGGCATGACGGTCCATACTTCATAGCCGCAATTTTTCTTCATATCGGTGTGCTTTGCACGAAGATTGCACTGGATTCCCGCCGGAGTTTATCCTCGCGAAGGCTAGGACGGGAATGACAGGTAATCCAGTATTTACACCATTTATCGGATACTTTTGTAATTCTCAGTTCTTATCACAGCACATCGTTCGTGACCACCGCAGGTACGTTAGGTAGCATTCAGGAAGTGCATTCCGTAGCCAAGCACGTAATAACGTAGGGTTCGCAGGGGGAATACCAAGAGCATAAACCGCCACAACGGTATGGCGGCAATGCCGGCGGCGTAAGTAAGAGGATCACCAACAATCGGCAGCCACGATGCCAATAAACTCCACGTTCCCCTGCGTTCCATCCATGCCATCACGCGCTTGCCGTGTGTATTCGATTCAAGTTTTGCACGGACTTTGGGACGCAAAAGCATTCCAATGGTATAATTTATCAGGCATGCAAGGCAATTTCCCGCAGAACATGCTATCACAGCTTCTACCACAGGTGCGTGCGCCGCAACACCGGCAATAAACATGGCTTCTTGGCTCAGAGGCAACCCCAACACAGCGATAAATGTGAGAAATCCCAACGCATATACGCCATATGAGGCAATAAATCCTTCAATACTCATAACGTTACCTTATGATTGGTCGTGTTCAAACGGTCGAAACGAGTAAGCGTGCTGCTTGATGTATGCCTGCGTGTCATCTACAATGCGCTCCACAAGCGGCGTTTGGTCGGTGCTGAGAGGATAATTCGGGTCGCCTAAGCCATATCCACTTGGTTTGCGGTTCGTAGGCAAAAATGCCGTTCCAAATATCCAATCCCAAAGAGCGAGTTTTGTGCCGAAATTTTTATTGTGTGCTTCTTCATCTGCCGCGTGATGCCATCGGTGCATTTCCGGACCATTGATAACGTATTGAAGTTTACCAGAACGCACATTAATGTTTGAGTGAATATACATCCCCCACATTGCATCAATCATGCCTTTGAAGATAGCCACTTGCGGTGCGGCTCCAAGCAGGATAATTGGCGCAAATTCGATGGTTTGGTTGATCAAAATTTCAAAAGCGTGTGACCGTGAACCCGCCAGCCAATCTATTTGCATGTTGGAGTGATGCGCTTCGTGGACGCGCCAAAACCACTTAGAATTGTGCTGAAAACGGTGAAAACAGTAGATGTAAAAATCATGCGTGATAAGAAAGAACAACACTTGCGCCGACAGCGCCCAATCGCCCACAAGCCGCAATCGCGAAAGCCCCGTGGAAGCATCTATCCACTCAATCACATATGATATAACAATACCCAAAAAAAAGCTCTGTACAAGCGTGTATAGCACAAAATCGTAGAAGAATCCTTCGCGGAAAAACTTTTGTCCTTTATCGTAAGGAAAAAAGCGTTCCAGCGTTATCATCAGGAGTGCCCACGCGACAATACCAATCGTGGAAAACGTTCGTAAGATACCTAAATCCATCATAGTTTTTATCAATAATTCCGAAAACAAGGAAACGCAGACTCTCGGAAAGCGTTTGCCCTCTAAGAATCTGCGTTTTTCAACTATTCATTACTCTTCAAGCAATTATCATGCTTGTACGCCATTCGACGTTTGCACACGACGTAGTTTTTTGCGAATCGGGATTTCACCTTCATATACACGCTTCACGCCGTCGCCAAGTGATTGCTCAATATCACGAATATTTGCAACCAATCGCTTCAAACCACCCATTTCCACCGATGCGGATTGGTCAGTACCCCACATCGCACGGTCGAGCGTGATGTGGCGTTCCACAAACGAGGCTCCGAGCGCTACCGCAGCCCACGTAGGTACTAATCCCGTTTCATGCCCAGAGTAGCCAATCGGTACGGTTGGGTATATGCTCTGAAGCGTAGGAATCATGCGGAGATTGAGTTCTTCGACCTTGCACGGGTACGTCGAAGTCGCGTGAGCAATCAATAAATTATCCGTGCCAAGCAATTCTACTGCGTCCTCGATTTCATCCATCGTTGACATGCCCGTCGAGATAATAAGCGGTCGCTGTGTCTTTTTCATCGCCACAAGCAAGTCGTGGTCGGTCAGCGAGGCAGAGGCCGCTTTATAAAACGGTGGGTCGAAATGCTCCATAAAATTCACCGCTTCTTCGTCCCAGCACGAAGCCGTCCAAAGAATTTTGCGCTCGCGGCAGTAGCGGTCAATGTCGGCGTACTGTTCGAGCGTAAATTCAACCTTGTGGCGGTAAGCAATGTAGGTCATGCGACCCCACGGCGTATCGCGCTCAATGTTCCACTGGTCGCGTGGGACACAAAGCTCCGGTGTGCGTTTTTGGAATTTGACAGCGTTGCAACCAGCCGCAACGGCTCCGTCTATCATCTGTTTTGCGATTTCTATCGAGCCGTTGTGATTGATGCCGATTTCGGCAATCACAAAGACTGACTCGCCGTCTCCAACAGCATAATTTTCAATCTGAACGTGGTGCTGCGTAGCCATATAATCGCTCCTCAATGTGTGAAAAATAGGTCTTACGACCGTGTTTTTTTGAAGAAAGCACATAACAGGAAAGCCTTGTTATTGCTCAATCATATATTTTCTGTTACCAAGCCGTGAAACCGCCATCAACAACAAGGTTTGCACCGGTCATGTACCGCGAGGCATCGCTCGCAAGGAACACCAATGCACCTTTGTAATCTGACGGTTCCGCCATGCGCCCAAGCGGTGTCCGGCGGGCGTAATTTTCCACGAACCATGCTTCTTGACTGTTTTCCACGCCGCCGGGCGAAAGCGTGTTCACACGAACACCGGAAACGCCCCAATATGCCGCCAGAAAGCGCGTAAATGCTATCACTGCGCCTTTGGATGCCGGATAAACAGGCGATTTGTACATTAACCGCGAACCATCAGGGCGGACGTAGAGGGATTGGTCGGGTGCAACGATGCCGTAAGTTGAGGCGATGTTGATAATGCTGCCCCCGCCTTGTCGTGCCATTTCTGCGCCAAATACCTGTGAACACAAGAATACACCCGTCACGTTCACGTCCATCACGCGCCGCCAGAGGTCAAGCGGATAGTTCTCGAACGAGGTCTCTTCAGCACCTCCACTACGATTTTCCACCATATCGTTCACGGCGGCGTTGTTCACCAAAATGTCAATTGTCCCAAAGCGGCTCAGAATCTGCTCTTTGGCGGCTTGGAGGGAATCGGGGTTTGTCACGTCCAGGTTTACGCCCAATGCTTGCATACCGTGTTCTGCCTGAAGTTCGTCGGCAAACTCCTGTACGGGAGAGCCTTCCACATCGGCTATAACGACCGTTGCACCTGCTTCCGCCAGTGCCGCACAGTGATTGCGCCCGATTAAGCCTAAAGCGCCTGTGACGATGGCGGTTTTTTCCGTCAAAGAAAATGCTCTCATATCATTCATCGTGCCGCTACCTTCGGTGCCGCCGTCTTCGGCTTGGTGTTAAAATTACCCGTACGGCGGAACACCGCTTGCAGCGTCTCGCCTTTGAGGTGTTTTGCTACGTCGCCTTCTTTCACAGCTTTGTCAAGTACGGTGAGCGCCTCGCGGTATGCTGCAAGGGTTATAGCAACATCCTCGTCAGTATGCGAAAAGCTCATATTGTGGAAACCACCCCAGAGAATACCGTGTTTAAGGAGTTCCTGTTGCATAAGCGTCTTCATTTCTAATGGCGAATAGTGAGCGCCCGCACCTGCTGTGAACGTGATAATGCCACGAACGTCGAACCCACCACACGCCGTATAATCAAGCCCAAGCTCTTGTGCGAGAGCGTTGTAGCCATCTTTGAGTTTTTTGCCTTGTCCCGCAAGTTGCGCCGTTACGTTCTTTTCGCGGAGTTCGAGCATCGTTGCTTTTGCTGCCGCCAGCGACAACGCCTCGCCGCCGAAAGTCGTGAAGAAAAACACATCTTTGTCCAAAAGCCGCATAATATCATGCTTGCCGGTAAGCAGTGCAATCGGCATTCCGTTGGCAACCGCCTTCGAGAAACACGCCAAATCCGCCTTCACGCCAAAGTATTCCTGTGCTCCACCAAGTGCGAAGCGAAAGCCCGTCCACATTTCATCGAAAATCAATACAATACCACGCTCGTCGCAAAGGTCACGGAGTTTATGAAGGAAATTATCCTTCGGAGCCTCGAATACGGCGGGTTCGAGGATAATCGCAGCCGTATCGTCATCTACTGCCGCAAGCACAGAATCGAAATCGTTGTACGAAAACGTATAGGTCATATCCCGCGTCACGTCTGGTATGCCAGCATTGCGGTCGGTAACGCCAATGTACCAGTCATGCCAACCGTGGTAGCCGCAGCATAACACCGTGTTTTTACCCGTGTGCGCCCGTGCAAGGCGCACGGCTGCCGTCGTTACGTCGCAGCCTGTCTTGCTAAAACGTACGGATTCTGCGTTTGGAACAATTTCGCGTACAAGTTCCGCCACTTCTACTTCCAGCGGATGCATGAGGGAAAATGTAATGCCACCATCGAGCTGTGTGCGAATAGCGTCATCTACACGCGGGTAGCAGTAGCCAAGCGAGAGTGGACCAACGCCCATTGTAAAATCAATATACTCGTTGCCGTCCACGTCCCACAGGTGCGAACCCTTGCCCCGTGCGGCATATACGGGTGCAACGCCGCGCGAATGCTGTCCGGGACCTTTTGCAAGCGTTTGAGTATAAGCTGGAATGAGTGTTTCTGCTCGTTCCAAGAGTTTTTGCGATTCCGTAATCACGGGATACTGCGCGTTGGTTCCGGGTTTGTTTGGCATGGATTCTACGGTTTAAGGGTTCAAAAAGTATGATATTTTACGACGTTCATATAGTCTGATGTTTGACCGTGCCGTTTTTCGGCAACATTGCGGTCTGTTCGCGCAAGCGAGTATGAATACGCTCGGTAAGGCTCGCGCCCGTGAAGCCTTCGTATTCCAACACATCCTGAAGAAGCGCAGGTTTGAACCAACGTTCGTCAAGTGCAATTGGCTGAACATCAGCCGTTGTACGGTGTTCGAGTAACGTTTCGGCAACAATGCTATACAAACCACCCGTTTTGAAATGGTCTTCGAGCGTAACCACAAGCGAGCATTCGTGCGCTGCACGGAGGATAGCAGCGGTGTCAATTGGCTTGACGGTGCGGAAATATACGACGCGAGTTTTTACGCCCTGCTTTTGGAGTGCTTCTTGCGCCACAAGCGCCTCGCGGAGCAAAAAGCCGTAGGTCAAAATTGCCACATCCGTATCATTACTATTGTCACCAAACGTTTCCGAGCCACCAATCTGAAAGGCGCTGCGTTGCTCAAGCAGCAGGCTGTCCGCAGGTTTCATGGCATTGTAGCGGATATAAAACGGCTGCGGAGCCGCAAGCACTGAAGGTAATCCAGCAATCATCTCTGCTTCGTCCGACGGGCAAAATACGCCCATGTTCGGAATGCCGCGCATAAGGGACACATCCTCAATCGCCTGATGTGTTGCGCCATTTGCTTCCGACAGGAAACCCGCCACAGCACCCACGATTTTCACAGGAAGATTTCCGATGCCCACATCGGTGCGGATAAACTCAAATGCCCTGAGCGTCAAAAACGTTGCCAGCGCGTGACACACGGGAATCCGTCCGCGAAGCGCCATACCAGCACACAAGCCAATCATAGTCTGTTCGGCAATACCTACATCCACAAAACGACTTCCAATAATGGACGGAAGATTGCGAATAGCGCCGCGATTTTCGGCAGTAACAACCATCACGCGGTCATCGGTTGCCACAAGCTGTTCAAGATATTGTTCGTAGGTCATAATCAAATTCTTAATTCTTGATTCTTAATTCCCAATTCTTAATTTCTCAATCACCTGACGTGGAGCGCCTCGGAGGTTAGTTCGCCGATTGCTTCGCCGTGAAGTTCTTGCACGAGCATTTTTACTTCGTCGTGCGAAAAGTTGCAAAACCAACGATCCGCACGGCGTTCGATGCTCGGAATGCCCTTACCACGCACAGTGTCGGCGATGATGACTGTTGGCGTGTCGCCTGTTGTTGCGGGCAGCGCGTTCCATGCGGCGTTCAGCGCCGTAAAGTCGTGACCGTTCACGCGGGCGGTTTCCCAGCCAAAGGCGCGAAATTTATTTTCAATGGGTTCCAGCGGCACGAGGTCTTCGGTACGGATATTTGCCTGAAATTCGTTCCTATCAACAATTACCGTCAAATTGCCGAGTTTCAGCGCTTTTGCAACAAGCGTACCTTCCCAAATTGTGCCTTCGTTGAGTTCGCCGTCGCCCAAAATCACGACGATGCGATTTGTCTGCCCACGCAGCTTGCAATCAAGTGCCACGCCCATTGCGACCGAGAGCAGGTGTCCTAATGAGCCGGAATGAAACTCCACGCCCGGCATATTTACGTTCGGATGCCAGTAAATGAAGTCATTCGTTTTGAGATGATTCTTTAACCGCTCTTTTGCAAAAAATCCCCGCTCGGCAAGCGTGGCGTAAAGCGCTGGCACATCGTGTCCTTTGGACAAAAAACAATAGTCGCGGTCAGGGCTACGGAGGTTGTCGGGGCTGATGTTCAGCACGTCGCTGTACAAATACACAAGAAGGTCGGCGCAAGAAAGCGATGCGCCCGTGAAACAGCCGCCGTCAGTGGACATGCGGACTATATGTTCGCGTACACGCAGCGCCAGCGCTTGTAGGTCGTGAATGCGGGATTCTGTTAGGGTTGCAGCCATTTTCTATGATTCAATGAGTCGTGTTTGTAGGGTATCAATTGTTTTCAAATCAGATAGATTGTTTCTATACCAGTTTACCCCCGCGTAATGAGAATTTAGCGCCGCAATATCGGGGCGTTCGCGCAAAAGTGCAAGAATCTCGTTCAATGTAAACAAATGATTACGTGGGTAAAGCGCCTGATAGACCGCCTCGATAAACGCATAATCTTCAGGATAATCAATCGTCCAGCGGTGCGTCATGGAATAATCCAAGCTGCTTTCCCACCGCACATTGCCGATGCGAAATCGTTCGGGATTATCCCAGATAAAGGGCGTAGTATGCTCACGTTCGTGTGGCTTCTGTGCCTCACTCCATGCGGTTTCCAGCACATCCATCGGTATTACTTCCACGTCGTTACCATCGGGAAATGATGCAGGATGCAGGTTACTCACAAAATCATATTCGGTGCGATGGTTGGCGTAAAACGTCAACACTTTGTCAATCACATTTGGGTCAATAAGCGGACAGTCAGACGGAATCTTGACAACTGCCGTTGCTCCAAACGCAAGCCCTGCTTGATAATGACGGTCGAGCAAATTCGTCGGATGCCCGCGAAAGCAGTGGAATCCTTGCTCAAGGCAAAGAAACTCAATGACATCGTCCTCGTAAGCAGGCGTGGTTGCTACAACGACGGTCGTAGCAAGCGCCGCCGATTGTACACGTTCCATCATCTGCACCAAAAGCGGCTTTCCTGCAAGGGGCAGCATCACTTTCCCGGGCAGCCGCGTAGAACCCATGCGAGCTTGTATAACAATGACAATGTTTTCCATTGTGTTACATAGTAAATTTTTCTGCAAAGCGTGAAACACGAGTATTGACGGTCTTTTCAAGCATCGTACGAATCTGCGTGGCAATCAAACGGGCAGATGTTCCATCATTTTGAATCGGGGCAAGGCGATAGAGTTCTTTCACGTCGAACTCAGAATAGACCTCTTTGCCAAGTGCTATGCCCACATACACCACCGTCGAGAAGCGCGTAATTAACACGTCGCAATTTGCAATCATCGCATTGGTATTGCCCGTTGGGAATACGAGCGCTCCGGGCGCGTATTGGTTGATTTCCCGTACAGCACGGTCAACCTTTTCGTTTGGGTGGAGTTTAAAGATGAGTTGTCGCCCGTCGGCAATGCGGACACAATGTTCGATGAATTTTCGGCGATTTTCGTATTTAAAGGTTTCGCGGGTGTCGGATGTGGCGGCGAGAACGTAGTGTTTGTGCGGGAAGTCGTTGTTTTGTGCTTCTGCACAGTTGTCAAAATTTGGAATGCCCGTCACGCGAATTTTTTCTGGGCGAACACCTTTGCGAATAAATAAATCGCGGTAGCCTTCGGAGGCAACAAAAAATGCTTCGTAGGCATCGGAAAGCCCTGCTGTTGCAGTATTTCCAATGTACCGCGGCAGCCCAAACGTACGCACAAGATGATATTTCCAATCTTCCGGTTCGGTCATGCCCTCTTGCACCAATACGATGCGTTTGTGACGAATATTGTTTTGCACAAAATTATCATTGCATGTTACCACCAAATCGTAGTCATAGCCTTCGCCGCGCTCGTCAATGCTCAAATCGTTAGCTTGCAAATAGCCGCGTGTTTGACGCTGAAAATTGCCGCCGGCTATAGTAAAATCAAGCCATCCATGCTCGGCTGCTTTGCGAAGAACGCCATCAAGATAATACGGCGCAAAGTGGCATTCCGAACTTGCTCCAAGCTGCAAAGCAATTTGGTGCATCATCGTCGTTTGATTCAGCGAACCGCAGATAAAAAGTATCCTGTGCATAGTGTATTTCGTTGTGTATTTTGTTACATTCTCAAAAAATGATTTCCTCTTATTGCTGAAACCTCATTGCTGAAAAATGCCAACCAACGCCAAAAGCTCCACCGGAAGGCTCACGGCGAGATTCACCCCGAAGCGACCTGCTGCACGATTGCCAACGCCAAACATCACATCCACCCGTGCGTAAATAGCATCAGAAATAAACGTTGGTATCCGCGAAACGCCAAGCCCAACTTCTGAATACCAGCCGTTTGTGGGCATAAGCATTCCTTCTGCGGGCGGAGCCACAGGCAAGTCATAGCGAGCTGTTGCGGCGCGGGCTATCAGTTCAACACCGCGACCTTCAAAGGTGGGCAAACCAAGCCAGCGCCAAAGTACATCCGAAAAACCGTGTTCTGCCTGAACCATGACGTAGCGCGTTCCCCCGTAAAGGTTGATATCGGTTGTCGAAAAATCGTTGAATAAACCCATAAACGGCAAGCGGCGCTGCATAACGAACCGCGATTGCACGGGAGTGTTGTCGCTAGCAAGCCCGACGGTGGCGTTAATAGCCAGATACATCGGCGTGTATCCCGTATGGAACGTTGGTTGCACGAGTCGCCCTGAGATTTCCGTTCGATAAAACGTCAGATTCGTCATTTTTTCTTCGCCATAGACACCCGTCATACGGAAACCAAGGTCAGTTTTTTCGCCCGCAATCGGCAATGCAACCGTGATAAACGGGTAATTCCAGCTCAATTCACCTTGAACTGTACGGAAACTGCCTTCATACGCCGGCACATTGTAGCGTCTGTCGGAATAAAGCGTTTGTAAGGGCGTATGATGACTGATGCGTGGTGCAAGCCCAAAGCCCCAATCGCCGACTCTACCTGCAATTCCAGCCGTGAAGCCATCTTCGCGGTAAAAATCCGAAAAATCGCTATAAAAAAGATTGGTCAGATTAACGCCACCACTCATAAGAACAAGGGAGCGGCTAATTACGGGCTGTTCCTGTACCTGCGCCATCCGCGAGAACGCATACCCAAAAAGCGTGAGCGATTCTTGTTTGGTGCGAAGCAGGTCGTGCTTAATGCTCAAAGCGGCTGTTTTTGCACCTTGCAAACTGATGCCAAAATTGCCATTGATAGAAGTATTATGCCAAAACAATGTGGCATCTGCACCGTAAAGCGCCCCCGTTACCCGTGTTGGATTCCAAACGGGATTAAGCCAAACGGTAGCATCATCGCCAAGATTAAACCGCGAAATGGTGTTGAACACGCCTTCACGAGCATTTTGTGCAGCAGTTAGCTCACGGCTGAGGCTGTCTGCGCGGGCATAGATAATGGAATCCTGTGTCGTCAATTGCCGCAATTTTGTGTCCGACCAATACTCGTCTTTAATGCTATCAGCATCGGCAGCAACCGTCAGAAAGCCATCTTGCCGCTTTGTTACTTGATTGGGATTAGGTTTGCCCGCCGCAACCTCGTCACGATTGGGGTCAACATATTGTATGGGCTTTAACAGTGAGTCGGGAATGGAGACGTTCACCCGCACATCGTTCAAGACACTCGTAGTTGCAATGGTAGCACCGAGTTCCGCAATCCATTTCACAAGTTCAATATTTGCTTCTGTACGGGCATCCTGCCGCACAGGGAGCCAAAATTCTACGCCTGTTTTTTTATCCCAAAAAGGCTTAAATTCTTGGTTGATGGCAAGCGTCTTGAAAAACGGAATCGTTGAGCGTTCGGTTAATTGTAGATGTATTGTTCGTACGGTGTAGTCATCTTCAGCAATTTCCATGGTTCCTCTAAATCCAGGAAAGATGCGCGAGGCAGGCTGAAAGTCAATCACAAACACCGTATCGCCCTGATAATCCTCGCGTCCACGGAGATTGTACGTATATGAATCCATGGAACCCGCACCAAGTGGCAGTTTAAGGTGCGTGGTCATAAATTGCAACTCATCAGCCGTGAGGTCGCAAACTTCTTCCAAAAGTGGAATTTTTCGGTCGGAAGCATTTGCCGACTGGCGACGTTGCAGCAATACCATATGGTTGAGGCGGTCTGGCTGGTATTGGCTGTAGATGCGCTCGAAGGATTCCGTGATGGAATAGTGGTTACGCTCGCGTTGGTAATCGCTGATACCTATAACATCCGCGTCAATCGTCATGTTGTTCTTTCTATAGACCAATGCAGTGAACGTCCGAAGATTCTTCCGTTGCTCTTCGATGCGCTTGACGGCACGTTGCACGATGGTTCGGGGTGAAAGTTCGGCAACAACCTCGACGTTAGCCAAAAGAACGGAGGATGATTTCATCTGTATGACGAGCGGTGCTGTTTGGAGAGAATCAGCCGCAATTGTAAATTCAAGCGGTTGGTAGTTGATGGCACTAATTCTCACCGTATAACGTTCTCCAGCGCGTCCTTTGGGCAGTGTCATTGTAAATGTGCCGTTGGGCAGTACAATCGCACCCTTTTTCAACGACTGCACCCGCACGACTGCGCCCGGTATTGGCTCTGCTGTTTGTGCCTGACGGACATTGCCTTTTACGGTCATAGTCGCCCCATTCTGCTGCGCGGTCAATGGGATAGTTATTGTGATTATCAACAACAACCATGCTGCAAGAACCATCAGCAATGGACTGGGCTTAACGGTTTGTAGTGGTTCACTATGGTATTCGTCGCTCATAAACGTTGTGTTGGTAAATTCCGTGCTATAGAAAAATTCTCAAGAATGAGATTGTGACGATTGTTCGAAATAATTATGAAGGAAAACGCTTGATATGATTCGATATTGTATGAGATTTTTTAGAAAGACATTCAATATTGAATAAAATTAGGGATAATCATGGAGCAAGTATCCTTTTTCATCAACAGGAAGCCTCAAAATGTCAATTAGGTTACGACAGAAAATAAATGATGCTGCAAATATCACACTTCACTTGTCATCCATCAATTCATATCCGACCGAAACGGTATAAGTATCATACGAAACGTTGAAAACATTGGATGAACGGTTGGCAATAATTTTCTGTTGCACATCGTCCGAATGCTGTACGAGCCAGCAAGAGAACGGGTATTTTTTTACATATTTATTATGTTCAATACAGCATAAATCCTTTCTATAAAGCAAGGTATGTTATGAATTGATAATGTCGAGCTTTTTGAAAAATCAGGTATTCAGTATCAACATAACTCAAGAAACGTAGCCAAAAAATTCGCTAAAAATCGCTCGAAATCTTTATCTTTGTACATCGTTGTTCCCAAGTGAAACAACCTCCTCAAAGCGTCGTAGATAAACGAGCAATAAATCATTTTCATCCAGAATCCCCAATCTTGGCTCCTATGCTCACAGTCCAGAACATTCGCAAAACCTACAAAGGCGGTATTAAAGCCGTTGATGATGTATCGTTCACCATTGAACCCGGCAAAGTGTTGGGTATTCTTGGTCCGAACGGAGCCGGAAAAACGACGACTATCCGCATGATTTTGAACATTATTAAGCCAGATGCAGGCTCTATCACGTTTCGTGGGCGCACGGTGGATGAATTCACGAAAAACAGCATTGGTTATTTGCCCGAAGAACGTGGGTTGTACCGCAAAAGTACAATTGCTGATACGTTGTATTATTTTGCGTCGATTAAATCCGCCGTCAATAGCAACACAAAACGCGAGATTTCATCGTGGTTGGAGCGCTTTGAATTGAACGGTATGGAAAAACGCAAAGTAGAAGAGCTTTCTAAAGGTAATCAGCAAAAAGTCCAGTTTATCGCCGCCGCACTCCACAATCCTGATTTGCTCATCCTTGACGAACCATTCTCCGGCTTAGACCCCCTGAACCAGCTTAAATTCAAGGATGTTGTCCTTTCGCTGCGCGAGCAGGGCAAAGCGATTATTTTTTGTACGCACCAGTTGGAGTCGGCGGAAAAAATTTGTGACGACATCGTGCTCTATAATCAAGGTAAATCGGTTGTAAGTGGCACCGTCGAGGAAGTAAAGAAGCGCTTTGGCAGCAATGTGATTCGGTTGGAGTTCGAGGGCGATGCTACGTTTTTAAGCGCGTTGCCGATTGTCAAAAAATCGGAAATCTTTCCGAACTATGCCGAAGTAGAACTCACCGATGGCTCAGGGTTGAATGATTTGGTTCCGCACGTCGTTTCGCGGCTCCAACTCTCGAAAATAGAGCGGATGCAGCCATCGCTCTTGAGTATTTTTATTGATATTGTTGGCAAAGGGAATTTGCCGGAGGATTTTGTACAGCCCATATCAGTGTGAGCCTTTATTTGACGGCGATAGCCACAAGAAATAACAACTACAAATCTTGAACACTCTATCTTTTTTTATTATGAACTGGAACAAACTTTTTGCCGTTGCTCGCTGGGAATTTATTGAAAAAGTACGCACAAAAGCCTTTGTAATCGGCTTGTTTTTGGGACCAGTTATTGGGCTTGTTTTTAGCGTTTTGCCAACGTTGTTGGCATCGCGTGCTGAAACTACGACAAAGCGTTTTGCCGTATATGACGAGACAAATACTCTCGTTGCGCCCGCACAAAAGCTGCTTACCGAGAAATACAAACTCGCAAACGGCAAACCCAATTACGAACTTGTACCGATGGATACACAATCCATGAATGTCGTCTCGTTTATGCAAAGTTATGCGCCGCTTGTGTTTAAAGAAGAGTTTATTGGTTTGGTAGTAATACCGAAGGATGTGGAAACGTCGCGCCAAATCGAATACCGCAGCGATAACGTGGGGAACGAACGCGATATTCGTAGCTTACGCAGTACACTTGAAGAGGCTTTGATTGAACAAGCCATTCTCAGACAAGGCATGGATTTGCAAGCCTATAAATCATTAAGTCGTTCGTTGGAAACAAAAACCGTCAAAATTTCCAAAACGGGCGAAGCAAAAGAAAGTGGTTTTTTAGAAACATTTGGACTTGCGTACGGTTCGGCATTGATTTTGATGCTGCTTATTATCACATCGGCGCAAATTCTTGTGCGTGGGTTGGTAGAAGAAAAAAGCAATCGGATTATGGAAATATTGGTATCGTCGTGTTCGCCGTTTGAGTTAATGATGGGCAAACTTGTGGGTTTAAGCGGTTTGGGTATTGTGCAAGCGGGTGTGTGGGTTGGCTTTGGGATTGGTGCTGCGTTTTATTTTGGTGCAGGCATTCCCTCGGCGTTATTCAGTCTGCTACCGATTGCGTTTATCTTTACCATTCTTGGATACGTATTTTTCGCCTCGTTGTTGTTGGGGCTTGGTTCGTTGGCAAATACTGACCAAGAAGGGCAGCAAATTTTTGGGTATATTATGCCCATGTTGGCATTGCCTTTTGCCTTTCTCTTCTCGGTTATGCAAAACCCGAATTCTACGATTGCAAAAGTGTTAAGCTACATCCCGTTTACCGCGCCAACGGTCATGACGATGCGCGTTGCGGTGCAAATGCCGCCCGTGTGGGAAATTGCTCTCAGTATTGCGGTTTTGGTTGCGACGATTATTCTCACTATATTCTTTGCAGCAAAAATATTTCGTGTAGCGATTTTGTCCTACGGCAAACGCCCAACATTGCCTGAAATTATTAGCTTTCTTCGTGAACCTTCGTAAAACAAACGCATCATAAGCGACGACTTCAAAACGCCATGAATTGACTTTATGACTCGTACGCAATCAACCGCCAATTCAACGGTGAGTGCAGCTCCACGAGCCGCACGTAGCCCTGCCAAGCCACTCAAAACGGCTGCGACATCGCAGCCGTTTACGGCTGAAGGCGGGGCGATTTGGGCGCGGCGATGGCTGATTTTTGGCGGATTAGCAGCGGCGGCATTGTGTGTGGTGCTGTTCGTTGCGAATGTTCTTCGCGTTTCCAAGCTCACCGAAGACATTGAACGTCTGAAAAAAGATCATGAACGCCTGACCCACCAAAACGAACTTTTCCGCTCAGAAATCATCCGTTTGCAAGCACCAGAGCGCATCACGCGCATTGCCCGCTCAAAGATCGGTATGGTTTCCGCTTCCTCAGCTCCAAAAACTATCACGGCTCCCGAAAAATCCGAATAAACCCCCGTGGTAAAAAAAATCAAGAAATCGCATTCTGATAAGCAAAAGAGCGACGATTTTCTTGCGTCCTATCCGCGCAGATACTATCTTGCAGATGAAAAATATGCAACCTCAAACACCCATAATGAACACTCTTGCTTTATTAGGCGCTACCGTTTGTGTTACCGCCCTTTTGTATGGTAGTGTGTTGGTTGGAATTCCCAATGGAATGTCGAACAGTTCGTCAAATCTCGCGTCACCTGCCATTCATACTCCGATGGCAACAGATTCACTGCGCCATATTCGATTACGCCAGAATCTTCTTCCACATTTAGAATTTGTGCGCGTTCGTGATACGGTCTATGTTCTGGGTGATCGATTCGTTGAGGTTTCTCTGCAAACCCAGCGTTTGACCGTTCGATTTCGCAATGGAGACACACTATCGTTGCCGATTTCTTCTGGTAACCCTGACGTAAAAGACGGTATGGCGACAAGTACCGGCATCTTCTCCGTCCAAAACAAAACGCTCGTTGCCCTTTCCAAACAATTCGGCAATACAAAAATGCTCTGGTGGATTGGGTTTAACTACAATACGGGCTTTCATGGATTGGAGAGGGACAGCTATTATCGGTACCTTGGCAAGCGCCCGTCGTCGCATGGATGCTTGCGAATGGCACGGGAGGACGTAGAGCGTTTGTATAAAGTCATGGACGTTGGTGTTCCGGTGATGGTCTATGACGCAGCACCGTCGCGGGTTCTGGCTTTTGCTGATTCCACCACATTTGACACACAGACAGCTCTACGATTGGCTTCTCGTGGTAAGATTTTGGGGAAAATCATGAGCAAACGCCTTGACTTTTTGCATCGAGGGCAATTATACGTTCGCCAGCCGTTTGCTGTTTATTTAGATGGAAAAACATCGTTACGACCGGGTGGGTATGAAATCGGTGATGAGGCATTGCTGACCGTATCCCAGCAAAAGCCTGTTTATGCGGCACTTGGCTTTTCCGCCACGCCACAAGATTATTTTCTTGTGTTCCGCCGAGCGGCGTACGTGCCACTCTCAGCAAGTGTACCATCGGTGGGTTCTTCCGAGCCAGACAGTACCCATGCCGCGGGACAAGATTCTATTGACCAATAGTTCTGACATTCCTGCGATTTGAGGCGCAGAATTTATACTGGGTACAGCATTAAAGCTACCCGCAAGAGCAGATGCGGAATGGATTCGACACTCCAATTTTTAGCAAACGCATTACGTCAGAGATATGGATTTTAAGGAAAGAACGATATGACCTTTTCGCAACGTATTAACAATCTCACTCTTTCATGGAAAATAGCGCTACCAGTGCTTGCATCGGTAGTGTTGGTCTCGTTGTTTGTGATTGTTGGCGTACTCCCGACGGTGGAGCGCGAAATTATGGACACCAAACGGCAAATGTTGATGAGTGAAGTGGAAACCGCCGTGTCGCTTGTTCATGGGTTTGAGCAGAAAGCCGTTTCTGGCGCTTTGTCGGTGGAAGAGGCACAACGCCAAGCCTTAGAGCAGGTTCGTGGCTTGCGGTTTATGGGGAAAGAATATTTTTACATCTACAATCTTCAGTGCGTGTGTTTGATGCACCCAACTGCTGCCGCGCTTGTGGGTAAGGAGCAAACGGGCTTGCAAGATGCGAAAGGTAAATACATGATGCGCGATGCGGCGCAGATTGCGAGCACAGCAGGCAAAGGTTTTATTGAATACTACTTTCCAAAAGCCGGCGATGAATCAAAAACACCGTACCCTAAACTTGGCGCTATTAGCCGTGTTGGGACGTGGGACTGGTTTGTGGGGACGGGTATTTATATTGACGATGTTGAGCGAGAGCTTTTTAAGCTGCGTATAACGGTTATTAGCGGATTAGTCATTGTCACTGTGTTGGTGCTGGTTTCGGGTTGGTGGTTGGCTCAAAGAATCATTCAGCCTGTAAGCGCGTTGAATGACGCGGCTGGGCGAATTGCTGCCGGTGATACAAACGTACACGTCGCGGTGGATTCCAGCAACGAACTCGGGCGGCTTGCAGTTTCGTTTAACACAATGATGGGAACAATTCGATTAGGCATTGAAGAACTTCAGCGCGAAAAGGCGGGTGTGGAGCGCAAAGTAGAGGAGGCGGTGCGGCAACTCCAACAAGAAAAAGACTATTTAGCACAAAGTATTGATGCTATTCTGGGGACGATTGAACGTTTTGCAAAAGGTGATTTGACGGTGACGGTGGCTACAACAGAGGCGGGTAGCGATGATGAAATTAGTGATATTGCTCGTCTTTATGCGGGATTTAATCAAGCGGCACAATCCATTCGCAATACCATGCGCCAAGTTGCATCTGCGGCTGAAAGCACAACGTACGCCGGAACGGTTATTTCTTCCGACACAGAACAGATGGCGGCTGCAACCGAAGAGCAAACCGCACAAATGAATTCGTTTGCGGCAATAATAGAGCGCGTCGCACAAACAATCGGTGAAAGTACGCGGCAGGCATCTATCGCGGCAGAACAAGCTGCGCTTGCCGGAACAAGTGCTCAAGAAGGCGGACGTATTATTCGTGAGGCAATAGGGCGGATGGAGAGTATTGCCGATGCAGCGTTGGCTTCGGCACGGACGATTGAAAAATTAGAAACAAGCAGTCACCAGATTAACGAAATTTTATCGGTTATTGAGGGCATTGCGAATCAAACAAATCTTCTGGCGCTGAATGCCGCTATCGAAGCCGCCCGCGCGGGCGAACAAGGGCGGGGTTTTGCGGTTGTTGCCGATGAAGTTCGCAAACTTGCCGAGCGCACATCCCAAGCCACAAAGCAAGTAGGGCTTGTGATGCAGAAGGTTCAGCAAGATGTTGCTATAGCCACAAAAACCATGCGCGAGAGCACCAGCGCGGTTGAGGAGGAAAAACTTCTGACGATACAGGCAGAGCGCTCGTTGCACGACATTATTGACCGAACGAGCCATGCAGCTGAGCTTATCCGACACGTTGCCGCTGCAAGCGAAGAACAGCGCAGTTCTGGCGCTATGATGCTCGACAGTATCGCGATGATGAAAACTGTTATTGGTCAGACATCCGAAGGCGCTCGCAATATTGCCCGCACCGCCGATGATGTTCGTTCGCTCACGCAAGAGCTTCAGGAAGTATTAAACCAATTTCACGTTTAACTT
>JANYIG010000170.1 GCA_025358765.1 Candidatus Kapaibacterium sp.
CGCTGTTTTGATGAGTCCGAACGTATATTCCGGCATTGTATCGTTGATACGAATAGCGTTCAGCGATACCTTCAGGTGTTCCGGCGAGCCAAACAGATTTGTGTAGGACCAATCCGCAAGCAATGAATCCTTCGTAAGGCAGTAACCACCCACGCCCAAGCCCGGAGCCATAATATTGCGGTGCGTGGGACGCACACGAATTGCCTGAATCACCTCGAACAAATTCACGCCCGCGGTTTGAGCAAATTCCGTCCACTCCTGCATAAACGCAATATTCGCCGCACGGAACGAATTTTCTAACACCTTCGACATTTCGGAAGCTGTTGTGGAATGCAATTCCGTGAGCGGAAAATCCTTTGTGTTGATGAAGGATTCCAAAAACTCTCGTGCCTTCGCCTTGGAAGCCTCATTCACGCCCGAATACACACGATAAAAATCGGTAATTGAACTCAAGTAGTCCTTGCCGGGCATCACGCGCTCGTAGGAATGCGCTAAATAGAGCTTTGACATGTCTAAGCCGCGCTGCGCCCAGATTTCCTCAATCATTGGTTTTAGCACTTTTTCGGTTGTGCCGGGCGGAACCGTTGTTTCGATGATGACAAGTACGCCTTCCTTGATATTCTCGGCAACGCTCTGGATGGCGCGTTTGTAGCCATCGTAGGTAAAATCATAGTTGGCGGGATTGCCGTATTCTTTTTTGTGAATGTCGAGGTGAATGTCCACCACCACGATGTCTGCGTATTTGTAGGCTTCGGTGCTGTCTGTCGCAGTAAGGTTGCCTTGTGTGCAAGCGTTGGTATATGCAGCATCAAGGTTTGCATCGGCGGAAACAACAGGCGAAAGACCATTGTTCACACGAGCAATTTTCCAATAATTTGCGTCGTTCGCCAAATCAATGCCAATGACGTTGTAGAGCGGATTCCCACTTGCGTCGAGCGCATTTGCAACAGCCGCCGCCATGGCAGTACCCACGAATCCTAATCCTTGGACAACAATCGTTCTGCGATTGGGTTTCACGAACCTTGCAAGACGTTGTTGTTCTTGCGTTTCGTTCAGTTCGTACTCAAATACATCGCCAAATGGTGAACGGGAAATCATAGTCGTGATACGTTAGTCGTGATAATTTGTTGAAAATGCGTTATGAACACGTCATTGTACGTAGCTCTGCGATAATCTACAGAACAGCAAATTTACGAAAAAAGGCGGACAAACAGTGTCCGCCTTTTCAGAGACGTGGTTTTTATAGGATAGGTGCAGGTTGCTGTGCAATCAAGAACGCACCAATTACGTTGTGAACTGCCCGATGAGTTCATGCAAATCAACCGTGATGGCTTCCAATTCTTGTACACTAAGGGTAGTTTTTTGCATTGCAACCGCCGCTTGGTCGGTGATATTCACGATTTCCGTCACGCTTTTCGCTATTTCTCCCATAGAACTTGATTGTTGTTCGCTTGCAGCCGCTACGTGGCGGATAATCTCCGAAACGCGCTTTGTGCGTTCAATAATACTGTCCAACGATTCCTTTGCTTTCTCCGCAGATTGTTGTCCGCGCTTGACTTCTGCCTGACCGCCGTTCATCTCGCGCACGGCAACCCCAGTCTGGCTTTGAATATTTTTAATGGTCGTGGCAATCTCTTTGGTGGCTTTCTGCGTCCGTTCAGCAAGTTTGCGTACTTCATCGGCAACCACGGCAAAACCACGCCCGTGATCGCCTGCACGAGCAGCCTCGATAGCGGCATTTAGAGCGAGAAGGTTGGTTTGGTCGGCGATTTCGTCAATTACTTGTGTTATCTCGCCGATGGCTTCACTACTACGTCCAAGAGCTTCGATTGTTTCTGAGGCGCGGCTCACCATCGTGGCAATGCTTTGAATGCCGTGAATCGTTTCACCGACGACCGTTCCACCTGAATATGCCTCGCGTTGAGCTTGTTCGGCTTCGTCTGCCGCAAGCGTAATCTGGCGCGTTGTATCCGCAATGGTAGTATTCATCTCTTCCACAGAAGAGGCCATCTCGCTTACCTGTTGTGCTTCATCCACGGCACTCATCAAAACTTGCTGCGTCTCACGAGCAATGTTTGACGTAACATGCGCTGCGTCTGCCGTTGCCTTCGCAACACTGCCTACGAGCGCCCGCATACGCTGGAGCGCTTGATTGAACCCGCCGTAGAGCCTGCTAATACTGTCATTTTTTGTTGATTGAACACTCACCGTCAAATTCCCGTCAGCAAATTTATCCATCTCTGCAAGGATAGTATTGATGCTGGTTTCAAGGTAACGCTGCATTTCTTCCGATGCCCGCATCATCTCGGCATCTTTGCGCCGCGATTCGTCCTGTTGAAGCTGCATCTGCTCAACGGCTTCATCCACCTTGCGTTGGACGGAGGCTTTTTCTTTTTCGAGCAGGTGTTCGGCAAACTCTCTGCCACTTTCAAACAATAACACCAAGATCATCAGGGCGAACACCACGAGAATAGTCGTCACGCCCGTTAGCGGTCCGTCCACTTCTTTAATGTATTCTGCGGTGACCATATAACCCCGATAGGAGAGCACCATCAATGCTCCAGTAAAAAGAATCGTCATCGTTGCGTACGTCCAGCCTGCACGTTTGCCAAGCAAAAGCAATGCAACGACGGGCGGCAGCAGCAAAACACTGGACACGGAAGATTTCACACCACCATCCACCAAACACAATCCGCAGAGCGCAACCGTCATCCCCGAAGCAAGAATATGGGAAGCAAGCGGCAGCGAACCTGTAAACAGCAGGAGAGCACTTGCGCCAAGCCCAGTGACAACAAACGCCATCATCCCAAAAAAATGCCACGACCCCGCGCCATAAATTGTACTCCACAACATAGCCTCCATAATGGCAAGCCCCGCAAAACATAATCCAATGCTCACACAAAGCGTTGCCCGTCTGTATTCATCAGGGTTTTGCCGAAGATTGGCAGGAATAAAGCGCTGCACAAGCTGTTGAAATGTTCTCATTAAATTCTCCCTCAAAAAAACAAGATAAACGATGAAAAACTTTTCTCTCGAAATGACTCCAAACAAGCACTTACGCTGGTCTCAGTGCCTGCACCTGAAAGCCGCTTGCAGCAATGGCTGCCATAATGTCGCCAATATGTGCTTGCCCTTTGGTTTCCAACAGAAAATCCACTTCCGTCTCGCGCAGCGATGCCGTCGTGAACACCCGATTGTGCGTGATGTTCAGGATATTGCCTCGGTATTTCGCCACGATTCCGGCTATCGTCGCAATGCTGCCGGGCGCATCAGGAATGATGATGCGAAGATTTGCCAATCTGCCGTCTTTCGCCAAACCCCGTTCCAAAATCTTCGACAAAATCGTGATGTCAATATTCCCACCTGTGATAATCACACACACGCGCTTACCCTCAATATTCGCAATTTTGTTGTTGTACAGCGCTGCAAAACCAGCCGCACCAGAGCCTTCCACAAGCGTTTTTTCCGCTTCGAGCAGCACCATGATAGCATTCGCAATTTCTTCTTCGTTGACCGTCACAATCTCATCTACATACTTTTGGACAATCGGGAACGGGTATTTACCCGGCTTTGCAACCGCAATACCGTCCGCAATCGTGCTTCGGCGCTCAATTTCAATCACTCTGCCCGCTTCCAAACTGGCTTTCATACTCGGCACTTGTTCTGCCTCCACGCCGATGATGCGGATTTTTGGATTGACTTCTTTCATCGCCAGCGCCAACCCTGCAATCAAGCCGCCGCCGCCCACGGGAACGATAATCGTGTCCAAATACGGATTTTGCTCGAGCAATTCCAAGCCCACCGTCCCTTGTCCGGCAATCACAAGCGGGTCATCGAAGGCGTGAATAAACGTGGAGCCTTGCTCCTTCTGGATTTCCTTTGCTCGCCCAAAAGCGTCGTCGTAGCCGCTGCCATGAAAGACAATTTCGGGATTGAACTCCTGTGTACCCCGTACTTTCGCAAGTGGCGTGGTTTCGGGCATCACAATTGTTGCTTTTACGTCGTTGCGTTGTGCTGCATACGCCACGCCTTGCGCGTGGTTCCCGGCAGACGCAGCTATCACACCTGCTTTTTTCTCCTTGTCGGTGAGCCGCAAAATTTTATTCATCGCTCCACGTTCCTTGTACGAAGCCGTCATCTGAAGGTTTTCTAACTTCAGATGCGTTTTGCAGCCCGTCATACCGCTCAGACGCTCGGAATACGCACACGGTGTCTCGAACACGTAGCGACGAATTGCTTCGCGAGCACTCTCGACATCGGCGAAGGTCACGGAAATAGGCGTGGACTCAGGTTTAGGGGAAGATTTTGATGCCATAGTAGATAGAAAAACAAAAATAAGAACGTAAAACAATCACCGCTACATATATGGTATTTTATGCTACAGAGGAACGATTGCACGTGTATGAAGCAGAGCATACACGTGCAGACGAACCTTGTAACCTACTTCACCATATCATGACAATACAACTCGTCGCCTTTTGTATTACTCGGCTTTGCCAATAAATCATAGACTTCTTTTTGCATGGATTTTAAGACCGCACCATCAATTTTTTCCTTGCCATATTCAATGGACAACAGTTTATAGCCCTCAGCAAGCGGTTCAGCCGTAACCAAAGGTTTACTTTTTTCGTCAACGATAGCATGACCTGATTGTTTAAAAACCTCGGCAACGATTTTTTTTACCTGCACCTCGCAGATTGACCATCGCACGGTCTTAGTTGCTGCTTTTTCTTGCGAAAATAACGCAGTATTGCTGAAACTAAATATCAAACCTATGCTACAAAGCAGGGCAATGATACTTCTTCTTTGATGGTTCATGTCAACACTCCTTTGAAAAAATAAAAAAAATGGATTCCTCCGATTGCGACTGCATTGGAAATAATTATTACTGCAACAGCCCAATAGAGCCAATAGACGATTCTATCATCTTCAAATCTGCTTTTGCGGTTTTGCGTTGAAGCGTATAGTCGAACTGAAACATCGTCTTATTCGCGCCTGCAAAGACGATACGCATAATGCCTTTTTCCTCTTCTTGCACAAGAAATTGTACCATTTTAATATTGTCTTTCACAAACGACACCGTTGAAACGGGCAACGGTTTGAATTTTTCTTTCAGCAACCGTTCGTATTTTTGAATTTGCGTTTTGAAGTCCCCATCTTTTGTGGGAAACGTCACACGCGAGACGAGGCAAGCGTTCTGAGTGAATTCGTTATTGAAAGCATACAGTGGTGTTACCTGAATGCCGCTCGACGAAGGCATAGACAACCCGCCCGCGAGTGCGCTTGTGTTGACAGCCGATTGCGGAAGGCGCTTGTAGTCACGCGGCGCAGCAAATTTGATGCCATGTTTTGTGTCGGAAATCGGTGTACTCAGTTGGTCGGGGTTCACGGTAAACGACAATTGTTCTTTGGAATCAAGCGTGGTAAATTTTTCCGGTTCTTTGATGAGCGGCGCGGTGACGGTTGCTAAGGTGGACGGCTGCGCGAGTGTTGCCGGACCTTGCGCGGGGTCAATAGCGCGAAGGTCGTTTTTTTTGCCGCAAGACGACAACGATAGCAATAGTGCTACAGACGTGGACAGAACAAGAGCGAAAGTAGGTGTACGGTTCATTAGAGCGAAAAACTGTGATAATTGTCACGTAAAAAGATACTAAATTGACACTTTGGGGAAACATATCCAATGCTTATTTCATGCTTTTACATATTCTAACGAACGTTCACGAACAATAATGGCGATTGATTACACAAAATACCCACTTCCACGCACGCGCCGCCACGTCAGTGCCAATCAATATGTGCCTCACAGCCAACTTCGCGTCAACCTTGATTATTATCCGCCGCTTATTGAACGTTGCGCGTGGGATGAACTCTTTTCTCACGCCCAAACACCCTTGCAAGCGCCGTCTTATCTTGATATTGGCTGCGGCATGGGGAAATTCCTGTTGGAAACCGCACAAAACGAGCCTTCGGTAAATGTTCTTGGCTTGGAAGTCCGAAAATACGCCGTGGAATGGATTCAAGGCGTGATTGAAGGCGAGTCCATCGGCAATGCGGCATGTTTGTGGTACAACGTGACAAACGGAATGCAGTTCATTGAATCTGCTTCCATCGAGCGCATATTCTACTTTTTCCCCGACCCGTGGTTCAAGCGTCGCCACTTTGTACGGCGAGCTTTCACGGCTGCTTTTTTGGATGAATGCGCTCGCGTCCTGAAGCCAGACGGCACATTCTACCTGATGACGGATGTTCCAGCGGTGGATGAATACCAACGCACAACGCTTGCAAAGCACGGAAAATTCTCGTTTGCATACAGCGAAAGCGACGACGATTGGGGTTTATCCGTCAAAACTGACCAAGAGGTATTTTCCATCAGAAAAAACATCCCCTATACCCGCATGAAATGTCGCTTATTGTGAGCTGTCAGGGCGCTGTGGACGTTTTCGCTGCGTTTCTTCTTCCTTCGCCTGCACAAGCCATTCATCCTTGTGTGCAAGCAAATACGCTTTTGCTGCTTCGTATTCATTCGGAATAATGCCATCCAAAATCGCCTCCTCAATCGCTATTTTGATAATCCCCACCGCCCGCGACGGCTGCAAACCGCAGAGTTCCATAATTTCCTCGCCACGCACGGGCGACTGAAAAGCACGAAGGGCATCGCGTTCACGCACATCGAGCATTTTCTGATACACGAGATCGTAATTTTTCAGATACCGTTGGGCAAGCGCCGGATTTTTTGTGGTAATGTCCGCACGGCAAAGCGTGAACAAGTCTTCAAGCGCTTCGCCGGCATGAACCACCAAGCGGCGAATGGCGGAATCTGTTACTTCTTCGTCCACAAGCGCCATTGGTCGTTGATGCAATCGCACGAGCGTTTCCACGTAGTCGAGGTGATGCAATGGCAGCTTCAACCGCCTGAATAGCCGTGCTTGCCACCGTGCACCAACTTCCTCGTGTCCGTGAAACGACCATCCCACGCCCGGCAGAAATCTTTTCGTTTTGGGTTTGGCAATATCGTGCATCAGCGTCGCAAACCGTAGCCAGACGTTCACTTCTTCTGCCTTTGCATCTTGCATCTGTGCCACATTGTCCACCACTTGCAGCGTGTGGTAAAACACATCTTTGTGGCGGTATTCCTGCCGTCCGACTTCCGTGTTTTCTTGCACAAGGTCAACGCCCGCCAGCGCATAAACTTCGGGGAAGACGTACTGGAGCAATCCCGTTTTGAACAGAATTTTGAAGCCCGTGCTGGGGCGCGGCGACGCAAGGATTTTCAGCAGCTCATCCGTTTGTCGCTCTTGCGAGATAATCCGAATACGGTCTGCAAGGTTTGTCATTGCCTGCATAGCAATCGGGTCAATCATAAAACCCAGCTGTGAAGCGAACCGTGCTGCCCGCATCATGCGGAGTGGGTCGTCTTTGAAGGTAAGAAACGGGTCAATCGGCGTTTTCAGGAGTTTGCGTTCCATATCATCTTGCCCGCCGAACAAGTCAACAAGTTCGCCAAACGAGTGTTCACCAAGATTGTTAAGCGCAACTGCCATTGCATTCACCGTAAAATCACGGCGACGTAAATCGTCCTCCAACGTACCTTCGCTCACAATTGGATTCCGTGAATGCGGCTCGTATTCTTCCTTGCGTGTCCCCACGAACTCGCATTGGTACTCGCCAAGCGGAACCATCGCTGTGCGAAAACGTTCATACACGACAGCGCGAGAGCGAAAACGGCTTGCAACCTCGCGTGCAAACGCGACGGCATCGCCCACAACGGTGAAATCCACATCCTTGCGGATAACAACTTCGCCCCGTGCAGACCGCATAAAATCTCGCACGTAGCCACCCACTACATAAAGTGCTACGCCCTGCGATTCCGCCAAAGCGCCAATATCATTGAGAAGTTTTTCCTGAATAATCATGCAAACGGTCTTTGACGTAAAAGGTATGCAATAGAGTTTATGCCGAATACTTTTGTATGTCATTCCCGCGAAGGCGGGAATCCAGACCGCAAGCGACCTCTGGACACCCGACGGAGTTCACGCCAGCGAAGGCTGGGGCTGGTGTGACAGACCTGTAGATAATTCGGAATGCACTCTAATATTCGCCCCAAATATACCGATTTTATGCGGTTTGTGGAAAGTATATGGAACAGAAAAGGCAGGAGAAAAAGCCGAAACTTATAATGCTTGTTCTGGCGTAATGCTTTGCAGAGCGTTTTCGAGGCTGTCCACCGTGATGCGGGAGTGGGAGTCGTGCCAAAATACCGTGCCGCCCAAGACAAAAATCGCTTGGGGGCTTTCATGCTCAATCCCAAGCCGTGTGGCGATTTCGTCCGACACAGACCGCGCCTCTTGGACAACGACCATTGCGACGTTCAGAGGAGCGGTATTTTGCTGAATAAACGCACAAAAGCGCTCGTGCGCTCTGGAGCTAATTGGACACGTAACACTGTGCTTAAAAACAAGCAGTGGTATGGTCTCTGAGGTTTGAAGCGCTTGCTCGAATTCTGCGCTGGTTGTGAGCGTTTGGATGCTTGTCATTGGTGATTCATTCGTTGTTAATCACAATTGCGCGAAGGCATCCATGAGTGAAACCATCTCAATGGCAACGGTTGCCGCCTCGAAACCTTTGTTGCCCGCTTTAGTGCCGGAGCGCTCGATTGCTTGTTCAATCGTATCGGTAGTTAGAACGCCAAACACGCACGGAACGCCCGTTTCCAACCCAACGTGTGCCACACCTTTGGTTACTTCTGCCGAAATGTAATCAAAATGCGGCGTGGAGCCGCGAATCACCGCGCCGAGCGCTATCACAGCGTCGAACTTCTTACTTTCTGCCATTTTTTTGACGACAAGCGGAATTTCAAAGCTGCCCGGGCAATACGCAATAGTAATGCGATTTTCGTCAGCATTGTGCCGCTTTAGCCCGTCTAATGCGCCTTCGAGCAGTTTCGTCACGACAAAGCTGTTCCAACGTGATACAACAATGCCAAACGATTTTCCGTCTGCGTTAAAAATACCTTCGAGGGTTTTCATTCAAGATGTAGAGAAAATGAGATGTATAAAAAGGGTGTCATATTGTGGGAAATGCCCGTAGAAACTCAATCTTCAAGCATCGAGATTATTTCTTTTACGGCTTGCAAACCCTCTTTGAGGTTGCTTACCGTGTTCAGCCCTTGATAGTATGCCGCTATGTGAAGCGTTTTATACGCAATCGTCAGGTTTTGCGTAAACCTGCCATTATGAGGGATATGCTTTTTCTTCATCGCCCAGTATTCCTCAATAGATTTGGGAAGGTTCGCTACAGGTACACCTTTGCCGACTAAATACCCATCCATTGCTTTGAGCGCGGCAAGATAGGCTATACCAGCGCCTTCACGAACGTACTTTTCATCTTCGTAGAGCTTGCCGTCTATCGGACTTTTGGCAATCGTTTCTTTACCATTTGCCAGATACCGCTTTGCTTCTTTGATAAATTCTTTTTTGGTTTGGACTAACTCTGTTTTCATTCTGGTTTTTTTCCTTTGTCACTCGTTCTTTTATCGGCTTCAGTCTAAACTTTTTTTTGGAGAATATTCACCACTCAATGTCAACGGCACGATTATGTGCTTCTGCCATTGCAAGTACGTTTTCGTAGGGAACGCCGATGGTGCCAAAGTTTGTCTCGTCGGCATATTTACTGCCGTGAAAATCGGAGCCGCCAGTTGTGAAAAGATGATATGCTTTGGCAAATTGTTCGTAATACCGCCGAAGAGCAGCGTCGTGCGACGGATGCGCGACCTCAATGCCATCCAAGCCAGCTTTGACCATGTTTACGAGCGTCAGCCCGTGCATCGAACGTCCGGGATGCGCCACCACAGCCAAACCACCCGCCTCGTGGATAAGGTCAATAGCTGCACTCACGGGGAAGTGCCATTTCACTTCGTTTGCAGGGCGGTCATCGGCAATATAGCGGTCGAATGCTTCTTTGTACGAACGCACAAATCCGCCCGTGTGTAGCGCTGCCGCGATGTGCTGTCGCCCGACAACGCCTTTACCGCTTTGCTGCAAAACTTCCTCGAAATGAAGCGGGATGCCCAGGCGGTTTAGCTTCACGACCATCCGTTCAGCACGTTCGATGCGCTGATGACGACAATGATCTGTGAACTGGAGAAGCGCAGGGTTATACATATCAAAAAAATAACCCAAAATATGATATTCGCGTGCTTCCTCAGTCGTACCATCGTAGGCACTGATTTCAATACCTGTTACGAAATCCAATCCTAAAGCAGATGCCAGAACGTTTGCCTCCGGCAACGCATCAACAGTGTCATGATCGGTAATGCTAAGAGCAGACAAACCTCGCTCTGCTGCTTTGTGCAGTAGTGCTTCCGTCGCAAGGATGCCGTCGGAGTGCGTGGTGTGCGTGTGTAAATCTGCGAACCGTTCCATGAAATGAAATTCGTGTTGAAGTTGTAGAGTGAAAAATGGGGGCAAACACAATGCCGCAAACACAAGGTGTAGCCGCTAAATATACAACTTTTTCCGAATGTTGCGAAGATTTTACAGGGAAAAATTCTTACGAAGCCTTTGTGCATAACCGATGGGCGATTGCAAACAGCTGCTCTGTAGATTTCTTCGTGTGAAACAAACCTGCCGGATGCTGAAAAAAGCACCCGGCAGGAACATGATTTTGTAATACCCGAAAACTGTTTCGTAAACTTGTCTATTGTTTTGCTCTGGCAGGCGGAGCAGGACGTGTAGGCATTTTTACGGGTTTTGCCTTTAACTCTTGTAATGCGATTTCAACTGCTTTTTCAAGCTGCGGGTCGTGTCCCGAGGCGGAGAGTTTGGGGTCAACTTCGACCTCTACATCGGGCGCTACACCAACGTTTTCAACTTCCCACTGGCTGTCGGGCGAGACTGTGCCGAAACTTGGCGAAGTCACGCTGCCGCCGTCCAACAGTGGCGGATAGCCGGAAATTCCCACTAAACCGCCCCACGTGCGCTTTCCAACGAGTTTGCCAAGCCCACGCCGACGGAAATACTGTGGCATAGCGTCGCCGCCAGAACCCGCGTATTCATTGACAATCATTACCTTCGGACCAAAAATTGAAGCACGGGGCGATACAAACATTTTTCCATCCCGCTGCGCCCAACCTGCCAGCAATGGGCGATTCAGCATGTCAATCACATAATCTGCTACCAACCCGCCGCCATTAAAGCGTTCGTCGAGCACCACGCCCTCGCGGTCAAGCTGCGAGAAGTAATAGCGGTTGAACGATGTGTAGCCCTCGCCGCCTGTATTCGGCATGTAAATATAGGCGAGTTTGCCGCCGGAAGCAGAATCCACAAAACGACGATTTGCTTCAATCCAGTCACGGTTACGAAGCGCAGATTCGTTTGCAACCGGTACAACAACGACTGTTCGAGCGCCTTCCATATCGGGGCGACTGTTCACCGTGAGCGTCGTTTGTTTGTCGGCAGTTTTCTCGAACAGGCTGTACACGTTCGCTGGCGTGCGAAGCGGACGACCGTTCACCGCAAGAATATAATCACCTGCATTTACGTTCACGCCCGGCTGTGTAAGCGGTGCACGGAGTGTTGGGTTCCAGTTTTCGCCCGTATAGATTTTTTTGATGCGATAAAAGCCATTCACTGCTTCGTAATCTGCGCCGAGTAAGCCCACCGGCACAACTTCCGCCTGCTGCCAATCCCCGCCATTCACATACGCATGACCAACGACGAGTTCGCCCATTAGTTCTGCAAACACAAAGTTCAAATCGGCGCGGTGAGCCACGTGTTTCAGCCACGGACGGTATTTTTCACCCATTGCTTTCCAATCCGTGCCGTGCATTTGTGCGTCGTAGAACATATCGCGCTGATAACGCCAAACTTCGTTGTACATCTGCTCCCACTCCGCCCGCGGGTCAGAATACACCTCCATCGCTTCGAGCGCAAGTTTGCCGTCGCCCGCCGTAGGTTTTGCTTTTGTATCCACGATAAAATAAGCGCTCGCCGCGCCGTTGCCAGTGCTGTACAGCATTTTTGCGCCGTCTGCGCTCACGATGTGGTTCGATACGCCTTCAGCAAACACCGTCGTTTTGCGGTCTTTCATATCGAATACATTCAGCGTGTAACCTTGCTTGTTCGGGATAATTTCGCCGTAGAATACCTTCCCGTCTGCGGTTTGAAGATTTGTATAGGTGCGGTCTGGCACGGGCAACGCAACAATACGCTGACTAATGCCTGCGAAATCAATCTTCACATCTTTTTTGGCGGCTGCTTTGTCATCTTTTTTGTCGTCCTTCTTTTCGTCTTTTTTATCATCTTTCTTATCGCCGGCAGCAGCATCAGAGCTTGGTTTTACTGCCTCCTCATCGCTTTCCGGCGCAAACGGCGACGGGTCGGATTTTGAGAGAACAACGGCATAGAGGCTTTGTGTGACGGGTTTGTCGAGCCGCGCCATGTCGAGCCATCCCACATTTGTGCCAACGTTCGTACTCGCAGCAAAATATAAGTACTTCCCATCACGGCTGAACACGGCTTCTGTAGCGTCGCTTAAGCCGTCGGTGATTTGCGTTGTTTTTGCTGTCGTCATGTCATAAATGTACACTGCCTGCATTTGCCCTGCAAGCCTCTTGGAATAGGCAATCCAACGTGAATCCGATGACCACGCACCGCCGACACTTCGCCCACCACTTGTGTTCGGTCCGCCATATTCGTCTTTATCAACAAGGGTAACTTTGCCGCTTGCCACATCCACAAGCCAAAGGTTCAGCCGCACATCGCCCACAAGAATCTTTTTGCTATCCGGCGACCACAACGGTGCAAAGAAAAACGACGGTGCCGTTGACGGTGAAGAGGCAAGCGAGTATGCTTTTGCTTTGTCTTTGCCGCTTTGTTCTTGAATCATCAACTGATATTCGCCGCTTGCGTCCGACAAGTACGCCACAGATTTACCGTCCGGAGACCAAGCGGGATCACGTTCACAGACGTTTGGCGTATTGGTAAGGTTGCGAATGTCGCCTTTTTTGACGGGGACGGTCAAGATTTCGCCACGTGCCTCGAACACCGCACGTGCGCCCGATGGCGAGACCGCAACGTTATGCACAAAACCCGCAGCCTTGACATAATGCGGTCGTGTTGCATTTTGATCGCCCGCAACGGTTATACTGAGCGGCTTTGCCGTTTTTGTCGTAAGGTCAAGCAGATGCACTCTGCCACCCTGCTCGTATGCGATGGTCGTGCCGGTGCCGTGCATGAATTTTACGTCGTAATCGGTGTAGCTCGTCATCTGCTCAACGGCTTTGGTGCGCGTGTTGTAGCCGAAAATGTTCATCACGCGGGTGCGGTCGGACAGAAAATACACCACATCGCCAAGCCAGACGCAGCGCGTGTCGTTGGAGTTATTCACCCCGCCGTTGGCATTTGCAGATGGGATGATTTCGTACTCTAATGTTTTTAAGTCAATAATACGAATGGGAGATTTTTGCCCGCCGCCGTAGCGTTTCCACGTGTTGAAGGCATCGCCAATGGCGTTATACGCCATTTTGGAGCCGTCGGGCGAATATGAACCACGTTCAGCCATCGGCATCGGAAGCGGTTCTGGCATTCCACCAGTATTTGCGCCGCTTACAGCCACTTTAAATAACCGCCCGTAGCGCGGCGAGTTGGAATGACTCGTCGAGCGGAATATTACGCTTTTGCCGTCTGGTGTCCAGCCCGCAAGTACGTCTGCACCCGGATGGAAGGTAAGTCGCGTGGGAGAACCACCATTAACGGAAACTACGTACACATCCGTGTTGCCGTCATACTCACCCGTGAAGGCAATCATTGTGCCGTCTGGCGAGAACATCGGTGTAGCTTCAATGCCAATATATGTGGTTAAGCGTTTTGCCTCGCCGCCCACACGAGAAGCCGTCCACAGGTCGCCGCCGTAAGCAAATGCCACGCGGTCGGCGCTGACGGTGGGTTGTCGCAAAAGTAGGGTTTCTTGCGCCTGTGTGGGTATGCTTGATGCAGTCAGAATACAAGCAATGACAAGAATTGTACGGAATTTCATACAAGATATCTCCTTCAAAGTTGGATGGAAAGAAAAGGATGGAATAGCTTCTGTGAAGCCAAAATACTTGTCGTGTACGATAATTTTGTGCGAAAGTTACATCGAAAAACCGTAGGATTCAAACCAAACAATTGCTATTTTTCGCGCTTTCCGAATTGCGAACAATCCTTATTTTCCATACTATATCCTTTTTCGCTATGAAACGTCTGATTCTTTCTGCCTACGTAGCCTTCGGATTCTTGTTTATATGCTTGTTTGGAAACCTTTCCATAAGCTCTGCCCAACAAACATTTCCTACCAACGGCGCACGGGACACTCGCCCCGATTGTTACGCTATCACGAACGCTCGCATTGTCATAAGCCCTACGCAAACAGTGGAAAAAGCGACGCTTGTTGTCCGCAATGGCTTGATTGAAGCCGTCGGTGCGGGCGTAACCGTCCCACAAGATGCAGTAGTACTCGATGCAAAAGGTAAATCCGTCTATGCCTCGTTTATTGACCTCGACAGTGATTATGGAATGCCGGAAGCGCCACCACTGGTGCTGCAAGGACGGCGTTTTGACGGTCCGCAAATGGAATCGAATACCAAAGGCGCGTACAATTGGAATCAAGCAATCAAACCCGAAAAAGACGCTTCGACGGTGTTTGTAGCAAATCCTCTGAAGGCAGATGAATTACGAAAACTTGGATTTGGTGTTGTTCTTTCGCATCAACATGACGGCATTGCGCGGGGAACGTCCGTATTGGTAAGCCTTGCCGATGCTAAAGAAAATTCACTCGTCCTCAGCAACCGCGCTGCTGCTCAGTATTCGTTCGACAGAGGCACATCACGACAAGATTACCCAAACTCGCTGATGGGAGCGATTGCGTTGCTCCGCCAGACATATTTGGATGCTGATTGGTACAAAAAATCACGTGCCGTGCAACCACTCAAAACTGAGTATAATGCTTCGCTCGAAGCGTGGAACGCCGCGCAGGAGCTTCCACAGATTTTTGAAATAACGAATAAATTGAACGTTCTTCGGGCAGATAAAGTTGGCGATGAAACAGGTGTGCAATACGTATTTCGCGGTGCGGGCGATGAATACCAACGCATAGAGGACGTACGAGCCACCAAAGCCGCATTCATCCTGCCGCTTGCGTATCCGGCAGCGTACAACGTCGAAGACCCACTCGCAACGCTCAACATCCCGCTTGTAGCCTTAAAACATTGGGAACAAGCACCCACAAACCCTGCCGCGCTTGAAAAAGCAGGCATTACGTTTGCCTTCACCACGGCGCTTTTGAAAGTAAAAGCCGAATTTACGGCAAACCTGCAAACAGCGCTCAAATACGGTCTTTCCAAACAGGTTGCACTTGCAGCGCTCACGACTGTGCCGGCGCAGATTGTGAAGATGAGCGACAAACTTGGTACGCTCGAACGCGGCAAGATTGCGAATTTTATCGTCACATCTGGTGATGTGTTCGACAAAGAAACTATTATCTTCCAAAACTGGGTGCAAGGCAAACCTTACGAACTTGCCAGCCCCGATATTGCGGACATTCGCGGCTCGTACGCACTCACGATTGAAATCATTGGCGAATATACAATGACGCTGAAAGGCACTATCAATGCGCCTTTGACGGAACTCACCCAAAAAGGTGATTCGCTTAAAATCCCGCTCACGCTCGACCGTGCCGGAAGTTTGGGCAATTCCGTCGTTCTACGTTTTGCTCGCAGCACCAAAGCCACGGCTGAGGTGCGCTTGTCCGGCTGGATTGACCTGAAAACAAGCGGCGAAACGTGGTCTGGCAAAGGACAGGACGAACAAGGTAATTGGGTTGGTTGGTCGGTACGACGCACGAAAGCATTCACGCCAGAGGCTCCAAAGCCTGATACAGTCAACGTTCTGGCGGATTTGGGCGCACGAACTGTTCCTTTTGTGGAATATGGCTACAAAATCCCTCCAAAACAGGAAACAGTATTGCTTAAAAACGCAACCGTTTGGACGAACGAAAAAGACGGCATTCTGAAAAATACCGACGTTCTGCTCAAAAACGGTAAAATCACTGCGGTCGGCAAAGGCTTGCCGGAAGCGGGCGCAAAGGTGGTGGACGCAACGGGTAAACACGTCACGCCCGGAATTATGGACGAGCACTCACACATCGCAATCTCAGGTGGCGTGAACGAAGCGAGCCAATCTGTTACGGCAGAAGTCCGTATTGGTGACGTAATTGATGCCGAAGATGTGGATATTTACCGTCAGCTTGCGGGTGGCGTTACAAGCTCCCATCTGTTGCACGGCTCGGCAAATGCCATTGGCGGGCAGACGATTCTGACGAAACTGCGCTGGGGTGTAGCGCCAGAAGCAATGAAATTCGAGGGCGCAGACGGCTTTATTAAATTTGCGCTTGGCGAAAACGTAAAACAAGCGAACTGGGGCGATTTGAACACGGTTCGCTTCCCGCAAACCCGCATGGGCGTTGAACAAGTGATGGTGGATGGTTTCACTCGCGCCAAAGAATATGAGGCGGCGTGGAAGATGTACAATACACTTTCTGGCAAAGATAAATCCACGGCACTTGCGCCACGCCGTGATTTGGAGCTTGATGCGCTTGTTGAGATTATAAACAAAAAACGTTTTATCACCTGTCATTCCTACGTGCAAACCGAAATCACCATGTTGATGCGGGTTGCAGAGCAATTTGGCTTTGTGGTGAACACATTTACGCACATTCTGGAAGGCTACAAAGTAGCGGATAAAATGAAGGCGCACGGTGCAAATGCTTCGTCATTCTCCGATTGGTGGGCGTACAAAATGGAAGTTGCCGAGGCAATCCCTTACAACGGCGCGATTTTACACGCTATGGGCGTGACCGTCGCCTTTAATTCCGACGATGCAGAAATGGCACGCCGACTGAATCAAGAAGCCGCAAAAGCCGTGAAATATGGCGGTGTGCCGGAGGAAGAAGCGTTGAAATTTGTCACGCTCAATCCTGCGAAGATGATGCACGTGGATAATCGCGTGGGCAGCTTGAAAGTAGGCAAAGACGCGGATGTGGTTGTTTGGTCGGATAATCCACTTTCTATCTACGCCAAAGCGGAAAAGACCTTTGTGGATGGCATTCTCTATTTCGACCGCGAACAACAGGATAAACAACTCCGCGAGGACATCCGTTTGGAACGCGCCCGTTTGATGGCAAAGATGATAAAAGCAAAACGCGGCGGCGCACCTGTGCAAGCGCCACCGGCACGGCGCGGCGACAGCCATTACAGCTGCGGCACGGTTACGGACTATTCGTCCGAGCTGCAATATCGCACAGAAACTGGCTTCAACAACGATTAATAATCGCCGATAAGAGCCGATTGATATAAACGTCTGAAAAACCAATTTTACATTGATACTTTACTCCCTCGACAGGCTTAGGGTTCAGCATGAGGAATTAAATCAGTCTTTACCCTGAGTTTGTCGAAGGATAAATGTACCATACTAAGGTGTCAATCCAACAATAACCATTATCATCTCTATGCGCTACAAACTCCTTGGTAGAAGCGGGTTACGGGTTTCTGAACTCGCACTCGGCACGATGACATTCGGCTCCGAATGGGGTTGGGGGGCAGATCATGAAACGAGCAAGCAGATTTTTGATGCTTTTGCCAACGCAGGTGGCAATTTTATAGATACCGCTAATCGCTACACCGAAGGCACGAGCGAAAAATACGTGGGTGAGTTTATCAAAGCCGACCGCGACCATTTTGTGCTTGCCACAAAATACACGCTCTTTGATAAACAAAGCGACCCGAATTTTTCGGGGAATCATCGTAAAAACATGATGCGTTCGGTAGAAACCAGCTTGGAGCGGCTCGACACGGAATATATTGATCTGTTGTGGGTTCATGCGTGGGACGGATTTACGCCCGTAGATGAAATTTTACGCGGCTTAGATGACCTTGTGAGTTCCGGCATGGTGCATTATATCGGTATTTCGGACACACCGGCTTGGATTATTTCGCAGGCAAACACGATTGCAGATTTTCGTGGATGGAATCGCTTTGTGGCTCTGCAAGTGGAGTATAGCCTGATTCAACGCACCGTGGAACGGGATTTGCTGCCGATGGCAACAGCGTTCGATATGGCGGTTACGCCTTGGGGAGCGCTTGCCGGCGGCGCACTCACGGGTAAATATCTGCGAGGCGAGGCGGGTAGAGTCGTGGAAAAAAGTATTCGCCGAAGCGAGCGCAGCAATACGATTGCCCAAGTCGTGGTGGATGTGGCTGCCCGCATGGGAGTCACACCCGCTCAAGTGGCGTATAATTGGACGCATCGCAATCCGAACACGCCGCCCGTCGTCATTCCGATTATTGGTGCACGGATGTTGGAGCAAGTGCAAGACACGCTCGGCTGCTTGAATTTTACGATTCCCGCCGAAGAAATGACGCTGCTTCAAGAAGCAAGTGCCTTTGATATTGGCTTCCCGCACGATTTCTTGTCAAACCCGCCGACCCGCGCCATCATTCACGGCGGCACGTTCGACCAGATTGATAATCATAGAGCATAGCAATAAAGCTCGACAACATTTGACAATGAAAGCCGTTTGCAGATGTGAGCGGCTTTTTTTTTAGGTAAAGATCAAAAAAATATTCTAAACAGGACTTCCGCAAACCACCATTGTCATGCCAACCCCAGCCGGAATTTATCCCAGCCCCAACTTTCGCTGGAGTAAACTCCGGCGGGTGTCCAGAAGTTGTTTGTGGTCTGGATTCCCGCCTTCGCGGGAATGACATACAAAAGTTAATCGGAATTGATTCTATCTTCATTCATAATCCCAATAACAACAATGGAATCACAAACACAGCCGACAGGCTTTAAACAATATCTTCCTTGGATTGTGGCGGCAATCCCAGCACTGCTCACGTTCGCCAGCGCCACTGCAAAACTTACGGGAGCGCAAGAGGTTCGTGATGGATTAACCGCGGACGGCGTAGTACAGTACATTACGCTCCTTGCTATTACAGAATTGCTCATCGTTGCGTTGTATCTTTACCCCAAAACACTCAATCTTGGATTTTTTCTGGCGTGTAGCTATTTTGGTGGGGCAATGGCTGTACACATCAGTCATGGTCAGCCATTTACTGCTCCGATAGTAATTCTCACGCTCTATTGGATAGCAACGTTTTTCCGTAAACCGATGTTGTTTCTGCCGAAAAGCTAAAGAACACGTTTTTCCATGGTTGTAGCCGAAAAAACAATCAAGGAGTCATCAGGAAGTATAACCAATTGGTAATATTGGTGAAAAAGCCTTGCACAGCCGTGAAGTTTTCAGGATTTTAGCGGTTTCGCTTTATTCTTTGACCGTCACGGCTTTGTTGGTTTGTCTATGAATCGTGGTATTGTTCTGCTGTATAGCTCGTTGTTGTTTGTGTCCGTGGGGTATGTATGTTCATCTGCCGAGCGCGTTTATCCTGCCGCGACTTCCTTCCCGCCACAAATTTTACCTTCTTCGCAATCTGTGGAGCCACTTTGGTGGCAGCACACTACCATCTATCAGATTTACCCGCGCTCGTTTCAGGATTCCAACGGGGACGGTATCGGCGATATTCAAGGTATTATTAGTCGTTTGGACTATTTGCAAGAACTTGGCGTTGAAACGCTGTGGTTTTCGCCCATGTATGCCAGTCCGCAGCGCGATATTGGTTACGACATCAGCGATTACGAAGCTATTGCACCAGAGTACGGTACAATGCGAGACGTAGAGCGACTTATCGGCGAGGTGCATCGGCGCGGCATGAAGGTCGTGTTCGATATGGTGTTGAACCACACGTCCGACCAGCACCCGTGGTTCCGTGAGTCCCGCCAAAATCGCACAAATACAAAAGCTGATTGGTACATCTGGCGCGATGGTCGCGGGGCAAACGGTTTGGAGCCGCCCAACAACTGGCAATCGCTCATAGGCGAGCAAGGATGGCATTATGCGAAAGAGCGCCGTCAATGGTTTTTTGCATCGTATCTGGCATTTCAACCCGATTTGAATTACCGCAATACAGCAGTAAAAAATGTGATGTTCGATGTGGTGCGGTTTTGGCTCCGCAAGGGCGTAGATGGCTTTCGGCTGGATATGGTGAATGTGATTATGAAGGATACGGAATTCCGCGATAATCCGTTCAGTTTGAATCCTTTTCCTTCGTTGGAAAATCCCGGGGGGAATTTTCAATTTCGCCAATATTCGGCAAACCATCCCGACAACTACACGTTCGTGCAAGAGCTTCGGCGCGTGGTGGATGAATTCAGCAGTCCACAACGTTGTTTGGTGGGCGAGGTATTCGGCAAACACGACGTTTTGAAGCGCTATTTGGGCGATGGTGATAAAAAAAATGATAAGAATGACAAGGAGAAATCCCGCGAAGGGTTGCATTTGATTTTCCTCTTCGATATGCTTTTTTTTGACTTCAATGCAGATTTTTTTCGCAAACAGATTGTCAATTACGAAGAACATTATCCCGCGCCGCTTGTCCCCACGCTGGTGTTCAGCAATCACGATCAAAAACGGAGCATCGGTAAAATTGGCAATAGCTTGAATCGTGCGAAACTACTGGCGTTGTACCAACTCACGGCGCGGGGCGTTCCGACGCTGTATCAAGGCGAAGAAATCGGTATGACTAATGCACAAATGCCTGCCGAAAAAGCACTCGACCCAATGTCGGCACGCTACACGTGGCTTCCGGCTTGGCTTGAGCGGCAGTTCCCCGTTCTGATAAACCGCGACAATTGCCGGACACCTATGCAATGGAGCACTGCGCCGAATGCAGGTTTTATGCCGCTTGTGCTTCCAACCTTCGACAAAAGCGGCACAAAACCTTGGCTGCCGGTCAACGCGGATTACAAAGAGCGCAATGTTGAAACACAACAGAAACAATCTTTTTCGCTATTTTCTACCTACAAACAACTTCTTACGCTTCGCAAACAGCATCCCGCCTTGCAAAGCGGACAAATCCATTTGCTTACCGAAGGCATCCCGAGCGATGTGTTGGCGTTTGAGCGTATCGGACAAGGTGAGAGCGTGACGGTGTTGATAAATTTTTCTGACCGCATTCGTATTGTGAACAACATCATCGGAGAACAAATCTTGACGACCCATCCAAGCATGAGCATTCAAAATCGCGCAGTGACGATGCCGCCTGTGAGTGGTATGGTGCTTACGCATACCGCACCAGCTTCCGACATTATACGGTAATGTGGGACTGCGGCTCACGATTGGCTATTGTTTGTTCGTCGTCTGCTTGGCAATGCGAAAATATTTTCGTAGATGCGCGTTCTCGTGCTAAATTTGCGCGGCAGATATGGTTTCTCTAACTTCTCGCAATACCATCATGGCTCAGGAACAACCACAGTCACCTATATTTCGCACCGCTATCTATCCAGGTACGTTCGACCCGATTACGAACGGGCATCTCGACGTGCTGCACCGTGCAATGACGATGTTTGACCGTGTGGTGCTGTTGGTTGCAAAAAATTCGTCCAAACAACCCATGTTTTCTGAGGAAGAGCGTTTGGCAATGATTCAAGAGGCTATTAGCGAATACCCGACGGTTTCGGCGCAATCGTTTCAGGGTTTGACGGTGGATTTCGCCCAAGAACTTGGCGCAACGGCTATTATACGGGGTTTGCGGGCGGTGAGTGATTTTGAGTACGAGTTCCAAATTGCGTTGATGAACCGGAAACTCGCGCCTACTGTCTCGACGGTATTTTTGATGCCCAATGAAAAATACACCTATCTTAATTCTTCGATTATCCGCGAAGTGGCACGGTTTGGACGGGATGTAGGCGAATTTGTTCCGGCATCGGTGGTCAAACGTTTGTACGAAAAATTTCCGGGGATGAAAAAACTGGAGCAAAAGCCGTAGGAAGTACATGCGAGAGCGCTTCCGTCAATCCTCCGGCGGTAAGCGTTTCTTGGTTGTAGTGTTTCGCATACCAATCGCCAGCTTTTCCATGCAAAAACGCCCCCAATGCCGCCGCCTCAAACGGCGTAACGTGCTGTGCGGCTAATGCTGCAATAATACCCGCCAAAACATCCCCGCTTCCAGCGGTCGCCATGCCCGCATTGCCGTTTGTGTTCCAGTAAGAATGCCCGTTGTGGCTGACAATCGTGGGAACATTTTTGAGTAATACCACACAACCTAACGTCTGCGCCCATTCCACAGCATAACGATGAGCATATTCGTTGATGTCGTTGTACTGCAAGCCCGTAAGCCGCGCAAATTCTCCGTGATGTGGCGTGAGAATCACGTTGTTGTTCAGTTTGCTTTCTGGCAATACGCATCGCAACCCATCAGCATCAAGAACGATGATTTTTTCTGAGAAATGCTCCAAAACATAGTCCAAAAGCCGTTTGCAGAGTGCAATTGTTTCCATATTCACTCCTAAGCCAGGACCAATTACTATCACGGAATTTACTTCTACTGCCTTGCAAAGCGCTTCAAAAGCTGTTTCTGCGATTGTTCCATTGTTTGTTGTGGGTAGCAACTGCGTCATAATTTCAGGGCGTATTGCTGGGTGCATTGCAGTCGAATATAACCGTACCAGCCCAGCACCTGCACGAATGCTTGCGTTCGCACACAGCGCCGCCGCACCAGCCATCCCCACAGAACCACCAATAATACCCACGCTGCCGTAGTTATGTTTGCTCATGCGACGCTTGCGGGGTGGCAGCAAACGGCATATATCCTCGTCTTCCAACACGGAAACGTTTGAATGGGCAGCAATGACGCTCTTCGGAATACCAATATCAACAACGTTTACGCTGCCGCAAACGTCTGGCGCGTCTTGCAACAGCAATCCCGCCTTGAGCGCTGCCATTGTTATCGTGTAATCTGCCCCGAAGCAGAGTGGATGCGCTTTCCCTGTGTCGGAATGTAACCCAGTCGGAACGTCAATTGCGATGGTAACAAAAGCGGCTTGCGGCGAAACGTCCCTCGCACTGTTTACGCGGTTTACGTGGCTCAGGCGCTCCAATATTGGCAGCACTAACCCGCGTGGATGCTCGCTTCCTCCAACGCCAAACAAGGCATCAATAATACAATCGGCAGCAAGATTCATTGCGGCAACATCTTGCTCTGTTTGCAGGTGAGTCATCGGAAACCCTACTAAGGCGGCGTATTTTTCAAGCGAACGGTTGTTCATCAACGTTTCGGCACTCATTTTGTCGGTGCTACCCGTCCAAAAAACGCGAAGTTCCGCTATGTGCGCCAGTTTGCGGGCTATCACAAAACCGTCACCACCATTATTACCACTTCCACAAAGAACCACAACGCGCGGGCGGCGAGAATCGGACATAAAGCCGCGTTCACGAAATATCGCCAAGATTCGCTCCGTTGCGGCATTGGCGGCATCTTCCATCAAAATTGCCGCCGAAACAGCAAGTTCGTTGATGGTGTATGCGTCGCAAACACGCATTTGTGCGGCAGTCAAGACGTGGTACATAGAGAATTTGTTTGAGCGATGTAATTATTTGATTGTAAGTTCTTTCCGCACCTGCGCCCGCAAAAGCTCTATCCTGCCCAAACCTTTCCCACCCTGCATGTAGATTGCGTCCGCTGGATTGCGCCGCACCATAGTTTTGACATATTCATACATTATAGTGTCCGGCGGCATTTCTGTCCAATCACTTCTTCGCAAAGCATAGATGATGTCGCGCGGATTTTGCTGAATCATAGTCTGGAAGTACTCGTCCATCGTCTGGTCTGGCGCTGTCTCTATCGAACCTCTCACATATATCATACCCGGATTGTTCGGGTCAGTGCTGCGTTCGATAACCTTCGTTCTGAACCGCTTCAAATCGTTCGCGTCCAGTACGCCAGCGCTTATCGGCGAATGGAGTGCGATTTTGAGTGCTTCCGGATTAGAGGCTTGAGTTGGATTGATAATAGGTATAGAAACCGTACCTATAATTGTAATCGCAGGGTTGGAAGCATTGGTCAATTTTGTGGTGACAACGAATACTTTGCCAATCTGCGCCAGCTCCACGATTCGTTTGTAATAATTTCGCACCATCTCGCATTCGTTGGGTGCTTCATCAATGAGGCTTTGCGGGATGTTTTGTTTGTTTTTGAATGCAATTCTGATTTTGTCAGTTGTTGGGCAATCCTGCTCGGCTGCTTCGATTGCAGCAGTTTTTGTAATGCTCGGCGTTAGCTCCTCGCGGAAGCGCCGTATCGCATCGGCATTTGCTTCAAAAAGCGAAATATTGTTGTAGGCATAGTCCGCAAGGTGCATCAATGCTTCCGTTGCAGAAGCAAATGGCACAGAGCGATGGCGCATAGATGCTTGTTTGCTGATTTGTGTGCTGGCGTAAGTGAGGGTATTACATTGCTCCAACGGCGAAAGCATTGTGTGGCAATACAGGTTGATGGTCGTGTCTTTATCGTCCTTCAGCAATATTCGCTCGAAAGGCTTTGCAATGCGGTTGCGAAGCGTTGCGGGAAGCGCAGAATCAATCTGTGTTTTGGACAATACGCTTGTGCCGCAGATCATCCAATGGAGGTCAAAAACACCGTTCATATATTGATTCCCGAAAATAGTAACAGCGCCGCTACGATTGCTGGCAACATTGGCAGCTTTAGCAATAGCACCGCGAATCTCCTTCGTGAGCGCGGCATCGCAAACCGCCCATCCCGTGAGGTCTGACCGCAGGTCGGGCGTTCCGAAGGATGTTTGCAAGAGAGTTTGCGTATTGGTGGTTTGGCGTGTTACGTTCGCAGCAATGGGCTTCGATGGTGGCGCTGATGGAGGTTTTTTTGCATTGATAGAGGCTTTGAACGTCTCTGCCGGAAACGGCATCAACTCTGCCGTGCGGTCAGCAAATGTACCCTTGCGAATGCCGTCCAAACAATAGTCGTAGAGGTTCGTGAACGATGTGCCCGCAATGGAGCCTTTGACGTGAATTTGTGTGCCGTGACTCTCCTCATAGACGTGTGTCGTGAACTGGCGTAAATCTGCCGTGTCCAGCATCCCAATGCTCAAGGGCGCATTCAGCGCAGCTTTGATTGACGATACGTTTGTAATTTGGGCAGAATTCAACATCGAGATGGACACAGCGCTCACAATTTCAGGCACAGAGCCGCCCGCAGTTTTTTTTGTAAGAATAAATACGCTGTCAATGCGGCTCAATTCCGACTCTGCTTTGTAATAATTCCGCACCATGTCGCATGCGTTCGGCGTTTCGTCAATCAGGCTTTGCGGAATACTTTGTTTTTTTAGGATTTTCTGTTTGATTGCCTCCGCCGTTGAGCATTCCCGTTCGGCTTCTTCCAACGTTGGAGTTCTGGTAATGCTGGGAGTAAGTTCTTCCCTGAAACGCAGTACGGCAGCGCTGTCTGCCTGATAGATGGCATAACCAGCATGGCTGTAATAATCGAACTTCCGCAGAATGGTTGCACCTTCGTAATACCCTGCGTTGTGTGCAAGATTCTGCATGAGTTTGCGCTCCTGCTCTTGTTCTTTGGCAGAAAGCACTTCGTACCGATAACCTTTATTGCCTTGTGCAGTAATGGGTTCAGCAAGAATGTCAATACAACCTTGCATCATGGTTTCCCGTATCTCGCGGCGCGTGAGTACTTCATTGCCGAAACGCAGCGTGGCGAGTTCGTACGTGTCATTGCGCCGTGCCGTTGCTTCCAACATAAGTGGAATCTTCGCGTTAAGCGGCGTGGTGGGGAGCTTACGCCCAAGCTGGAGCAAATGCGCCTGCACTTGTTCGCGGAGCGCGGGACTGGTCACGCGCCAGATGGGATATTGTACCATCGCATCGGAACAATCCTTACAAAGCGAAGATGCAAAGGGCTTGGGTGCTGGCTGTTTCTGGGAAGGCGGCTCTGCGGTTACAAGCATTCCCGCCGAATCCGCTTGATACGAAATGTTGATTGGTATCGTTACTGGTTCACTACTGAGAAAACTTGAGCGCCCTATTTTTTTATTGACGATCTTCGCTTTCACGTCAATGACAATCGTACCGCGCAGCGTCCGGCTCTCTGTTCGCGGGCAGGGCGGAAGGTTGCGTACTTGAATCGTCAATGGGAACGTACCTTCGGAATATGCACCATTAACAATAAAAAACGTTTTTTCATTCGGCATCCATGGTGAAACGGGGTCGGGGTTGTCACCATCGTAAATGTGAAGCTGGGTATATTGTGCACTGTACATAATCTGCGCCTCGCCCACAGGCTGAACCATATCCAACGTTGCGTACACGGGTTTGCTGTTTTTGGGGTCAGAATTGTCGGCATCCACAGGGCTTTCTTGATACTCAACCCGAATGCCTTGTATCGCAATCTGGAAGCCGTTTGGCACGGCGGGGAGCGGGTCATTTTTCAGAGAAGCCACAGCATTAGTCGCATTGATGTCTGGCGCTTGCTGTGCGGGTTCTACTTCTCGTATCATGAGCGGTACACGCTCATTTGTTGTAGGATATTTCCACACAACTTGAATTTTTACTTTTCTTGCGTTTGCTGGAACGTAGGGTCCGATGTAATTTTCGATGTATGGAATGCCTGTCACAGCAGGTTCAATGCCAAGTGTGTACTCAATCGTGAACTGCTCAAGGGGCAGCACAGCAACGGCGGCAGATGGCAGCTTGCTTTTGAGGTACACACGCTTGCCATACGAGTACTGAACCCATATCTGATATCTCATGCTTTTTTCATCAAGCTGGCTCGGCAGCACCTTCCACGTGCTGTATGCCGTATCGCCGCCCGCCGAAATCGTAATGATGTACGTGCCCGCCGCAACGGGTTTTGTAATCGTCAATGTTCCTTTGCCGTTTGTGTACTCAACCGTGTACCGTCCTTCAAGACGTGGCTCGCTCAGACGTGGTTCAATCGTCACCGTTGGTTTTGCGCTCGCCGTAAACGGAATGACTGTTTTTGTAAGTTTGTCGAAGGTGACAATATCACGATCTACGCTCAACACCTGTGCAAGCGTGATAGAATGCGCTACATAGAACAGTACAAGCGCAGAAAATAAGAATTGTTTCATATAAAAGCTCCAAGAACCTAAGGAGTCGGCGTTCTTTTGGAAAACGCGGTGAATTGTGTAGATTTGTCGTAATAGTTCGTGGTCGTTGTACTTGTTAAGTTTAGATAACCTTGGCTACCCTCAAGCGCATCACCCCTCTGCAAGCCGCCACGAAGACGTGTTGCGTCTTGCTTCTCCCCTTATAAGGGGAGATTGAGTGGGGTTCTTGCGCGTAAGGTTTGATGCGGTTTTCAGGAATTTATCTAAACTTCAA
>JANYIG010000198.1 GCA_025358765.1 Candidatus Kapaibacterium sp.
ACTGGCGTTGGTCTGCCAGCCGCACCAAATCTAATTGTTGTCATATTTGACGACAATTCAGGAGAATCAAATTTGATTCTTTCTATAACTTTTGAGGCGTATTGTGTCGTCTTGTTCGTCAACACTTTCACCACATCTATCACCGAAAACATCCCGTCGTCGGTCTTGCGGATTTCTGCCGCATTCAGTTTTGCAAGGCTTTTCATGGTGTATTCCTTTCTGGCATGTAGTTTCAACAATGACTTATAGACATGAGGTCGCTCGTTCAGCACTGTCGATGGGTGCTGAAAAACTCTTCATATTGCACCTTCCTTGTTTGCGCGGCTTCCATCTTCAAACGCTCTTCCTGCACGAAATCTCGTTTCCGTTCCTTGCTTTCCTTGCTTTCCTTGCGTTTCTTGTATTGCGCCCTGTAATATTCTTGCCAGAAAAGCTGAGATTTAGCCATGTTCGTTTTTAGAATTAAAGTGAGTAAGTTTTTATACTCATTATTGCAATAACAGCTAATCCTACAAAGAATGGCATGTTATTTGAGTGAGTTATTGCATTACTTCTTCGTATTCCGGTTCTTCGATTTCATCAATAATAGATCGCATAATTTCTGAGGCGGTCGCATTGTAATAATTACAAAGCCGTTTGACTTTTGCTTGCTGTTCAAGGGTAACATCAAAGTTTATTCGTGCTACTTCGGGCTTAGTATTTTTTTGTAAGATTTCATCTAAACGTAGCATTGCATCACCTTTTGCTGAAATAGCTTTGTAGAATTACTTACAAATGAGTAAATTGTTTGTGTAGAAAATACACGTACTATTTTCGTACATGCAATTTAGTAAAAAATACGATTTGTACCAAATTTATTTTTGTACTTTTTACAAATATTTATTTTTATGAGAGCTAAATCTCCTATTCCACGATATATAAGAGAACCTGTCAAGTCTGCTCAAAAAGTAGATGAGAGAAAAATTGCAATAGGCAGTCGCTTATTTGAAATTATTAAAGCGATGGATGTGACAACAGAGCAATTCGCAATAATGGTAGGCTCTAAAAAGGATAATCTCTATAATTACAAAGCCGGCAAAGCCGAGCCAAATAGTATTTTTTACCAAAAATTGGTTGAAATTGGTGTTAATCGTGAATATGTCGAGACGGGACGTGGCGAGATGTTTATAGACCCGAGCGAAGAAGAGTATCTTTCTCGTGCTAATGAAGGCATTGTTTTAATAGACGGGGATAATGATGGTGATACATTTCCTTTTCCCAAAGTTTTTGAGGGGCAAAAACTGGCACAAACATTGAAGGAGATAGAACCAAGCAATGTACGTTCCATTAGCAAGTTTCAAGGCAAGGGTATGAGGGTCTATACAATTCCTGCAAATGCGGGCTACGGGTTCAGTCTGGAGGATATGCCGACGGGTTTCGACACACGCCCGTTGTACGCCAACCCTGACGATATGTTGGTTGTACCCGTGTCGGGCGACAGTATGGAACCTGAAATCAAGAGCGGCGATACGGTATTTGTAGATACCAGCCGTGAGGCGCAGAATGGCGAGATTGTGTTATGCAACGTGGACGGCGTGAACTACGTGAAATGGTATATGCAGGATGATGATGGAAATTACCTCGAAAGCGAAAATGCCGAAAACTACGAACCCATGAAAATCAACGGTTTCAACAACTCACGAATCTACGGTGTGGTGGTGGACATCCAACGCAAGCCGCGCCGCCGCCGGAAGTAAACCCAGGAACTGAGGAAATTAGAAATGTCTGGTTAATTTTTTTCACTGGAGGAATAATGGAAGGAAAAGAAGCAATCGCACTGTTGGCGGATATGCTCCAAGAGCTTCGCGGCATTCGTCAAGAACAACACGAAACGCAAATATATTTCTCAGAAAAAATAACGATGAAAAAATACCTACTCTTATTCCTTGCTTGTGCCATAACCTTCATAAGCTGCGAGAGCGCCTCAGAACGTGCTAATCGTCAGATACAAGAGGCATTAGGCAAAAAGCAAAACGATTCCATAGCAAGCATTCAGAAGGTGAAAAAGGATTCCATTCAAAAGGCTGTAAAAGATTCCGTAGCGTTTGTAAACTCACGCAAATTAGGCGTTTCCTACGAGGCATTGACACAAGGGCTTGACATTATAGAAAACAGCGATATTGCCACTACTGACGGCACGGTTAAAACTATTGCGCGGGGAAGATTGTTTACACTGGAGACTATCGGCAGTAAGGATAATTTGAAAGAAGTGACGTTGATGCTAATGACAGAAAGAGAGTTTCCAAGTGTAACAGACCGTACATTAAGCACGGTGATACACAAAACTTGCCCAACAAATGCCGACGAAGTCTTACGTGAAATTGATAGAGAAATAATACATGACAGTTTTTTTGTCATAAAACCTGATAGGTTCATAAGAATACAGAGAACATCTGTTTTGGCTAATAGTTTTGCAACAACATTCAACATCAGAAAATAAATGATAGATGCACTCAAAAACAAGGCGCAAAGCGCCCTTGACAGCACAATGCAGGTCACGAATGCCGTTGCCGAAAAAACGAGCGACATAAGCAACGCTTTCACCGCCAAAGTAGCGGAGATGAAAGATTCCGTGCTGGAGCGCGTGAACGCTACGATTGCGGAAATTAACTTGCTTCTGCCGCACCTTGCCACGATGGGCTTCCACCTCGAAGATATGACGATTGAGGTGGGAATCCCGACAAAGCTCAGTTTGTCGCTTTTGAAGGTTTCGGATGAGCAAGCATCAGTATTTGAAGGGCTTTTGAAGGAGCATGCCGAAAAAACATTGTTTTGCTCGGTGGTCAAACTTCTCTGGCAAGCAACCGCATTGGCAAACAAAATCACGTTCAAAAATGTGCGATTTAGCGGCATTCAGATTGACATTGGAGCGCTGCCAAACGCACGGATTAAGTTTTTGGATACGGAAACGAAAGCAAATTGAATATGTCAAATGTCGTTGGAATAATCATAGTTCTTGCGTTACTTGCCGTTTCGTTCGCATTACCAGTCTGGCTTTTAATGCGGTTTTTCAAGCATCGAAAGCGCTTGAAAAATGATGCTGAATATGCAGCAACACACAAAGCAAAGCAGGAAATAGCGCTCGCAAAAGGTAAGCAGATGCTGTCAAATGCTGGCAGTGTGCTTGCTGACGAGGCTGCCCGTCGAAACAAACTTCACAAGCAAGAAGCAGAGCGCGAAGAGCGCAGGCAAATCCGTAAAGAAATTCGTGACCGTAATAATAATAATGAATACTACGAAGAATGAAAAAATACATACTTATTCTTGTCTTGTGTTGCGTTGCTTGCACAAAAGAAACACCCACAGACGGCACAAAATCATTGACAAACGACACGATAACACGCGATACGGCGCTGTTTCCAAACAAGGCGTATCCGATTCGGATTGTGGAGGTGCAATATGATATTTCGAGTAATGTTGACGCTATCTATTTTAAGGATATGGCAGATACCACCGTTTCTACGGTTGATTGGAAAATCGCTTCGCAAAGTAGCGGGCGGGTGGTACCTGTTGTGGTCAACAACGGTTTCCGGCTGTTACGCGCAAATGCAGGGGATTTTCAGGTATGTTATGCCGGAAGTGCTACAACAATTTCACTGAACAGGGCAAAGGATACATTAGACCTCATCGCTCCAGATGGAAAGATAGCACAACGGGTTGTATGGGCGAATATCGCACAATACCAATCCGTTTTGCCGTTCTGGAAAAACAACAGCAAACTCCGCATTCGCTCAGTCATGCCGAATCCTGTTGGTGCTGACGATGGTAGGGAACTTATCTCTATTCACAATGTTTCTGCCGACACTGTGTATCTGAGAAACTGGACGCTCATAAGCGCCAAAGGAAATCAAATAAAATATCTTGCCGAACGACAACCGTATATTGAACCGTACAAGACCGGATATTTTGCCTTTTCGGGAGCCGCATGGCTTAACAACATGGGCGATAATCTTTCGCTGGTTTCGCCTGACGGCGTTATCGTACAAACGCTGCTGTGGGGAGATGTGACAATGCCGGAAGGATATTTTATTTACGCCGCACCATAACTTAACGTCTAATTTTAAGGGTTGTAAGTTTTGATGATAAATTTGGAACGATTTTTGATGCTCAATTTTGCGGTTCCAATCCATCTTATGTAAACTTGCTCTTTGCTTTTGCAATCTGTCTTCGGTTAAACCCGTCTTTTCCTCTTCCTGTCTTCATCTTGCGTGTTTTAAACGTTTAATTATAGTTTAGAAGAGTTGTAAGAGTTTAAGGCGCTTGGATGCGGCGCAGATACTTGTGTTGGTGGCGCAATGGTGGAGTACTTGTATGAGTTACGGTGGAGTAGATGTATGAGTTACGGTGGAGTACTTGTATGAGTTACGGTGGAGTAGATGTATAATGGTGGAGTATTTGTATGAGTAAAAGAGGAGTATTTCTATGAGTAAAAGAGGAGTATTTGTATGAGTGAAATGGAAAACATACAATAGAAAAATAAATTGTTCAAAGCCTTGCAGTCACTTGTTTCAATCGAGAAAATGCGATGAAATTAACGGTAAAAAAAAATAACGCTATCATTCATATCTCTAATGCCATTACAGGATTTGAGAGGCGGCTGTATAATGTACTGCTTTCGCTCGCTCAGGCAGGTTTGCAAAACGGAAAAACAAAGTTTTCCTGCGCGATTTCAGAAGTGACCGAACCGTTGGAGTTCGACATTCGCAATATTGAATATATTCGGAAATCTCTATCAATGTTGATACAGACAACGGTAGAATTTAACCTCTTAGACCGTGACAAAATTCACTGGGAAGCCGCTCCTTTGCTTGCTTACGCCGCAATAAAAGACAGTCAAATCCATTGGGAATATTCTTCATTTATGGCGCAACATCTGGGCAGACCGAATAATTATACTATCCTTCCCCTGCTCGAAATGAATCAACTCGACAGCAAATACACGATTGCGCTGTATGAGTTGGTCAAGAGTTATATGAACATTGGACAAACAGCACCCATAACGATTGAAATGCTGCAAACGCTGATGGGCGTTCAATACGATGAATACAAGGATTTTCAGAAATTTGTTTTGAAACCCGCTATCCGTGAAATGGCACTCAAGACGGGTATTTCTGTCGAAGAAAAACCCGTCAAACGCGGTCGCAAAGTGGTTGCCTTGAAATTCTTGGTTCGTGAAACGCCGCTTGTTGCTTCCCCTGCAAAACTTCCGAAAACGACAAAAGGTTCAGGCAAGGGCAAAAAGAACGTACCTTCTGCGGCTCCCGTAGCAAAAGATTACGATGCGCTGCTACGAACATTGCCGCAAGAAACACAGCTACAAATTATCAAACAGGCAGAAGAAAACATGTCTGAATTTGTGACGCGCAACTTTCAACGCGGCGACGCTGGCTGGGATATGGTGTACAAGGCAGAACGCAATAAACTTATTGATAGTAACACGGAACCTCGAAAATGATGAAAACAATCTCCCTGATAAACCAGAAAGGTGGCGTGGGTAAAACTACCACGACTGCCCACATTGGCTACGCCCTTGCAACGTTTCACGGAGCGCGGGTGTTGCTGCTCGACTATGATGCACAGTCTAACCTAAGTATGTTGTTCGGCATTGAATCCTCCCCTGCCATTGCCGAAGCGCTCAAAACAGGCGAGCTTGCTGTTCACGAAGTACGCCCCAATCTTTGGCTCTTGCCCTCGACAACAGAGTTTGTGCAATTAGAACAGTGGCTGTACCAAAACCCTTTCGCGCTCAGGGATGCCTTGCGTGGTTTAAGAGAGCAGTTTGATTACATCTTGATAGATTGCCCGCCTTCGACGAATATCGTGCCGGAAACAGCCTTGCTCGCATCCTCAGACGTATGTATCATAACCAACGGCGAGCCGTATTCACTTCAAGGTTTCGCTACGATTATGCAATTTGTGACGCGGATTCAGGAACGGCAAACGGAATTAAGTATTTCCGGCATTATTCTTACGCGCTACGACAAGCGCAAAGCAATGTGTCGAGAAGTCGAAGTTGTGTTGCGTGAGCGCTACCCTGACGTGTATTTCAACGCTCCTATCCGTGAAATTCAAGCTGTTGTGGATGCACTGGCAAGCGGTATGACTGTGTTCGAGTACAAACGAACCTCGCTTGCGGTCTCGGATTTCCGCAAAATCACCGAACTTTTTCACGAACGATTTTCCCTCATACCAGCATGAAAACACGCCTTGTAAACAATCCTCTCGATAAGCCCGTAGCTATCAATGGCGCACAAAGCCTAAAGCGGCTCGATATTAAGGGCGTAAAGCTCTCGGAAATACGCTATGTTGCAACATCGTTGTTGCGGGCGAATCCCTTAAGCGCTACTTTTTTTTCGGATGAAACCATCGGCGACCTGCAAAAATTGGTTGCCGACATTGCCGAACGCGGTATTCTTGTTCCGCTTATTGTGAAGCCAGACGGCACGTTGCTTGCTGGACATAATCGCTTGCAAGCTGCACAGGAACTTGGATTGCAGCGCGTCCCCGTGCAAGAATACGACGAATCGCATAACGGCACAATGACCGATGAACAAGAACGCAAATTCGTCATAAGCGATAACCTGCTGCGTCGTCAGCTTTCGAGCGACCAACGCATGGCGTTGTATCGTGTGCTGTATCCGAATTTTGACCAGCGCGTGGCGCTTCGCCCGAATGCTACCGTTACCGTCATAGATGCGCCGATTGACAGTGTGAACAACGTTCACACTGTAGCAATTATGCCACTTACAGCCCGAAAGATTGCCGACGATACAGGGCAAACGACGGCAGCAGTGCAACGGCAACTCCAACGTGAAAACCAAAAAAACCATGCTTCTCAATTAGCAGTAGCGCAAGCAAGCGGCAACAAAAGCATTGAGGTTGCGAAAGCGCGGCAACGCAGCATTGATAAGGATTTTTCTTTCTACGTAACGCAGATAGAACAAGAGTTTTCCGACCCTGATTTAACGATAGAATTTCGGCAAAAAAAGGCAAAAAAACTGCGAGAACTTGCCGATAGAATCGAGAAGTACAATTAGTTGTTACTTCGTTGCGTCTTTTGGCGGTTTCACGCTTGGCGTTGGAATGTAAACTGTTGAATACGGTAGCCCGCCAATAAAATACGTTTTCACCTCGTGAAGACGAGGCAATCCGTACTGCATACGCCCACCAGATGTATAATGGATAATTTGATAGCGCTTGCGTTTATGCTTGAATATTTTTGGAATAATCATTCACTCCTCCGCCAATGTTGTAATGATACAATCCACGCTGTCGTCTGCCAACGTGGAAAGCACCTCAAAACAATCGCCGTGTATTATGCTGTTCATGTAGCCTTAATCCTCATACGCCAG
>JANYIG010000202.1 GCA_025358765.1 Candidatus Kapaibacterium sp.
TGCTTTTTGATACAAATTGAACGTATCAAAGAGACACAAAAATACGATAGTGAATCTTCTCAGTCAAGAAGTTTTTTCATTCTGCGAAAAAAAGCACCCTTTATGATGCCGACCAATAAAAAAATAACGCTGAACAGTTGAAGAAGTCCTGTTTCTTGGTTACTTTGGCGCTCATAATAGAACATTTATCTTGTTTACGTACTTCCTTTATTTTTTCATGGCACACTCAAATCCTCCGCGTATTGACACACCTATCGCCTTCGTTTTCCCTGAATACAAACACCGAACGCTCTCTGGTGGCATGAAGATTATCGCGGTCGAAGACCGTACACAACCGCTTGTGTCTATTAATCTCGCGCTGAAGCAAGGAGCAGCGCTTGAAAAGGTCTGGGGCGCAGCAAATTTCGCGTCGTCGTTGCTTACGAAAGGTACAATGAGCCGTTCCGCGCAAGACATTGCCGATGCAATAGATTTCACGGGTGGTTCGCTTAATGCGTCGAGCGGCTTTGATTCCGCCTCGATGTCCATTAGCATTCTTTCGCAATTTTTACCAAACGGCTTAGAGCTGTTGGCAGATGTACTGCTTCATCCGGCATTTGCTGAAGACGAGATAGAACGCCTACGCCAACAAACACTCGTCGAAATTCAACAATATCTCAGCGATGCCGGCTACCTTGCCGCGATTGCCTTCACGCAAGGAATGTTTCGCGGAACGCCCTACGGACACCCAACTATCGGCACAACCGACACCGTGCAACGCATGAGTCGTCAGGATTGTGAGGATATTTATCATCTACTCGTTCGCCCTGACCAAGCATTTATAGCTGCGGCGGGCGATTTCGACACAGATGAGCTTGTGCAGACGTTAGAAGGTGTTCTTGGTCATTGGTCAGCAAGTACGGGTGAAAAATCCAGTATTTCGGCTACGCATGAACAGATAACGAACAACCGCGAAGCAATGCACAAGGTGATGCTCATCGAAAAACCCGATGCCGCACAGACTGCACTACGTTTGGGGTTTCAAACGGTAGGGCGCGAGAATGAAGATTTTATTGCCATGCAGTTTTTGAATACCATTTTGGGTGGGAGTTTTATTTCGCGGCTTAACCATAATCTCCGCGAAGAAAAAGGCTACACATATGGCATTCACAGCGGTATAGACACTTACAAGCAAGCAACCATCTGGGCGGCAAAGACGCACGTGGGAAGCGAGGTGGCAGGTGATGCCGTCCGCGAAATTCTGCGCGAGATTGACCGCATGGCAACCGAGCCGATTTCGGACGACGAACTCGAAACTACGCGCAAATACTTGCTCGGTTCGTTTGCACTCCGCACAGAAACCCCGCAACAGGTCGTGTCGCTTGTGAGTGCGCTCGAAATGTTTAATTTACCCGATGACTATTACCAGCGCTATTTTGCCGAAGTTGCGGCGATGACGAAAGAGCATCTTTTTACCGTGCAACAGCGTCGCTTTGCCGCTCAAAATCTCGTCATTGCGGCTTCTGGCAGCGTAGAGCATTTGCGTTCGCAGCTTGGTGAATTAGGCGCGGCAAGCGTTGTTAGCATGAACGGAGAAATTTTATCATCTTAACCACGTACACATAATGCGTAGTTCCATATGCGTATTCTGCTTATTGAAGACGAAGAAAAAATCGCCGCCGCTATTCCTAAGTTGCTCCGTGCTGACGGCAATGCGGTTGATGTCGCTGCAAACGGTATCATGGGCGAAGAGCTCGCCAAAACGAACGATTACGATGTGATTATCCTCGATTTGATGATGCCTGTTCAGGATGGATGGGTCACGTGCCAGCATTTGCGCCGTGACCGTGTGCTGACACCGATACTCATGCTGACTGCTCTCGGCGATGTTTCCGATACCATCAAGGGATTCGACATAGGTGCGGATGATTACCTCGTTAAACCGTTTCATTTCGGCGAACTCATGGCACGATTGCGTGGGCTGGCGCGGCGCAAGACTGATGTGCGTGGCGCATATATTGAGCAATACGGCTTGCGCTTAGATACAAACACTCATCATGCGTTTCGGGATGGCAAAGAAGTGATGCTGACCGCGAAGGAATTTGCGCTGCTCGAACTATTTATGACACATTCCGGCAAAATCCTTTCGCGTGAGACCATCGCGGAATACCTCTGGGATATGAATTTTGAACCGCGAAGCAATGTGATTGAATCCTTCGTGAAGTTTTTGCGGCAAAAAATTGACGTGCAAGGCTCTCCAAAACTCATTCATACGGTACGTGGCGCTGGATATATGTTCTCTGACACCGAGCCATAACCCCTCTGCCGAAAATAAAGATTTTTGTTATGCTTTCCATCAAAGCCACCGTCGTCTGTGCGAATACGATCATCGTAAGTATGATTTTATGCGGCTTTGCGGCGCTTGTTTTCTACAACACTAAAGAAACAGCGCTTGCCAAAATTGATGCACGGCTCGCCAGCCATGCTGAAAAAATTGCCACTGAATTGGAAGAATACACCGAGAATCACCAACCGATTGATACTACCGAACTTCGAGTCCTGCGTACCGATGGGTTGTCGTCGGTGCAACTATATATTGTCCATATTGTTACTGCTAATGCCGCCGGTGTAGCCATTCTGAGTGATTCACTGTTTGCAAGCGAACCCAATTTCCAGTTTAATTCATCCTCCCATTTCAACCCCTCTGATTCACTGAATATCGCTTCCGTCGTTGCGTCGGGGCGAATATATCGGCTCGGTCAAACAACTATAGTAGTAGGCAATCATCCAACATTCCTGCTGTCCGTTGCAGCGCCGATGGACGACATTACAGCTGACTTGCGGCGGTTGGTTGTGCTTTTTTGTGTAGTAATTCCCACAGCACTTGTAGTAATGGGCGTGGCAGCGTATCTGGTTGCTCGGAGGGCGCTCCAACCCGTGACGACGATGATGCAAACCGCAGAGCGCATCACGGCAAACAATCTGGGCGAACGGCTACAGTTGCCGCGCACACGGGACGAGGTTTATGCACTTGGTATCACACTGAATGGCATGATGGAGCGTATTGATGCGGCGTTCAAAAGCCAAAAACAGTTTATTGCCGATGCTTCGCACGAAATCCGTACGCCGTTGACGATTATGCAATGCGAATTGGAATTTGCCATGCAGCACCTCGACAATACCGCTATGAATAACGCTGCGACAGAAAGTATCCATGCGGTTCAAGAGGAAATCGAACGCCTTACGCGCTTGACCGAAGGCTTGCTTGTGCTGGCAAACCTTGATGCCGCGCAATTGCAGATGAACATCCGCCCCGTGCGGTTTGATGAGGTTGTTATTGAATGCGTTCAGCGTTTGTCACCCCTTGCAGCACGGAATGGTATTCAACTCACGCTTCACATCGAAGAAGCCATTGAGCTTCAGGCAGACCGCGAAAAAATCGGCAGCGTTGTGTTCAATCTTGTGGATAATGCCATTAAATATTCACAGCAAGGCGGCACTGTTGTTATATTGCTTGATTTCGGCACAAATCCTGACAGGGTCATTCTTACCGTTGCCGACACCGGACGCGGCATTGCTCCTGACGATAAAGAACATATTTTTAAGCGATTCTACCGCGCTGACCGTGATCGTGCCGGCAGCAATGGAAGCGGCTTGGGGCTTGCAATTGTGGAGCAAATGGTACGCCTACATCGCGGAACAATAAGCGTTCAAAGCGAGCTTGGGAACGGGGCGACGTTTGTGGTCGAGATTCCTACTGCGGTAACAATGACGATTGTGAAGGCTTTGGAATAGATAGCGTTGGTTGGAATGAACTTTAGATAAATTCCTGGAAACCGCATCAAACCTTACGCTCAAAAACCCCACTCAGTCTCCCCTTATAAGGGGAGAAGCAAGACGTGAAGCGACTTGCAGAGGGGTGATACGCTTGAGGGTGGTCAAGGTTATCTAAACTTAAATC
>JANYIG010000226.1 GCA_025358765.1 Candidatus Kapaibacterium sp.
TTGCCCCTTTAGAACCGTCCTCAGAGCGTTTTATTGCCGAACCGCCAATACCGTATCAAGCCCCTACTGCATCAGCATCATATATTGCTCGCTGGATGGCGGGGGTCGTGCTTCTGTTGTGCTTCTGTTGCTTTTCGCAGACGGCATTGGCTACCGTTTACTATTGGCGCACAGCCGCACCAAATAACGTTTGGACGAATGTTAATAACTGGTCAACAATCGGCTATGGCGGTGCAGCAGCAGCGGCATTCCCGGGCGTTGCAGACGTTGCCACGTTTGGTCTTTTGGCTCAAACTCCCAGTAACATCACCTTCACTGGCATCCCGCTTACTGGTGTTGGTGCTATTGATGCTGCCACGCTCCAGAGAGTTATTACAATCCCAGCCGGTGAAATACTTACGATTGCTGGAACAGGGAGCAATGCTGGCGGCAACGCAGTCATACAAATATTGCCTGGCGCGATTATGAGAATTAATCCCGGAGCTACCGTTCAAGGGGCAGGTGGAGCACAGCGTTGGCAAATTAGCGGGACGCTCGAAATTATTGGCAACGGTGCGGTGATAAGCAGTGGTATGGGCTTTGGTGCTGGCTCCACGCTTTTGTATAGTGGTAGTGCCGCTACCACAACAGGGTTTGAACTTGTTGATGGAAACACAAATGTACTCTATACGCCCGGATTTCCGGGAAATATAACGGTGACCAACACGGCAGGCGTGACGCTGGCGGCGGGCAACACCTACGCTATGAGCGGCTCCACGCTTACGCTCAGTCCGGGCGGCATCTTGGCATTTGGGAACAGTACCGTGTTAGATATTTTGGCAGGATCTACACTTTGCGGCGGCGGCGGATCGTTCAGAGGCGATGCCACTGCCTCGCTGCGGCAATATGGCACGGGCGCGTGTGGTTGCATTAGTTTTGTCGCTCCGCAGACGTTGAACCAGCTTGTGTGTGATGGCGGCGGGTTTGGAATATCGGGCAACCTCACGCTTACTGGGGCGTTGAGTATTCTGAACAGTGGCGTTTTGAATGTAGGGAGTTGTGGCGTTACAAATTTGACCTTGCAGAACGGCGGTACAATTGGTGCGGGCGGGGTAACAATTCTCGACATCTACAACAATGGTACGGTTACGATAACGGGTGGAAACCTCGTTAATAATCAAACCGTCAACGTCCGAAATGGTGGCACGGTGGCTATCAATAATACAGCCACAATAAGCAATACACCTGTGACGTATGCTGCCGGCTCCACGCTTACCTACACGGGCACGGGCGGCAGCGCGGCGACGAATGCGGAGTTTCCGAGCCCTATGGCGGGGAACGTCATTATCAACAAACCCACCAGCACGTACGGGTTGACGAGCAATAGAACAGTGAATGGTTCATTCACTATGACTGCGGGCAATATTGATATGGGTGGCAACAACCTTACGCTCAATGGACCGGTAAACTTTTCCGGTGGCAATGTAGTGGGCAATGTAGCTTCCACCATCAATATCGGCAATGCGCCGGGCGGCACGGTCACAAGTCCGCTCACGTTCTCCGGCACGTTCACACTGGCAAGTTTGAGCTACAATCGTGTTGGACAAACGCTAACTCTTGGCTCAAATCTAACGTTGGGCGGGCTGACGCTTACGGCGGGAACGCTGAATACAGGCGCAAATACACTCACCTTAAATGGTGCAAGCACCAATGCTGGTACGATTGCTGTGGCAGCAAGCGGCGCACTTGCGATTCAGGATAACAATACGCTTTCGGGCGCTGGAACCGTGACCTACACAGGCACATCGAATCTTGCGTACACGGGGAGTACGACGGTTCCAACAACAGGAATAGAATTTCCGAACGCCATGAACGGCGGCGTGACGGTTGCAAACTCTGGTGGCGTTACCATGAATGCAAGCAAAGCTCTCACTGGCTCACTGACCGTATCTGGCGTGTTCAAAACGAATAATTTTACATTGCAGCTCAACAATGCGACCAACACGGTATCGCCCGGTGGCGCGCTCAACGTCAATACTGCAAGCGGAATCCTTGCTGTGAATGTAGGCGCTTCGCTCACCAATAGCGGTACGGTGAGCGTGGTGGCTTCCGGTGCGCTTGAGATGTACGGCAGTGCAACGTTGACTGGCACATCGCCCACCTACGCCGCTGGCTCCACGCTGCGGTATCTTGGCACACAAGCAAGCTACACCACCGGCGCGGAATTCCCCGCAACGATGCTAGGCAATGTCATTCTCAACCGAGCGGTTGCGGCGAATACACTTATTCTCAATGCCGCAAAAACTGCCGTTTCGGGCTTAACAACTATCACGCAGGGAATTTTCCAAACAAGCCCCGTTGCAAGTTCGTTCACGCATGGCTTTTTGAGCGGTGTGGCGGTGCAAGCGGCAGGGCAGTTGCGCGTGCAGGAAAATAGCTTTTTGGGCGGAGCAGCAAGTTATGTGGTGGGAAGCACGTTGCTGTATGTGGGAACAACGCCAACAACGGTCACAGACAATGAATTGCCTATTTCGATGAATGGTCATGTCACAGTAAGTAACACGGGAAATATTAGCCTGAACAGCACAAAAACGCTTGGAACATCGGCGATTCTTAATCTTGTTGCTGGGCGCATTATTGTTGGGGTGAATACTATCGGCACGAATAATACAGCGGTGGGCGCGGTTATCCGCACGGCAGGGTATGTGGATGATATTTTTGTGCGAGCCATAGCCAACGGACCGACGGTGGGGACATATCTTTTTCCTATCGGTATGGGTGCCAACTACCGTCCTATGGCAATCGTGAATCCAACGGGTTCCAGCAGCCCTGTTGTACTCGCACAGGCGTGGAACGGCTCTCCTGGTGGCACAGACGGAACGGGATTTGTGGGAATTGCCAGTGCGCCGGAATATTGGTTTGCGCAGATTGCATCGGGCTCATTGCCAGCCGGTCAGCTTACTATGTCGCGGGCAACAACAGTCCCCGCTACGGCTCTTCTTGGCTACAGCGCCACACAAACAGGTACGTACAATATTGTTACAGCCACAGCGCAATCACCCACAGTCAATGACATTACCACAACCGCTCCGTTCTCTACGGGATATTATGCTATCGGCGCTCCACCAAGCTCCGCCAGCGACATCATAGCTACGCCCGGCTTTAGCTATACGGCGCTTATTCCGTACATCGCGGCTGTTAATCAAGGCGCTGTTGTGAGCGCCACGTCGGTGCCAGTGTTTGGGCTGCGCGTGCGCGATGGTGGCGGGTCGGCGGACGCAGACGCACTGCCGACAGTTGTGAGTTCAATTACTCTGAATGTGACGGATGCAAGTGGTGTTCTTCGTACTATTGCTCTGTATCAAGGAGTGGTGAAACTGCAAGAAGTTGCAGCTCCGTCGGCTCCGGGCGGCGCTATCTCGTTTACGGGGCTTTCTGTGAGTGTGCCAGATAACGGTTTTGTTGACCTCGACATCCGCGTAACATTTCAAACAAACGTATTCGATCGCTCCCAGTTCCAATTCACCTGTAACTCAGCAGTAGCAACGGCTCCCAACTCCACGTTTACTGCATTTGGGGCGTTTTCCAGCTCTATTGCGGGCAACAATAATAAAGTAGAAGTTATTGCCGACCAGCTATCTATGCCGCCAATGGGTGTCATACAAATAGTGAATATCGTGGCATCGCCCGTTGTCACTGTGTTGGCAGTGGATGCCAATGGCAGCGTGGATCAGCAATACACAGGTTCTATTACTATCGCAAGCCCAAATTTATCGGGCGGTGCTGGTCCAATCGTGGCATCCGGTGGAAGTGCTTCGTTTCCGGCAGCTGTTTTTGGTGCACCGGCAGCATCGGAGTTCCTTACTGCCACCGAAGCACCAATGGTATTGGCACTTTCTTCAACAACGACCAGCACAGTATTTGCCATTCAAGCCTCCAGCCCCGCTCTCACCTGCTCGCCGCTT
>JANYIG010000076.1 GCA_025358765.1 Candidatus Kapaibacterium sp.
CGCTCAACAAGCATTGCGTCAATGTGCCGAAATACCTCGCCCGCAAGTCGCATTGGCTTGTACAGCGTACTGGTTTCCGATGAACGCCCTATTAGCATCGTTTCGCCCTGAAAGTCGCTCAACACCTGCAATGCGTCCGTACCAGCATCCATCGCTTTTTCACTGTATTCCCGTGCAAGCCTCAGTATCTCTCGCTTCATGGCGTTTTCCAGCACGATTGCCACGTGATGCTGAACGTTTGCCGCCGACGCTGTTTGCTGCAAAATATCCATCAGCAACGACGTACCACCCACCGCTTTCAAAGTTCCTGTCCGATGTAATTCTTCGGAAACCGTTGCTATATCTACCGCCGCGCCCTTTGCGTACAGTGCAATGACCGCCTCGAAAATCAACCGATGCACGTCACGGTAGAAATGTTGGGGTGCAAGTTTTTCCGCTGCCTGTGAGATTGCCGCTTTCGACAACAGACAACAACCGATAACCTGCTGCTCTGCCAACACGGAATGTGGCGGCGCTTGTGATTCGATTTGGTTACGAGACATGATGAACTCTCGCTTTCACTGGATGTTGATTGAAATTCGCTGGCGCTTGAACCGTCGGAAGCCTCTGCGTACCTGTTCCGGACGGTGTTCGCTGTGCATTGTACGAAGTGCTGTACGGTGCGTCCCGTGACTGTGGTTCTCCCATGATTGCCGCTTTCACGGCGGGTTTGAGCCATGCAATCCGAATCTGTGACACGGGATTTGCAACGTGAACGCCTTCGCTCAATAACCAACCTTTCGCGTCGTAATGCGACCACGCGGCTTGCACGAACGATTCCGGCACACCGGAAAGCGCGAGCGTCAACGCCACGTCTGTCATCGTGTACACCCGCCCGCCCTGTTTGTACGACGGATACAGGTCGTCCGAAGGCGCAACGTTGGACGCAATCGCCGCGCAATCCCCCGGCGGCTGCGCCGAAGAGGGGGTAGGAGAAGATGGTTTTGCAGGCAACGAAGTTTTTTCCTCGTGCGCTCTTACGGAATTACTTCCTAGTAATTCCTCTTCTGGAGTAATTGATAGAGTATATGATAGAGTATGTGTTTCTGGGGAAACGCTTACCGTTTCTGGAGATACGCTTACCGTTTCTGGGGAAACACTTCCGTTTCTGGAGATACGTTTCTGGGGAAACACTTCCGTTTCTGGAGATACGTTTACCGTTTCTGGAGAAACACTTCCGTTTCTGGGGAAACGGTCATACCGTAACCGTAATGCTCTCATTTGGCGACCACAAAACTCAGAAGTGAACTCTTCGATGAACCCGTCGCGTTGCAATTCTATCAATACTTTGCGAACGCCACCATCGGTACACTGAAATTTTCGTGCAAAACCCATGCTGTTCATCACACATACGCCGTTGGTCTTTTCTTCGCCAGATGGCGTGAAATACCATGAATGGATTTCAGCCGCTATAAACAGCTTTAACGGCGGCAAACGAAGCGCGAACCAGTTATCTGGGATATTCATAGTTGTTGTTGGTTTTGAGGTTCTGAATATTGTTCAATCACAACGTCGTCCGCTGCGTATTCACGCCAATACGCGGCCTGCGTAAATTCTGCCTGCGCCAAGCTAAAACACTCACAACGCCCTAACACCGTTATGCCAGGATTTTTAGCGTTTTTCCGTAGCTTCAATGCCTTGACTGTGTAGATTTTCCTCAATACGTCCATACCGCGCTCCTATTCTGTTCTACACCAATTCTCGCCAACACACCGCTTACATCACGCTCATGGTTCCGTTGTGCGGAGATTTCCGCGCGTTGCCGTGCCAATGCGAGGCGGGTTTCGTTCGCCTTGCGTTCACGTTCAGCTACATCGTTAGCGCGGCGCTTCACCCACGCTTTCGCAACAGTTCTATCACGCTTTGCCTCATCACCCGCTGCTTTGGCGACGACACACTCTTTTGTTTTTTTAGCCCGTTTCGCCCTCCTTATGCGACTTTCGTCAGTGCAACAAGCACGGCAACGAGACTTGTACGAGCCTTCCTCCGTTCGTTCTCGAATCCTCTGCGATGCCCGTAGGTCATTCTTCTTGCCATCACTGTAGAACTCCGTAAGTGGCTTCTCTGTGTTGCAACGTGTGCATGTTTTCGTTTTCATAATGGTTATAGTGTTACTTGAAAATTAGGAGCCTCTACAGGCTATGTTCCGGCGTTAGGAGTCGAACCTAATAATAGCACCCTGACGTGCCGCCGGAGACCATCATTCCATTCTCAGAACGGAATTTCTTCATCATACACGGGCGGTTCATCTTTCCACATTGCTTCGGTCACAACTTCTGTCTGCTGCTTTGGCGCTGCTAACTGCCCACGTTGCGCTCTGTGGTCGGTCATCTGCATGGATTCTCCGATAAGCCTCCGTGTCTCGATTGCTGTAGGTAATTTCGCTTGTATTGCTGGTAACACCGTATCGCGAAACCAGTCCATACGGTCGCTGTCTTCGGTCTTAATGTAGTTACCTTTCTTGTCGGTTATCCGCTCCACTGCTGGCATGTCTGCGTCTTGGTACTTCCAACGCAAATACTCGAAATCGTTGAACACGTTCAGATACGTCACATCTTTGCCCGTTTCCTTGTTCTTGCCCGCTTTCAACTGCATTGCAATCACGCCCAACGTGCCTTCCACGCTTGCTAACGAGTTCAATATTGTCCGGCAATACCCCGCATTGAAGCCCGTGCTAAACACGAACTCCGACCCAGACTTGTGGTCAATGAACGTGCATTGCAGTTTCGGTGCTGGTCTGCCTTCATACTCATATTCTTTGTACTCAATTTTCGTCAGAATACCGCTCATGCTTTCGTATTCTGCTATGCCGCCGTCTGGATGTTTCACCCTGAACAGCTTCGTATCCTTATCTATAGCAACGTATACCCGTTGCTCCAACTGAAAATCTCCAAAAGCCATGACACACCTCAATGTTTACAATGAAAAAAAAATGAAATAAAACGATACAATTACAACGACGATAATTCTTCCACACGCCTCAATGCGTATTCCCGTGCCGGAACATGACGGATAATCTCGTTCATTAACTCATGCCCGTTCACGCTACCAACAATCACCATCACGGGTGAAGGCTCACGATACGAACGCAGGAAATACAATCTCAATAACAATGCAATCGTTTCCGATGCAACTTCCTCTGTCTGGTCTTTCAACTTGTACGACGGTGTTTCTTTCCAATCCGACGGCGCAAGGTTGTAGATGCGCTCAACCGGAAACCCGCTCTGCTCTAATGCCATTTGGTACATTTTCAACTGTATCGCATGGTCATCGAAAAACCCACTCTTACCACTCTTCAAGTCAATAGCTGCTATGATTCTGCGTGTTTGCTTTGTCTCTTTTGGCTCGCCTTTTTTCTCGCCAGACTTATAGGTTTCACCCCAAAAGCCCGCTTCCTCAATATCCATTTCACAAACAAGGTCAATCACAGAGCCGAAGCGTTCCCCGCTTGGCAGAGTGTAGGTGATAGGCTGCTCCACGAAAAGCGGTGTGACGTTGTAGTCACGCACGAACTGAATCAATCCAAGCAAGTCCCGTTTTGCCGCTGCCGTCCACCACGTGTTGTCATATTCAAGCCGCTCTTTCTCCGAAAACGCCAAACGCCGCGCTTCTACGAGGTCGAAATCGTAGCTTTGGAGGCGCATATAGTCAGCGAACTGGAAATGTAAGAATGTTCCGTAGTCTGCCTTCCGACGCAACCACGTATCGTAATCACTGCCGTGTTCCTGCATAATTCGCAAAATGCCGAACGATGTAGGTGTTGTATTCCGAATAACCGTTGTGCAGGAAGGGAAGAATGTCACGTCTGGAGCGCCCGCATCGTTCGCTTTGTGCGTGAAATAGAAGCGTTCTTTCGAGTGGAAGAACCGATACACACGCGGGAAAACATGCGCCGCGCTTTCATAATGTGCTTCGGCTCGCTCGACAAGGCACTCAGGACGCTGTACGCCCTGCGTGATTTTCGTCATTGTTTCATTCATTTGTTTTACTGCTTGCTGGAAGTCAAGCAGTGATTGGGTATTCAGCGATTGTGTTGCCATGATAGTTGTAAGGAAAAAGGGTATGACGTTGATAATTATAGATGTTCAATCAAGCATATTCAAGCTCTTCGTGATATTCCGTAACCTCACGCTCAAGGTTGCGAATTGTTCTGCTGTCAAGTAACTCCACGAAATCTATATTGCCATTCCGAACCGCGTAGATTTCCACGCTTGCGTTCTGCGGTAGTTCGACACCGTAACGGTTTTGACGTTTGTCACCTTGTTGATAGCTGTACGAAATCTCAACCTCGCAATACCCGTTTCCGAGTTCTATTGTTGTTGTGTATGTGAGCATAGTTCTGTAATTTTGAAGTGGAAGATTGTATTTAACCCTTGCCGAAGTTCGCGCTTCGCAAGGGTTTTTTATTTATCGTACTGGCTGTTCTGGTATGCTGTTTGCAGCAGTAATTCCTTTGACAATCGCTCCGGCAGCTATCAAGTCTTCGGCTGCTTTACTAAGCGACCACTCACGGGCTTTAGCGTGGCGTTCTACGATTTCTTTCGTCTTTTGTATCGTAACGCCAAGATTTTTCTTTGTATAGTTTCTTGGTCTTGACATATTTATTTGTTCTCCGTAAGTGTTAATACAAATTACGTACAATACGTAACACAAGCAAGTATTTTATTTATTTCAAGTAAAAAAATGGAAACCATAGGAGACCGAATAAAAACATTTGCAAGCAAAACTGCTGGTAGTCAAACGGCTCTTGCTGAATCATTGCAACTTTCCGTGCAAACTCTAAGCGGTTACTCAAACAATCGCAGTTTTCCCGATGCACAGTTTTTCACCAAGCTCTCA
>JANYIG010000273.1 GCA_025358765.1 Candidatus Kapaibacterium sp.
TTCCGTGTGCCGGTATTGATTATAGCATAGAGCGCTTCTCGTTGTTCGTCGCTGAGGATAACGATGGATTGTTTGGGCATGGCTATTCTCCCGATAGGAAATGAATGCTATTTTACCAAAAATAACTAAATAAACGGTGTAATAGTCGCTCCATCCTTTGTTGTTTTTGGCTCGCATACGTAGAAAATATCGCGCATTTTTAGGGAGCTTATAAATATTCAATTGATTAACTCCATTGACTATTTCCCATCCACTGTAAAACTTACTTAACTCCCAGTTCTGTAGACCAGGAACAAAAACAGTAAACTTACTATCTGTAGCAACATCAATAAAATATTGCTCTGCGCCTTGAATGATTGTCCATTGTATAGCAATACCATTCTCACTTGAATATTGCAATGGTTGAATAACAGTTATACTGGGCGTAGCAGGAGGCTGTGCAAATAATGATGTCGATATTTGCATCATTATGAGTGATAGCACAAGGCAATATGTTTTCATAAGATTTTAGTATTTATGGAGTGTTCTATCTTTCAACCTGATGAAAGCACAACACTCAACCATTTATTATGAATTATTTTATCACACTCATCACAACACTCTTCACGTGTACATTACCCGATTCCTCGACAACACGCAACCGTGCGATATATGCTCCGGTCGTAAGACCTTTGCCGTCTACCTGCAAAGAATACGAACCAGCCGACTGTCGCGCATGAACAAGCACCAACACGCGATTGCCCATCATATCACACACTTCCACTGTTACCTCTCCTGCTTGGGGCAACTGATACCGTAGTGTGCTTGTTTCACTCATCGGATTGGGTGCATTTTGCTCCAACTGAACCTCTGTGACCGTCTCAGAAGCAGGCGGAGCAAAAGGAATCTGTATTTCATCATAGCCTCGCGCTCGCGCTAACTGTATTTGTGCGCCACTCGCCGTTACCACAGGCAATTTAGTGCTTGCATGGGAAAATACGGAATATGCAAACCGCACTTGCTCTGGTGTGCAAGGCATCCATGTTTCCGTGCCACCTTTGAGCAAGCGATAGACGTATGTTTTTAGCGTTGTTTGTATCTTATTTGTTCCATTGATGCCCACAACCACTGTAATGGTTCAGATTCGGTAGCCTCTATTGCTCGTAATTCTAGCATTAAAATGCAAAGACCATTATTTCAGAAATAAAAAAAGCGCTGGAAAAAATATTCCAGCGCTTAATCATGTTCATATTGTGGCAGTGTTTTTATTCTGCTTTCGGCTCTTCACTAACAACAGCAACCTCTGGAGAAACTTCTTCAGCACTTGCTTCTATAATATCAGCAGCATGAGCAACGCTTTGTTGCATTTGTGCCTGAAGTTTCGTTTGTGCTACAGTGTGTGGTTTTTTCGCCGATACTTTCTTCTTTTTTGCACGACTAAGTGAGGCGCGACCATCTTGCTGCTCTGACCAATCAACAAGCTCTATCACAGCTGTCCGCCCACCATCACCGTGACGCGTACCTGTCTTGATAATGCGAGCATAACCGCCCGGACGGCTTTCTACAACGGGGGCAATTGCATCGAATAATTCTTGCAACACCGCTTTGTTTCGGATAACCCGACCAACAATTCGTCGTGAATGGACATCCACTGTCTGACCTGCTGGAAGAGAACCACTTTGTTCTTTTGCAAGCGCGTGTTTTGCTTTCGTAATCAAGCGTTCTGCAAACGGACGAAGCTCTTTCGCTTTTGCTTCGGTTGTTTGGATTTTCTTATGTTCAAACAGGGACGTTGCCATGTTGTGCAACAATGCTTTGCGATGGCTTGCGGTTCGCTTGAGTTTTCTGCCAGATTTTAAATGTCTCATAGTTCAGCTTCTGTATAAATTATTCAGCAATACTTTTTATTCAGCAGTGCTCGGCTCTTTGTCTTCTTCGGTCAAATATCGGTCAACATCCATACCGAAAGAAAGATTAAACTGCGCAACGATTTCTGTGAGTTCAGCCAGCGATTTACGACCAAAGTTACGGAACTTCAGCATGTCAGATTCTTGGCGACGTACCAAATCCGCAAGTGTGCGAATATTAGCCGCTTTCAAACAATTATGCGAACGCACCGAAAGCTCTAAATCATCTACCGCTGTATTCAAGATACGCCGAATACGTGCAGACTCTGCGTCTTTTGCTTCGTCTTCTGCTTCCGGCTCTTCTTCGGTTTCAAAGTTGATAAACAACTGAATATGGTCGCGCAAGATTTTTGCTGCCTGCTCCATTGACTCTTCGGCTGTAATGGTACCGTCGGTTTCTACATCAATCGTTAAACGCTCATAGTCTGTTTTTTGACCAACGCGAAACGGCTCAACGCTATTCTTAACGTTTTTGATTGGGGTAAAAATTGAGTCAATTGCAATTGTATTAACAGGATAGTCGGAATTTCGATTTTCCTCAGCAGGAACATACCCCTTACCACGACCTGTAATGATTTCAATTTCAATATCAGCATCATGAGCAAGCGTAGCGATATAATGATCAGGATTGAGAATTTCAATCTGGTCACTTGCTGTTTGAATATCCTGTGCCGTAAATGTGTGCGGACCCTTCAAACGGAATGCGACATGCGTACTTTTCTTGTCGAGCATTTTTAATCGAACACTCTTGAGATTGAGGATAATTTCGCACATATCCTCTGTCACGCCCGGAATGGTTTGAAACTCATGCAAAACTCCGCTAATACGAACAGCAACGATTGTAGCTCCTGGTATGGAAGAAAGCAATACTCGACGAAAAGCATTACCGATCGTCGTTCCGTAACCACCTTCTAAAGGCTGCAAGATAAACCTACCATGATTGGAAGTGGATGTTTCACCCACTTGTACCCGTTCAGGCATTTGCATTGAGATACTCATAAATATTTTAATCCCTTTGTTCTTTCGTAAGACCTGTCAGTGGTAAAAGTCAGTAATCCTAAAATCGCAGAGAACTCAGACTCTTCTGCGTTTCGGAGGACGGCAACCGTTATGAGGAATAGGGGTACGGTCAACGATTGTCTGCACTTCTAATCCTGCTTGATTCAAAGCACGAACAGCAGCCTCACGTCCCGAACCTGGACCCTTTACGAAAACATCTACTTTACGAAGTCCAACGTCGTATGCCTCACGCCCTGCATTTTCTGCAGAAACTTGTGCAGCATATGGAGTGTTCTTCTTGGAGCCGCGAAAACCGTTGCGCCCAGCTGATGACCAACTTAAAACATTTCCGTAAATGTCAGTAATGGTAACCTGAACGTTGTTAAACGTTGCACGGACAAATGCCTTGCCATGCACATCGGCAACTGACTTCTTTTTTGTACGCTTAGCGTATGATTTTGCCATAATTGTATTAGTACAAAACTTGTATGAGAGACAATCTCTTCAATAAATTTCGATAATTGGAGCAAAGAGCGAAGATATTACTTCCTTGCAGCTTTCTTCTTGCCAGCGACTGTCTTACGACGACCTTTACGTGTTCGAGAGTTTGTTCTCGTACGTTGACCACGAACTGGCAATCCGCGACGATGACGCAAGCCACGATAGGAACCAATATCCATGAGGCGTTTTATGTCAAGCTGGATTTCGCTTCGTAATTGACCTTCAACGCTATATTCGTTCTGAATAATTTGACGTAATCTTGCTACTTCATCATCAGTGAATTCAGCAACACGTTTATTATGCGGAACTTTCGCTTTGTCAAGAATCTCGACAGAACGCGAATGACCAATTCCGAAAATATATTGAAGCCCAATAAACGCATGTTTATTTTTGGGTAAATCTACTCCTGCAATACGTGCCAAGTTCGTACTCCTGAAAAAATTAAATTATCCTTGACGTTGTTTATGACGAGGGTTTTTCTTGTTGATCACATAAACGCGACCTTTACGGCGAACGATTTTATCGTCTGCGCCCCGTTTTTTCACTGATGCTTGTACTTTCATAAGTAATACCTGTAAAACCGATTGAACAACTATATCAATTGTTATTTGTAACGATAAACTACACGACCTTTAGAAAGGTCATATGGGGAAAGTTCCACCGTTACTTTATCCCCTTGGATAATCTTAATAAAGTTCATACGCATTTTACCAGAAACGTGTGCCAACACCTTATGCCCGTTCTCCAGCTTAACGATAAATTGAGCGTTTGGAAGCGTCTCTTCAACACTACCATCAACGCGTATGAGACCTTGTTTTGCCATGTACAGAATCGCAAATTTACGAATTTTTTTTTAACTAACAAAATATTAGTTCGGAAGCGTGAGAATTATTGGCGGATCTTTTTCCTGTACCACTACAGTATGTTCAAAATGAGCAGAAGGTTTACCGTCAGCAGTACGAATTGTCCAGCCATCGGGGTCACTTACAACCTTGAGCTTACCAGCATTGACCATCGGCTCGATAGCAAGCGCGCGACCTACTTGCAATCGTGTATTAGGATATTGGTCACGATGAAGAAGTGGTGGTATAAAGTTTGGTATAGACGGGTCTTCGTGCAGGTGTTCACCAACGCCATGTCCCACTAATTCGCGAACTAACGAAAAGCCATTCTTTTCAACATATCGCTGAATAGCGCCAGATATACTATAGACTTTATTTCGACCTGTTGCCTGCTCAACACCCAACATTAACGCTTCGTGGGTTACTTGTAGTAGTTTCTTTTTTTCCTCGGAAATTAAACCTACCGCAAAAGTAAAAGCACTATCACCATGATAGCCATTCTTATAGGCACCACAGTCTATCGAAACAATATCGCCTTCTTGTAGAATTCGCTTTTTATTTGGCAACCCATGAACAACTTCATCATTAACAGAGATGCAAAGTGAATATTGGTACACCAGATTTTTAACCTGATAACCTTTAAATGATGGCTCTGCTCCTCGCGACACAATAAAATCTTCTGCCAATTTGTCAAGTTCATATGTTGTTACACCTGGTTTTACATTCTTACCTACTAATTCAATCGTATCAACAACAATTCTACACGATTCCTCAATGTAGTCAATTGCATTCTTGACTTTGATGGCAGGCACACCAAGCATAATTACATACCTCCACTGCTACCAGACCCCGCACCAACACGTCCACGCAACTTACCACTCTTCATAAAGCCATCATAGTGACGCATGAGCAAGTACGATTCAATCTGCTGTAAAGTGTCTAAAGCGACACCAACAATAATGAGAAGGCTTGTTCCGCCAAAAAATGACGCAAATAATGGGGGTACATTCAACACATGCGAAACAAAGACAGGGAGAATGGCAATCAGTGCAAGAAACATCGAACCCGGCAGAGTTATTCTCGTCAAAATTCGATCCATATACTCGGAGGTCGGAGAACCCGGTCGAACACCCGGTATAAATCCGCCTTGCTTCTTCATATTGTCAGCTACATCTTTGGGGTTGAAGGCAATTGCTGTGTAGAAATACGTAAAAAATACAATAATGAGTGCGTAAAAGAACGAATACACAAATGATTGGTCGTGCCAAACGCGAGAAAGTGTAACAGCCCATTGTGATTCTGGAAAGAAACTCAGTACAGTATTCGGAATAAACATGATGGACTGAGCAAAGATAATCGGCATAACTCCTGCAGTATTGACACGAAGCGGAATATACTGTGTTGTTCCACCATAAACTTTACGACCAACAACACGCTTTGCATATTGCACGGGAATTCTTCGAGTACCTTGAGTCATCAAAATCACAACTGCAATTATACCAGCAAGCATGGCAAGCAGCACCACATCCACAACCCACACACGAGAACCTGCTTGAATTAGCTTTATTTCTTGGAACAACGCAGCTGGCAATTGAGCAACAATACCGATAAAAATAATCAACGATATACCATTGCCAATACCTCTGTCGGTGATCTGCTCCCCAAGCCACATCAGAAAAACCGATCCTGCCGTGAGAAGCGTTATAGCCGTCATTGTAAAGAGGAAGCCTGCGTCTGGCACAACCGAAACGCCATTAGGTCCTTGTGTACTTGCAACCTTTATACTAACTCCCCAAGCTTGCAGAGCCGCAATAAAAACTGTTCCAACACGAGTCCATTGGTTTAATCTTCGACGACCTTCCTCACCTTCTTTCTGCATCTTCTGAAGCTCAGGAATAAAAACACCCGCGAGTTGCAAAATAATGGATGCAGAAATATACGGCATAATACCGCAGGCAAATATAGCTGCTTTTGTGAAAGCGCCACCTACGAAAAGGTCGTACAAACCAAAAAGCGTATTTGAAGAAGAAGAATTGAATGTAGCCGCTTCAAGGGCAGACACATCAACACCTGGAAGTGTGATATATGCGCCTAAGCGTACAACAAGCAATACACCTGCGGTAAACAGAATGCGCTGTCGTAATTCTTCAATTTTGAAGATGTTTTTGAGAGTATCAAGGATATTATTCATGCACCGTTACTGAGCCTCCAGCAGATTCAATTTTTGCTTTTGCAGATTCGGAGAATTTATCGGCTGCAACATGCAGAGCGGTTGAAACCGAGCCGTTACCCAAAATTTTTAACGGCACTTCACGCTTATTTATCACACCAAGTTCAAAAAGCACATCAAACGTTACATTTCCACCTTGAATCTTACCTTCATTGACAAGCTCTTGTAAGCGAGCTATATTTACTGTTTGGTATTCAATGCGGAATGGGTTTCTAAATCCCGATTTCGGAACGCGGCGGCTAAGTGTCATTTGACCACCCTCAAAACCACGCACCTGGTTAAACCCTGTTCGTGACTGATGACCTTTGTGACCTCGTGTTGAAGTACCACCATGACCGGAGCCAGTTCCGCGACCAATACGTTTGCGCTTTTTGTGTGAACCAGCGCTATACTGAAGATTGCCAATGTGTTTCATAGTTCTTATATAGAATCGGAGAGTCTTATGCCAATATTTCTTCAACTTTAACAAGATGCTGTACAACGCTGATCATGCCTTTCATCTGAACATTATTCGGCTGAATAACCGAATAATTGGGACGGCTCAAGCCGAGAGCTTTCATTGTACGTTTTTGTTTTTCCGTACAGTTGATAATACTTCGCAGTTGTGTAATTTTCAGTTTTGCCATAATAGACGTATCCTGATGATATTCCGTAATTGTTTGTCTTTTATTCGCTGACAAGTTTTAGAATCAACCAAACATCACTTTGCGAGCATCAAGACCGCGACGTGATGCTATTGTTTGGACATCTTGCAGTTGCTGAAGCGCAGCAAATGTTGCTTTCATGCTGTTATGTGGATTCGATGAACCTAAGCTCTTCGTCAGTACATCTTGAACTCCAGCCATTTCCAATACTGCACGTACAGCACCACCAGCGATCACACCCGTACCAGGCGTTGCAGGGCGAAGCAATACCTTGCCAGCACCAAACTTGCCGTAAACTTCGTGCGGAATTGTTGTACCACTCAGGGTAATCTTTATAAGACTCTTGCGTGCAGCCTCTGTTGCTTTCGTAATAGCGTCAGCGACTTCGTTTGCCTTGCCAAGGCCGTAGCCTACGTGACCGTTTCCGTCACCGACAACAACGATAGCGCTGAAACCAAAACGCCTACCACCTTTAACTACCTTTGCAGTTCTGGCAACGTTTACAAGTTTGTCTTTAAGTTCGAGTTCAGATGCTTTTTTAGCCACAGCAGTAATGCTCTAAATGTTGTACAATTCTTTAGTTTTCGTCATTTACTTTCGAGGACTGAAGCGCTATTAGAATGAAAGACCACCTTCACGAGCCGCATCAGCAAATGCCTTGATACGACCGTGGTAGAGGTATCCATTGCGGTCAAATACGACATCTTTTACGTTTTTTGCCACCGCACGCTTTGCAAGCAGAGTACCAACTACTTTACTCTTTTCAAGTTTACCTTTTGCGCTTTTCACATCAACAAGAGCATCCTTATCAGCACTTGACGCTGCTACGACCGTATTCATTTTTACATCGTCAATGATTTGAGCATAAAAGTGATTCAAGCTGCGATAAACACTCAGACGATAGCGTTGCTCTGTGCCAGCAACATTTTTGCGGACACGACGCTTACGGCGTACGCGGCGTTGTATTTTATCTCTATTTGTCGTTATCATAATGATTGTATCATACGTATTTTGATGTTCAGAATCAATATCAGAGTCTTGTTGGAATCAACAGTAAACAGAGACCGTGTATAAAGCCATGAACGTAATTAAAGCCATGAACGTAATCATGTATATTTCGAGGCCTGCCAAATTTACTTACCACCGGACTTACCGGCTTTACGACGCACTTGCTCACCCGAATAACGAACACCCTTACCCTTATACGGCTCTGGCGGACGAATTTCACGAATCTTTGCGGAAACCTCACCGACAAGCTGCTTGTCAACACCACTTACGCTAATCTGTGTTGCCGAAGCTGCTGCAAGGGTAATGCCCGGAGGAGGGATAACCAAAATTGGATGTGAAAATCCAAGCAACAAATACAGATTCTTGCCGCGTAACTCAGCTTTGTAGCCCACGCCTTCAATATCCATTGTTTTTGTAAAACCCTTTGTCACACCTTCAACCATTGAAGCAATCACTGCACGAACCATACCGTGCATCGCACGAACGTGCTTTTCATCGCTTGGGCGGCTGAACGTTAATGTATTATCTTTCAACTCGAAAGAAATAACTTCGGGCATTTTAAATTCCAATTCACCCTTCGGACCTTTGACTTTGGCAAAGCCATCTTTTATGGTCACTTGAGCATCACTGGGAATCGGAAGCGCTTTTTTACCTATGCGGGACACTGTACCTGCTCCTTGAAAATGTTATGTTTCGTTGAGTCTAAATTTAGTAAATCGTACACAATACTTCACCGCCAACATTATTTTGACGTGCTTGTTTATCCGTCAAAACACCCTTGGGTGTCGAGAGAATGGCAATCCCCAAGCCATTTCGTACACGCGGAGCCTCTGCTGCTCCAGCATATCGACGAATACCTGGGCGACTTATACGCGTAATTTTATCAAATGGTGCCTTACCATTATGATATCGAAGCGATACGCGCAAAAGTCCTTGCTTGTTGTCTTCGATCTTCTCGAAATCGCCGATATAACCTTGCTCTTTCAAAATCTTTGCGATTTCAATTTTCATATTCGAGCAGGGAACATCAAAACGCTTATGCTTTGCTTTTGCCGCATTGCGAATGCGTGTAAGAAAGTCAGAAATTGGATCTGAAACTGGCATTATTACGTACTCTTGAAATTTGTGTAAAGGTTTCGTTTACTTAAATTTATGGATACTCGCCTACTTTTAGCACTTCACAAACCAAATCACCAACTTGATTTGCGAATACCTGGAATCTTACCATCAAGCGCAAGTAAGCGGAACATATTTCTGCCCAAGCCAAATTTACGATACACACCTCTGCCACGCCCTGTGACAGAGCAACGGCTACGAAGTCTGGTCGGCGAACTATTGCGAGGCAATTTTTGCAACCCTTCCCAATCACCCGCATTCTTAAGCTCTTCACGCTTTTGGGCATATTTAGCGACTAATCGCTCACGCTTATGTTGGCGGGCAGTAACACTTGTTTTCGACATAAAAATTCAATTCGAAAGTTGTTAGTATTAGTTTTGCTCTTGCTTGCGGAACGGAAAACCAAATTCTTTCAGCAGGGCAAGGGCTTCCTCGTCTGTATTAGCGGTCGTTACAAACGTAATATCCATACCGCGCACCTTGGTTACTTTATCAACATCAATTTCCGGAAAGACAATCTGCTCTTTTATACCGAGCGAATAGCTCCCGCGACCGTCAAATGATTTATCAGAAAACCCGCGAAAATCACGAACGCGCGGCGAAACAATATTAATAAAGCGATCAAGAAACTCATACATATGCATACGGCGAAGCGTAACCATACAACCAATCGGCTGACCTTGGCGGAGCTTAAAGTTGGAAATAGCAATCTTTGAGGTAGTGAGCTTGGGACGTTGACCTGTAATAATTTCCATCTCTGTGATTGCCGACTGGAGCATTTTCTGATCTTGCGTTGCCCCTCCAACACCCATATTGACAACAATTTTGTGCAATATAGGCACCTGCATGATAGATTTGTAGCCAAATTGCTTCATGAGTGCCGGCACAACGCTCTCACGATAGAACTGTTGAAATCTTGCGGAAGGTGCAGCCACAACATCTGCAGAAAGGCGATTGCCTTCAAATGCAAACTCTGCCTTTTTTCCTGTTTTTCCAGTTTTTACTGTAGTCTTTGCCATATCAATTGGGTAATTAGATTCTTTCGTGAGACGTTCTTGAAAACCTCATCCTTATTTGATCACTTCGTTACGGAAGCTTCAACAAGTTGGACGTTGGAATAATGGATTGACATTTCGCGTTCAAGAATCGATCCTTCAGGACGCATTTGCGTTGGGCGCATATGGCGCTTGCGAACATTCACCCCTTCCACAACGAGGCGCAATTTGTCTGGGTTAATTTCTATAACACGACCTTCTTTGCCTTTGTCGTTGCCAGCGATAATGCGAACAGTATCGTTTTTTTTAATTTTCAGTTTCATAGTCGTAGGAATTAAGAGCGACTTTGGGAGCTTTATTGAGCTAAAGGGTATTAAAGAACTTCTGGAGCAAGCGAAATAATTTTCATAAAATTTTTATCGCGCAACTCACGGGCAACTGGACCAAAGATACGTGTACCTCGTGGCTCACCTTGATTATTCAGCAGAACCGCTGCATTCTCATCAAAGCGAATAAATGAGCCGTCTTTGCGACGAATTTCTTTTTTTGTACGAACGATTACAGCTCGCGACTTGTCGCCCTTTTTTACACCCGCATTCGGGATGGCATCCTTCACCGAGACGACAATAATATCACCAATAGTCGCATACCGCTTTTCGTGACCACCAAGAACGCGAATACATCGTACACGACGTGCGCCAGAATTATCGGCAACCACGAGATTTGTTTCTTCTTGAATCATGATATACTCTCTCTTTCGTTACTTAGCTTTTTCAATAATCTCAACAAGTCTCCAGCGCTTGCGTGCGCTCAGAGGGCGAGTTTCCATGATACGAACAATATCGCCTTCACCACAGGAATTTTGCTCGTCGTGAGCCATAAATTTGTTCGTCTTTTTGAAGTACTTCTTATAAAGCGGGTGAGCCACCTGACGTTCAACCGCAACAACGATTGTTTTGTCTGCTTTATTGCTCACCACTTTGCCAATTTTAACTTTGCGCCTACCGCGTACTTGAGCAGTTACTTGTGTAGTTGTTTCCATTGTTCAGTTATCCTTTCGCTACTGCAAGCTCACGCTCACGAATGATTGTTTTTATACGAGCAATATCTCTACGAAGAGTCGAAAGATATGCCGTGTCTTGCAATTCACTCAACGCCTTTTGGAAGCCCATATTCGTCAGCGTTTCCTGAGCGTCGCGCAGCGCGGTTTGCAAATCACCATCGCTTAAATTGCGGAGGTCTGCGGATTTACGTCCTTTCATATCAATGTCCCTGAGCGTCAATTCTTGTGACAAATTTCGTTTTTATTGGCAATTTATGCATTGCGAGGCGAAGCGCCTCCGCAGCTTTTTCTTTATCTACACCATCAATCTCAAACATGATGCGACCTGGCTTTACTACTGCCACATAAAATTCCGTACTACCTTTACCAGAACCCATTCGCACCTCTGCGGGCTTCTTGGTTACAGGTTTATCAGGGAAAATTCTAATCCATATCTTACCGTCACGGCGTAAATAGCGGTTAATAGCGATACGAGCAGATTCAATCTGACGACTGGTAATCCACGCTGGCTCCATCGCTTTCAAACCGTATGTTCCGAAAGCAATCTGCGAACCACGATACGCTTTGCCTTTCATCCGCCCGCGTTGCGTTTTGCGATATTTAAGTCGTTTGGGAGTAAGCATGACAATTCAATTCTACGTTAAAATTTCTAAGTTCTACTCTTTTGTTTCAAATACTAACGTTGCAATAACGTTTACTGACGACCGCCTTCGCGCGGATTTTTTGGTGCAAACTTGTCTTGATAGAGATCTTTTGTACCAATAATTTCACCCGTGCAAACCCACACCTTCACACCTATCGCACCGTAAATTGTTTTTGCTGTGGAAGTCGCATAATCAATATTTGCACGGAGCGTATGAAGCGGAACACGACCTTCTCGATATTGCTCCATGCGTGACATATCTGCTCCTCCGAGGCGACCATTACACACAACACGTACCCCTTCAGCACCCATCCTCATGGCAGCACTTACCGCTTGCTTCATAGCACGGCGATACGAAATCCTACCCTCAAGCTGTTGAGCAATCGTATCACCGACAAGCTGCGCATCAAGCTCTGGTCGCTTAATTTCACTAATGAGGATTTTCACCTCTTTTGCTGTAAGTTTTTTCAATTCTTCTTCGAGTTGAGCAATCTCTTTACCTGAACGTCCAATCACAACGCCTGGACGAGAAGTTTTAATAGTCAATCGAATTTGTTTCGGAGTACGCTCGACGATAATACGAGAAATGCCAGCTTTTTTCAAGCGTTCGTGAAGATAGGCACGAACCATCATATCCTCAGAGAGCTTGCTCGCAAAATTATGATCGTCAAACCAGTTTGCATCCCATTGGCGGATGATTCCGAGACGAAGACCGATAGGGTTAGTTTTCTGACCCAAAATAGTTCTCCTGAATAAATTAACTTACAGTGGAAACTTCAATTGTAATATGATTTGTACGCTTACGAATTCTGTACGCACGCCCCATTGGAGCCGGACTAATCCGGCGCAATGTTGGACCTTGGTTGACATATGCTGCACTAATGACAGCACTATTTGTATCTACACGCAAGTCCTCATTGTTATGTTCGAGATTTGCATACGCCGAGCGAAGAACTTGCTCTGCCTCACGTGCCGCGTGCTTCGTATTGAAGCGCAACAGTGCGAGTGCATCAGAAACGCTTTTACCGCGTACCATGTCAACAATCAAGCGCATTTTGCGAGGCGAGCCAGGCAGGAATCGTTTTGTTGCTTTTGCTTTAGTCGTAGCCATTTCTTTAGCACCTTAATTATTTTTTACCATCTTTTCTATTACCCGAATGCCCTTTGAATGTCCGTGTTGGAGCAAATTCACCAAGTTTATGACCAACCATATTTTCTGTCACATAAACCGGAATAAACTTGTTGCCATTGTGTACCGCAAACGTGTGTCCAACAAACTCTGGTGCAATCATCGAAGCACGAGACCATGTTTTGAGAACAACTTTTTTACTCGAAGCGTTTAAACCACGAATTTTCTTCAGCAGCTTCACACTAATAAAAGGACCTTTTTTAAGCGAACGAGCCATGATTTTCTAATTCTGAATTTTGAATCCTATATGTTGACTTTTTTTTTCACAGCCTTGAGTTATTTTATCTAAAAAACCAAGACTCAACATCAAATGCCCAAGATTACTTCACTCTGCGACGAACAATATACTTGTCAGAAGTATTACGTTTTTTACGCGTCTTTAACCCCTTCGCAAGCTGACCCCAAGGTGAACGCGGGTGCTGACGACCACCGCCAGATTTCGAACGCCCTTCACCGCCACCCATTGGGTGATCAATAGGATTCATAGCCATACCGCGCGTTTGCGGACGAACTCCAAACCAAATCATGCGACCAGCTTTACCATATGAAATATTCTCATGATCAGCATTACCAACCGTACCAAGTGTAGCTATACAACCAATCGGAATCAACCGCACTTCACTGGAAGGGAGCTTCACTTGAGCATACTTCTCATCACGAGCAACAAGCTGCGCCGCATTGCCAGCGCTCCGAGCAATTTGACCACCTTTGCCTGGTTTCATTTCAACATTGTGAATGAACGAACCTACAGGAATCTTGCTCATTGGCAGAGCGTTACCATCTCGAATCTCGGCATTCGGACCGGACTGCAATACAGTCCCTACTTTTACACCATTCGGTGCAATAATATATCGCTTTTCGCCATCATCATATTTCAAAAGTGCAATACGACATGAACGATTCGGGTCATATTCGATAGCTTCGACTGTTGCATTGACACCAAACTTATTACGTTTGAAATCAATGATACGATAACGACGCTTATGCCCACCACCGCGATGCCGTGATGTAATACGACCTGTATTATTACGACCACCCGACTTTTTGAGCGGAGCCAGAAGAGATTTCTCTGGCGTTGTTTTTGTTACTTCCTCGAACGTACTAACTGAGTAGAATCTCGTACCGGGAGTAATCGGTTTTAGTTTGCGAATTGCCATGATGATACGTTAGCGTAAGAATTTTTTCGTAATTACTCGTTTGCGCCTGCGCCGATGTCAATAGATTGACCTTCTTTTACGGTCACATATGCTTTTTTACGCATAGCAGTCTTTCCAGCGAAGCGACCACGACGGGTAGCTTGCACCTTGCTCTTGCGGCGTAGGTTCACCGTACGTACACTTTTAACACTAACACTAAATTGCTTCTCAATCGCCTTACGAATTTCAATTTTATTTGAATCAACACTCACTTCGAAAACGTATTGACGACTCTCATTCAAGCTAGTAGCTTTTTCTGTGATAATTGGTCTTTTAAGAACTGACATGGTACTACGCCTCACTTCCAAAGGTTTTCACAATCACATCAATCGCACTCTTGTGTACGAGGATTTTCTTGTTGCTTAAAATATCGTAGGTTGAGACCTTATCGGCAGCAGCCGTTGTCAATCTATCAATATTACGACACGAGAGATACAATTTTTCATTAGCAGCAGGCATTAGATGCAGTATTTTCTGCCCATCTAATTTAAGCGCTTTAAGAAGTTCAGCAACTTGCTTTGTTTTGATTTCGGCGACATCGAAATCTTCTACAACAACAAAATTACTTTCACGCAGACGAAGTGTTAACGCTGACTTACGAGCCAAACGTTTTACTTTTTTGGGTACAGTAAGATTATATTCATGAGGTCTTGGTCCAAACACCGTACCACCACCAACCCAAAGCGGAGAACGAGTACTACCTGCACGAGCAGTTCCGCGACCTTTTTGTTTCCACGGCTTTTTACCGCCGCCAGACACCTCTGCACGTTCTTTGGATTTGTGCGTACCCTGACGCTGATGAGCTAAATATGCGCGTACGTCAAGATACATTGCGTGTTCATGCGGCTCCATGTTGAAAATTGCATCTGGCAATTCCATCTGACCTGAAACCTGACCGCTTTTTGAGTAAACATCAACTTTCATTTCTTTTCACCTTACAGCTTTACAGTTTCACAATTTCAACGATAGTATTTGGAGCACCTGGAATGCTACCTTTCACAATAAGAAGGTTGGATTCAGGAATAACACGAAGAACTTTCAAATTACGAACCGTGATTCTGGTCCCACCCATTCTACCCGCCATCCGCATACCCTTAAAAACGCGCGATGGATACGATGAAGAGCCAATTGAGCCAGGAGCACGAGGGCGATCAGACTGACCGTGGGTTGTCATACCTACACCGCCAAAGTGGTGACGCTTCACAACACCCTGAAAACCACGCCCCTTTGAATCACCGGAGACTTTTAACTCATCTCCTTCTGCAAAATCTGCAACTGTAATTTCGTCACCGAGCCTAAGTTGCTTTTTCACACCACGAAACTCTCGAAGATGACGCTTAAAATCTACCTTTGCTTTTGCAAAATGCCCTGCTAAAGGCTTATTAACTTTCCGTTCTGGAATATTCCCGAAGCCGAGTTGGATAGCTTCATAGCCATCTACTTCTTTCGTGCGCACTTGCACAACGGGGCAAGGACCAGCTTCGATAACCGTGCAAGGAACATAATCACCATTTTCGTTGAAAATGCTCGTCATGCCGATTTTTCTACCCAGTAATACACTCATATTCGTACTTCTCCTGTTTCAGTTTTTTTAAGTCTCACACTTTGATTTCAACATCAACACCCGCAGGCAACTCCAAACGCATCAAGGAATCAACTGTTTTCGGTGTTGAGTTTAGAATATCAATGAGACGCTTATGAGTACGCGACTCAAATTGTTCGCGGGATTTTTTATCCACGTGCGGAGAACGGAGTACCGTATACACCTTCTTTTCGGTCGGCAGAGGAATTGGACCTGATATAACCGCACCCGTTTGCTTTACTGTGCGAATAATACGCTCTGCAGATTTGTCAATCAAATTATGGTCGTAGGACTTGAGTTTGATTCTGATTTTTT
>JANYIG010000319.1 GCA_025358765.1 Candidatus Kapaibacterium sp.
CTACTATTTTTTGCACTAATATCGTACCATCACATTTAAAAATCATGCTAATCCAATGAGAAATATTTTTTCTCGGCAAACGTGTGTATCTTACAGGAAAGAGTGTCTTTGGTGGAATCGGATTAAACCTTTTTGCTGCACCACAGCATCAAACAGAGGTAAATTCAGTTCGCCAACGCTGTTTACTGAACAACAATGGGTTACGCTCTTTCTGTGAATACTGACGACGCAATACTCACCGCACTGCGCGAAGCAACCGACAACAATTCTGTTGCTGCTAACGACTTCGTGCGAAAATACCAGAAGTTCGTCTATACGACGGCGCTTCGGTATTTGAAATCCTCCGACGACGCATATGACGCGGCACAGGAGGTGTTTATTAAAGCACTCAAAAGCATCCGCTCATTTCGCGGTGAAAGCTCGGTCTCTACGTGGCTTTACCGTATCACGATGAACGTTTGCTCCGGTATGAAGCGTAAAGAAAAACTTCGCACGTTTGTCGGCATTGATGACATCCAGGAATCTACGTCCGACTACGGCTACACACCAGCGCAGGAGACCGAAAACAACGATTTTGAGGTACGGTTTCAAGGTATTTTAGCACAATTGCCTGACAAACAGCGCGAGACTTTTATTATGCGCTATTTTGACGAGCTTTCATATGAAGAGATTTCCCAGATTTCGGGAACGAGTGTTGGTGGATTGAAAGCAAACTATTTTCAAGCAACAAAAAAAATTGCTCAACTGTTGAAAAGCGCACGCCCATAACGTGCCAACCGTGCTGTGATGCACGAGATAAGGAGCGTATTGCTATGAATTCATCTGATAATCCTCAGACTTCTTCCGTGCCAAACGTAGGCAATGAAGTGCTTTCGCGGCAACAAATGGAAGAATTGCTCGCAGATTATGCTTTCGACCAGCTTTCTGCACTCGAAAAAGCTCAATTTGAACATTCACTTTCTACATATCCTGATTTGATGACGGATGTAGAGGAATTGCGTTCCGCGTTTGCGATTGTGGATACTGAGACGGAAGCCACAGAGCGCAATCATGCACAACGCTTGAAAAATCTGTCTGTTCACGTGCAAAATCGCTTAATGGCTGAACGTGTAGCAACGGCGCGGCGGTGGAAATTTTTCCGATTTCTGATGCCAGCTCTTGCCGCAGCGTCTGCTGTGATGGTGATGCTTTTACCCGAAGGCGCAACCGATTATTTGATGCACCGTTCTTCGGCTTCGCCATTTGCCGATATGATTCGTCCCCACGAAGCAAGTTTAATTTTCGACGATGAATCGCTCAACGATGGTATCTCTGATGCGGATATTGCCCTTGCCGATCATACGGTGGACGACGCTATAAACGGGGTTCTCGCAGAAAAAGAATCGCTCCTCGCTGCCCGATTGATAGATCACGACACGCTTAAAGCCTTGTCTTCCGCCGATGGTGATGACACGGACAATGATTTAGCACTCTTGCAAGATATTGACGATGACGACGTTGATGACAGCGATGTTCAGGCAATATTTACTCAAATGTGATGGGAGTAATCACAATATGAACCATCACGACGTGTTGACAAAGGCAATAAAAACGATAAAAACTATGATTAGACAAATTCATCCACGTTGGATACACAGCATTGCCGCAACAGTACTTGTAGCAGTAGGGAGCCTTGTCGTCCTCCATGATTCTGCGTTTGTGCGACTTTACGCACAACAAAAGCCACAGCCCCAACCAGCATCTGCGACAGCAACGGCTACGCCAAATGCTCCTGCATCTGGCAAGGCAAAACAGAGCATCGCACAATTAAAAAAACTCAAGCTCATAGAAACGCTGGATTTGAACGAACAAATGGCAGAAAAATTTTTCGTGCGTTATAATGCAGAGCAAAAAAAAGTGGACGAAGCAACAAAAGCGCTGAACGAGTCTATACGCCAACTTGAACAAGCAATTCAGAAAAAATCTGCGTCAGACCAACTCAAACAACTCACTGACCAAACCCTCGACAAACGTACCCAGCTTTATACTGCTTATTCTGAACGGTATAAATCGCTTCGCTCGGTGTTAGATGAGCCACAGTACGCACGATTCTTGGTGTTCGAGCCGCGGTTCCAAGAACAACTTCGCCGCACAATTTTGGATGTAAAACGCGATGTAAAAAAAGAAGCCGAAGCTGCTCAGAAGAAGTGACGGCGCGTCATAGAAGTTATGCCAACGGAGGATTGCATGGAAGGCAATGAAGTAGTAACATTATTAGCAGATATGCTGCAAGAGCTACGTGGCATTCGGCAGGAGCAGTATGAGACGAAGCAAAAAATAGATTCACTGCGGGATGCTACGCGAGACGGCATTAAACTGTTGTACATCGAACAACAACGCACGAATCAACGATTAGATGATTTGGCTCGGCTTGCAAGCACTGACCGCATTCTTGCATTAGAACGTCGTATGAACGAGTGGGAAAGCCAACACAAAACTGCTCATTAACCACAGCGCCTTCTTTTCATAGCTGGATAAAAAAACCGCCCGCTTCGAGATACTTCTCAAAGCGGGCGGTTCTTTTTTATGCTTATGTTGTTGTTACTTCAGCGCCGCATGGATGCAATCGGCGCATTAATTGTTGCCGAATCAATTTGTTTTTTTGGTGAAACAGCTAAAAGTGACACATAGTGCTCGACAACTTTTTGCGCGATTGGTGCAGCCACTGTTGCGCCCGCACCGGCATTCTCGACCATCACGCAGATAGCAATCACGGGCTTTTCACGCGGGGCAAAGCATACAAACCATGAGTGCTCTTTGCCATGGGCATTTTGCGCGGTTCCGGTTTTACCGAGCAATTTTATTGTTCCGCTGTGGTCAAGGTCTGAATAGGCGGTCCCGCCCGGCTGATTAGCAACGGCGAACATTCCATCGTGGACAACATCGAAATAGTGCTCATCAATTGGTAGTTTCCGTGAGGCATATTCTAATGGACGCACCACGCCTGCTCGTTTATCTGTTAGCGACCGCACAATATGCGGCTGATTCCATACTCCTTTGTTGGCAAGCGTTGCCGTGTAAGAAGCCATTTGAAGCGGTGTAACGCCGATTTCACCCTGCCCGATACCCCAGTTTACTAATGAGCCTTCACCCCAACCGTTTTTGCCGCGCCGCTTGTTCATGTATTCCTCCGAAGGCAGAACGCCCTTTCCCTCCTCACCTGATGGTAGATCAGAACCGGAGCGTTCCCCAAAGCCGAACATCTGTCCGTACTTAGTAAACCGTTTTGTCCCGAGCTTCAAGCCTAATTGATAGAAAAAGGAGTTCGAGGAAACTTGCAACGCACGGCGTACATCCAAATTGCCCACGCCATGCGAGTGGAACTTGCCTGTACCGAAAATAAACCATTCTGGACAAAACAAGGTTGAGTTATCGGTAATGATTCCTTCTTGCAAACACGCCAGCGCCATCAACATTTTCCATGTGGAACCTGGCGGATAGTTCGTCATTGTTGCTCGGTTGAACATCGGGCGCGTGGTATCATCATAGATTGCCTGAATTGCTTCCGACGAAGCATGACCGCTAAAAAGGCGTGGGTCATAATCTGGTTTGCTTATGAGCGACAAGATTTCACCGTTATTCGGGTCAATCGCCACCACAGCACCCCGATGCTTGCTCATGAGCGAATCCACATAGTGCTGCAATCGCATATCAATGCCGAGGTTCAGATTAAATCCATCTTCGGGGTCGGTATCATTTTTGCCGTCAATAAAGCTCGCTACCTTCTCGCCACGCACATTCACGGCAGAATGTTCAATGCCTTTTTTGCCGCAGAGAAAGCTTTCATAGCTCGATTCAATACCAGACATACCAATCATATCACCCGGTCGGTAGGAATTGCCCACATTTTTCAACTGCTCTTCGGTGATTTCCCGTGTGTAGCCGAACAAATGGGCGGAATTGCCTTTGTAATCATAAATACGTTTAGATTCTGGTGTCACGCTCACACCGCGCAGGAACTCACGATTCTCCTCAATCACGGCAATAATCGAATCACCAGCGTCACGAAAAACCTTCACGGGAGTGACGGGTGAAATTTTGCGGTAGCGTTCAACTTTATCCTTGAGTTCTGTCTCATCTATACCGCAGAGTGCTGCCAGAAAGCCAACGGTAGATATATCAAACTCGGACGGCGTGACGCTAACGGAGAAGGCAGGAACATTATGCACAAGGAGCGCACCATTGCGGTCATACACAGCACCGCGTACAGGATCTTTGATAATTTGTTTAATGGCTTGCGCCTCGGTCTGCGATTTGTATTTTTCGCCTTCGAGAATTTGCAACTGGACTAAGCGCCCAACATAGAGCGCTCCAATCAGCGCAATCGCAGCATAAAAAATGGTGCGGCGAGATTTGGAAGCAAATTCACCAGACGAGAAGTAATCGTATGCCATAAAAATGGTTTGTGATTCAGTCGAAATATAATATTAAAATATATGCTGCAAAGTTACAAAACACAGATGATATTACCACGTTTTCTGAAACTTCGTGCGAGCGTACATCACACGGAAGCCCTGTTTTTCCATATTGCGCTGCGAAGTGCTTCCGGGCTGGGTAATAACCATTGCCAACTCGCAACCTGACAACACAGCTTGACGCAATCGTGCGCCCACAAGAGCGCTTTGCAAGCCACGCCCACGCGAACTCGGCAATGTGCTTGCTCCGCCCATCACTGCTACTCCATTGGGCATGTACATTGAGCCGCCAGCGACAAATGCGCCCTCTGCCTCCGCAGCGAAACACATCACATTCGGCTGTTGAAACCATGACGTAAACATTCCAACAAACTCTGGCGGCACGGCACTCGCATCGTCGCTTTCCAAAAATCCAGCAGCAATCGTCCGTGCAAGGCTTTCCGTCTCGTCTGCACGGGTAGCTCGTATTGCTACATTTTTCGGCATCTGCGGCATCACATCATCAAGGGAAATCGCTCGGAGAAGGACAGTGGAAAGTTCGATGATGGTGTAGCCGCGTTCGCATAACAAAGTAAAAAGACTCATATCCGCCAGATGAGAGACTTCGATATTCACAGGAGCACCGTGTTCACGGTAAAATTCTTCCAATGCAAGCATTTGTACTTCGTCCACCACGCCGTCTAATCCCATCCCGAACGATTGCGTGACGGGCGAATCCGCGCCAGCAAATAATGCCGATCCGCTCCCAACACGTTTGTATGCCACGTCGGATTCGGGATGGAATTGTTTGTGCGTGAGTGCGTATTGCTCTTGATTAAAAACTTCTACGCCTTCGAGGCGTTGGGCAAGCTCATGGTTGGAAAAAAGAATCATTGGAGAGAATTAAGAATTTTAAGTTTAGATAACCTTGACTACCCTCAAGCGCATCACCCCTCTGCAAGCCGCCACGAAGACGTGTTACGTCTTGCTTCTCCCCTTATAAGGGGA
>JANYIG010000322.1 GCA_025358765.1 Candidatus Kapaibacterium sp.
TGATGACGAGCGACGGTAGCGCAATCGTATTTACGGCGAGCGTTCCCGTCAAAAGCGCTCCACAAGAAGATTCTAAGGATTTATTCGTGCTGCACGAGGACACAAAAGTAGAAATTATCGAGCCGCTCGGCGAGTGAAAAAAAATTCGCATTGCTGACGGCAGCGTTGGCTGGTTGCGGGCAAACACGATTCAAGTGATTTAGATACAGATTGGCATTTCTTGATAACACTCATCCTTTCGGCAGGCTCAGGGTGAAAACCGTAATCCATAGCGAGCTTGTCAAACCATCGTCGGAAGGATACCTCTATGTTTTTTGCACTTCTTCTCGGTATCACCCTGCTTTTAGCAGCATTTTTTGGCGGCGAGGCAGTACGCCGTTTGCGGAGAATTCTTATTCTGGCTGGCTTGGCGTTGGTTGTGTTAGGCAGCAGTACGTCCACGTTTAAACAAATAGACGCAGGTCATATCGGTGTTCAAAAGCTCTTTGGTAAAGTAGAGGACAATGTTTTGTACGAGGGCTTAAACACGGTGAATCCACTCGTAAGTGTGATTGAAATTTCCACACAAACTCAAAACTACACAATGTCCAGCGTTTCCGACGAAGGCAAAAAAACAGGTGATGATGCCATTCGTGTGCTGGCGGCAGACGGTTTGGAAGTGAGCCTTGACCTAACAGTGTTATACCGCGTGAACCCTACGCAGTCACCGCGTATTATCCGCGAAATTGGCGAGAATTTTGAGGACAAAGTTGTTCGCCCGATTACCCGCACACGCATCCGCGAGAGTGCTGTTAAGTACAGTGCTGTGGATTTGTACTCGCTTCAACGCGAAAATTTCCAGAACAGCATTAAAGCATCTATTGAGCAGGATTTCCGTGAACGTGGCTTTGTTTTGGAACAATTACTTGTTCGCAATATCTCGCTTCCGCAATCGGTAAAGGAAAGTATTGAACGCAAAATCACCGCGATTCAAGACGCGCAACGCATGGAATACGTTCTTGCAAAAGGTCGTCAGGAAGCGGAGCTCAAGCGCGTCGAGGCAAAGGGCATTGCAGACGGGCAAGCGATTATGAGCGCGGTGCTTTCGGATAAAGTATTGCAATACGAGATGATTAAAGCGCAAAAAGAGATTGCTAACTCGCCGAACGCAAAAGTGATTATCATGGGTGGCAAAGGTGGTGCGCCGTTTATTATTAGCGACAAATAAGCAGATAAAAATATATATAAAACTATCGTCATTTGTCGCTCGCCATTTGTCATGAGGGTACGATTCTTACCCCTGATGACGAGTGACTACCGCCAAATGGCAACATATCATTTCTTTATTATTTCTTCACTATCGGAGTATTTATGCGATTTTTTGTATTAAGTGCTGTTCTATGCTTTTCGCTCTGTGCGTGTGAATCCAACTCGCAACAGCGTGTGAAACTCAAAACCAAGCAAGATTCGGTCAGTTATTCTATCGGCGTGATGAACGGACAGAATATGAAAAAACAAGGATTAGACCTTGACGTAAACATGATGACTGCGGGTATGAAAGACGCGATGGGAACAAATGGCAAGGCACAACTGACTGAGGAGCAAATCCAAAAAGTAATTACGACTTGGCAAGGCGAGATGATGGCAAAACAACAGGAAAAAACTTCGAAGCAGGGCGAGGAAAACAAGAAAAAAGGTGAAGAATTCCTTGCAAATAACAAAAAACAGCCGGACGTAAAAACAACAGCAACCGGCTTGCAATACAAAATCATCAAATCCGGCACAGGTGCTACGCCGACGGATGCCTCAACAGTAAAAGTTCACTATAAAGGAACGCTTATTGATGGCACCGAGTTCGACAGCTCTTATAAACGCAACGAGCCGGCTGAATTTGGCTGTAGTCAAGTTATCAAAGGCTGGACAGAAGCGCTGAAGCTGATGAAAGCTGGCGACAAATGGCAGCTCTTTATCCCCGCAGAACTTGCGTATGGCGCACAAGGTCCGCCGAGCATCGGACCGAACCAAACATTAGTGTTTGAGGTTGAATTGCTCGAAGTGAAATAAGACGAATATATTGATATACGTCTAACCGATCGAATACCATTCAAATAAAACAGGGTGATTGCGTATATGTACACAATCACCCTGTTCTTTTTAGGAGGTTCTATGATCTTACTGACACACGAACGACGAAAAACAATATTGTTGTCCACTGCGGCGGCTGTTTTTCTTTGCTTTTCCATCGTGTGGATTGTTGCCTGTGCGTCCTCGAAGCCCAGCGCCGATGCGGATTTGGTGAGCATTCAACAGGTGAATCCGCATATCCACATTGACATTCGTTATGCTACGCTCAATAATTTTGCTAACCAAAAACTCTACCCATCCGGTAAAATCTGCTTTGTACGGCGCTCAGTGGCAGTAAAATTGGACAAGGTGCAGCAAGAACTCGAAACGCAAGGATTGGGGTTAAAAATCTACGACGGCTACCGACCACTTTCTGTGCAAAAAAAGATGTGGGCGATTATGCCCGACGAAAACTACGTAGCCAATCCCACGAAAGGTTCACGGCACAATCGCGGCGCGGCAGTGGACATCACACTCGTTCGCGCCGATGGAACTGAATTACTTATGCCAACAGCATTTGATGATTTCACCGAAAAAGCGTGGCGCACTGCCACAAAAGATATTTCTGATGAAGCACTCCGCAATCGTACGCTACTTCAAAGCGTTATGGAAAAACACGGTTTTAGTGGGCTAAAAACTGAGTGGTGGCATTTTGACGAAATCGGCTGGGAACGTTACGAAATTCTTGATATTGACAGTGTGTTCAAGGATTGACAACGAGTTCAAGAAAGCAGAGCATTTTCCATCACAAATAATGAGTCGCCGTGAAACTTTTATACGAAGCCTTTCGTATAAATTACGAAACCATTCGTACTAATCCGCAATCAAGGATATACACTATGAAATTTATCTTTAACCATCTTTCCCGCTTTTGTTTGTACCTCTGTGCTGCTGCAATCAGTCTGAGCGTTTCTACGCTTGTTGCCCAAGAACCAACAAAAGACTCAACCACCAATATACCATCCACAAATCGCCCGAAGGTCTTTATCAATTGTAGCGGGTGGTGGTGCTACGAGGATTATGTCAAAACGGAATTGTCGGTGTTTGATTTTGTGCGTGATAGGTTTCAAGCGGATATCCAACTTCTTATCATTCGTCAGGAAAGCTCCAACGGGGGGCTGCAATATACCCTTACGCTTATCGGGCAAAATGCGTTTGCAAACATGAACGATACGCTCAAATTCACCACACAGCCGGGCAGCACCGACGATATGGTGCGTAGCGAACTTGTAAAAACGTTAAAACGTGGGCTTACGCCATACATCCTGAAAACTGAGTTTCGCAATCAAGTAACAGTAGAGTTCCAAAAACGTGACCAAGCCGCACTCACCAAACAATCTGACCCGTGGGATTATTGGGTTTTTAGCATAGCGTTGAACGGTTATTTTGAGGGTGAGAGCAATCGCCAATCTGCGTGGTTAAACACCAACATGAACATTCGCCGTATTACGGACGATTCCAAAATTATTATCGCCCCCTATTTTTCACGAAATCGGACACATTTTGAGCTCGATACGTCTGTCACTGTTGTCACGGAAAGTTATGGAATGCAGGGATTGTATGCCAAAAGCCTTGGTGAACACTGGTCGCTTGGGGTGGTTTATTTTGGTGAACACTCGGTATTCCGCAACATCAATCTCTCGCACCGGATTGCTCCGGCGCTGGAGTATAATATTTATCCATTTTCCGAGAACACGCGTCGCCAGGTGCGTTTTGTCTATGAATTTGGCTTTAATCAGTTCAATTACATCGAAATAACGCAGTTGGATAAAATGAGTGAGGGGCGGATGTTCCAACGTTTATCGGCGGTTGTGGATGTCAATCAACCGTGGGGAAGTATCAATGCTACGGTGCAGGGGCTTACGTTTATGGATAAGATGGAACAAAACCGCCTTGATATTCGCGCCTACTTGAATTTGCGGATTGTAGAGGGCTTGTCCATCGAGATTCAAGGCGGGGCATCTATCGTGAACAATCAAATTTACTTGCCGAAATCGGAGGCAGACCAAAGCACGGTGCTTCTGGGCGGTAGGCAGCTCCCCACCTCGTTTTTCTACAATACCTATATCGGAATAAATTACACTTTTGGCTCTATCTTTAACTCTGTGGTAAACCCGCGGTTGGGACAGTTGGATAGGAATAATTGAGAATGAAAAATGAAGAATTGAGTTGTGGAGCGCCCTTCAAGGAATACTGCGAAACCACGTGTAACGAAGCAGAATCTCTATCACAAATAGCAACGCGGCGGCAAAGGCGAACGGGAAGAATTCTTCAGAATAACGGCGAAACTCCGTGACGGAGACCTTTGTTTTTTCGAGTTGGTCAATTTCACGGTAGATTTCTTGGAGCTTTGTGTTGTTGGTAGCGCGGAAATACTTGCCGTTCGTCATTGTAGAGATTTTTTGCATTACATCTTCGTCTATCTGCACTTCCATATTCTGATACTGCACACCAAATGGTGTTTGCACGGGATACGGCGCAAATCCCCGCGTTCCCACGCCAATCGTGTACACGCGAATGCCAAACGTCTTAGCAATCTCTGCAGCTGTAAGCGGGGCAATGGAACCAGCATTGTTCACGCCATCGGTGAGTAGGATCACGACTTTGCTTTTTGTGGGGCTATCTTTCAAGCGATTGATGGCATTGCTTAAACCTAAGCCAATAGCAGTGCCATCAGCCACCATACCACTTTTGATAGCAGCAAAAAGTGTTTTGAGAACATCGTGATCCGTTGTGAGCGGGCATTGCGTGAAGCTCTCGCCGCTAAACACCACTAACCCGATGCGGTCGGTGGTTCGTGATTCTACAAACTCCATAGCCACACGTTTTGCCGCTTCAATGCGATTAGGCTTAAAATCTTCTGCCAGCATGGAGCCAGAAACATCCATCGCAAGCACAATGTCAATACCTTCGGTTTCTACATTCTGCGCTTTAGAGCTGGATTGCGGGCGTGCCAATGCAAGAATAAGCAATAACAAAGAGCATATTCGTAGTGCAAAGAGCGCATGACGCAAACGCTGTCGCCACGTGGGTTTGAGTGTTGCGAATCCTGCCGTCGTGGAAACACGTATATTCCCGACAACCACATCACGCTTGCGCCAATAACGATAGCCAAGCAAGGGCAGCACCAGCAGAAGTACAAAAAATTGCGGCTGTGCGAAGCTAAAACCAAATAGCGTAAATCCTGACGGCATCGTGGTTCCCTTATACTTGTGATGTGTCGTTATGATGAGATGTGCGTGGCGCGATTTCTTGTGATAAAGCAGCAACAGAGGCGGTTTCCATGTTGTCGAACGACTCACTAGGCTTGGTAATGATCACAAACTCACGCGCCACATTCCACGATTTTTCGTGGTCGTCTGGTGTTGGTTGCAAACGGGCAAATTTCACCAAATCTGCCTGTTCTAATACAAACCGCAAAAGCTCCGACGTTCCGGGCGGTACATACGATGGTTTCAGGCTTGTGCGGTACTGTTGTAAAATTTCGTCAGACGTAGCTTCCATTGCTTTCACGCCGAATGAGCGTTCAACATACACACGGAGAATATCAGTGAGTTGTGTGTGGTATTCTTTGGCGCTGTCAGCACCTCCCTGCTGCCATACACGTTCCTGTTTGAGGGCTTCGAGAGCTTCAAGTGCTACTTCAAATGGTGGGCGCGATGGCACGATAATTTCCGGTTCCGCATCCGGCTCCAACCGTCGTTTGCGGATATAATAGGCAACGGCGGCTATCAACGCCACAACCGCAACACCACCAGCAATATAGGGCAAAAGCTCTGCAAACGTAATCGGAACCTCAAGCGGAGCTTTAATGTCCTTCAATCCCTGCGCTGTGTCCACTTTAATAGTGCGGACGTTCAGCGCAAGCGGCTCCGATTCTATGCGGTACAACGTCGTATCACTCGCCTTGCGGTAGAACAAAGCTATCGGCGGTAATTGATATGAACCTGAATCAAATGCCGTAATCATCAGGCTTTGACGTTGTGTAATACCATCATGTTCGGCTGTTGAATCTACTCGGCTGCGTTCGACGATCTCGACTTTTCGCAGATTATCTACCGTATCAGCAACAGCAGGAAACATCACCGTTACGCCCGATGGATACTCTACCTGTAGGCGCAGAGCGGTCTGTCCACCAATCAGAATTGTATTGGTGTCAAGCGTTGCGCGAAATTTCACGCTCTGAGCATATAAAGAAATTCCATTCACAACGCACAATGTGGCAAGCACTATCAAAAATCGCATAGCAAACGGATTCGTTCGATGAGTTCCATTCATTGTTAATCGTCTGTTATTCATTATCGGATTCTTAATTCCCTTGCTCCACCGCATCGAACGGCGAACTCAAGATGGGCGGTTTTGCTTGGGATTTGGCTTTTTTCTGTGCTTCAATCACCGATACAAATAGGCTTGGCGACGAAGCCGATACGGGAACATTACCAGATTCCGCGCCACAAATACCGTTAAAAATACCTAAATCATCCGCAGCAGCCGTAATTTGCTTAAATGTTGTTAAAGGCGTTCCAATCAAATCCACGCCACGTACCAATTCATCGGGACGACCATCAGCAAAGATTTTATAGACGACGAGAGGTAGAACATTGAACGCATTCGGAATGGTACGGCTTGTATAGGTGAACCCTCCCTGAATTTCCACGAAATACAAACCATAATCCTTATTTTGCTTTTTACACTCGCGGCGTAATAACACTTTGAGCGTGTCGAAGGGAACAGTTTTCGAGGCTTGCACGACAAGATTTGATTGACGCGACACAACAGGATAATTTGCTTGCTTCCGCCCGTGACCATTGGAGTTCGAGAAATTTTCAATCGGCGAACGCGACATCAGAAACTCCCGAAACACACCATTTTTCACGGCGGTTACTTTTTGTCCCATCACGCCTTCGTCATCAAATTTGTAAAAGCCAGAAACACTCTCACCACGCAGCGAACGAATGGATGGGTCGAACACGACATCCACAAAATCCGGCAGAATCTTCTCGCCGACAAGATTTTTGAACGTTTGGCTCGAATTTACATCCTTCTGGCGATGCCCTTCAATCCGATGCCCAAAAATCTCGTGAAAAAATACGCCCGATGCCTCGCCAGAGAGAATTGCCGGACCAGAATACGTCTCCATAAGCGGCGCAGCGCGAAGGCGCTTCAATACGGTCATCATCGAAACAATATCTTTTCGCACGGTCTCCTCCGAGGCAATGGAATCTGGTGAGAATGCAAAATAACTTTTGTACAACGGCAATGTCATCCCATCGTCAGACTTTGTGCGGGCTTGAGCGAATACGCGTACGAACGGCTCGCTGGTTTGAAGCTCTGTACCCTCGCTGGTCACGAGGAATTTCGTAATGATTTCTGCTCGCAAAAAAACCTCGCCATCATACAATTTTGCATCCGCGGCAAACAAACCAGAAAGCCTGTTCAGACGCGCTTTCCAGATGGGAGTGTCAATAGTGAATGTTTTGATGGGTTCGTAGTATTGCTGTGGTTTTTCTTTCGAGAAATCGGCAGACAAATCCTCTTCTTTTACCTTCACCGCACGATTGGTAACGACTTTCAGATAACGTTCGGCAGCGTTTTTGTATTGACGGTCGGTTGCTGACCAAATAACAGCGCGAATTGCCGGAACCCCGTCGTCAAGCGGTATGGACAGCCCGCGCGAAAATGTTCCACCTTCAAAGTTTGAGCCGCGAATCTGGTGTTTGTTATCTACGTCATAACTTCCCACACGTACTTCCACGTCCAGCACCCGCGAACGGCTTGAATCTTCGTACTGGAGTTTACCAAACGAGGATGAAATCGTCATTGAGCGGGTTTCCGTCACGGTGTACGAGATAAAATACGGCGGATTAGGCTCTGTTTTGAGTTGCGTCATTGTACGCTGAAGCTCTGTCTTCATCGCCTCCAGCACAGGACTAATAGATGGTTGCGGTAGCTGTGACACCTGTGGAGATTGCCCGACAAGCTGCACCGACCAGCAAGCAATGAGCAACAAGTAACAAACAACAACGAATGACCGACGGTAAGAGTGATTCATGCTGCAAACTCCGCCAAATAGCGTTTGCTCAAAACCTTCAAATCGCTGTCAAGTTCGTACAAAAGCGGAATACCCGTTGGAATATTGAGTTCGAGCACTTGCTCTTTGGTCAGATTATCTAAATACATCGCAATTGAGCGTAATGAATTTCCGTGTGCGGCAATCATCACGTTTTTGCCTTCACGGAGCTTTGGTGCAATATGGTTGTGATAATAGGGCATACAGCGCTCTTGCGTGTCTTTCAGCGACTCTCCATTTGGCGGTGGGATGTCGTAACTGCGTCGCCAAATTTTGAGTTGAGCTTCGCCGTATTGACGACCAATATCATCTTTGTTCAAACCCTGCAAATCGCCGTAATGACGCTCGTTGAGCGCTTGGTCGCGTTCCGTCGGAATGTCCGATTTTCCCGCAACATCGAGCGCAAGTTCTGCGGTTCGCATAGCGCGTTTAAGCACAGATGTAAAGAGCAGATCAATCTGAATATCCTTGAGAACTTCGCCGGCTTTGCGAGCTTCCTGTTCGCCAAGCGGCGATAAATCTACGTCAACCCAGCCAGTAAAGCGATTTTCAAGGTTCCATGCTGATTGACCATGGCGCAGCAGAATAAGGTTTGGCATTGATTATCTCCCTGTGTTCATACGAAATAATGGAATCAAACGTTCGTGGTTTAGACAAAGTTCAAATATGGCGGTTTTTGTCGTACTATGCAACTGTGTTTCGTGCTGCGCTGCCTTTTCGTGGAATAAAAAAGTCTGTCCCTCACCAATTATCGCGTGGAGCGGAACAGACACTTGTAAACGTCCTTAGACAAGAGGCATTAATACGCAACTCGAACGTCCGTATTTTCCAACATTTTCTTGATTCTTTTCGACTCTTTGTTCGTAATCGGATTAATATCAAGACGAACAACCGTCAAGCGCTTCATTTTTGTCATTGCTTGCGGAAGCGTCTCGATACGGTTCACACGGGCATTGAGTTCCATAAGGTTCGGCAAGGTAGCGATGTCCGCCGGAATCGCTTGCAGTTGATTCCCTGCAACATCCAAGGTCACCAAACTGTTGATTTTGAAGATTGCTGGCGGAATGCTGGTAATCTGATTAAGGCTCAAATACAGCACTTTTAAGTTTTTCAGCCCTGCTAATTCTTTCGGAGCTTCGGTGAATCGGTTTTTGCCCAAATCCAAGGACAGCAGGTTCGTCAGTGTGGCAAACTCCGTCGGAAGTGAGGTCAATTGATTGCCGTACAAACTTAAGACAGCGAGGTTTTTAAGTTTGCCGATTTCTGGCGAAACGCTGGTGAGTTCACGCTGGCTAAGATTCAAACGATACACATTTTCGGGGTCTTTGAGCGCTTCTTCTAACGATTCCACCATTGGTTTGGTCTTATTCATTTCTTCCAGCGTCGCCAAAGCTTTTGAGATGCTTGGAGATGCTGATTTTTCCATCTGAACCGTTTTCTTTTTCGATGCGGTTTTGGTGGATTTCTTTCCGCCCGATTTTTCGGCGGTTTGGGCGACTGCTGCTATATTTACGATGCTGACAGCAAGCAGGGTGAAAAGAACGATAGGAAGGGCAACGATACGTTTCATTGCTATGCTACTCCTTTGTTGAACCATGAGAATGTAAATTATAAACACTGTGAAAGTGCGAGAACGATTGTACGAAATTGTGGCAATTATCATTGCTAAAATTTTTATTGTTGCTGGCAGAGTTCCATCAAAACGCCGTTGGTTGCTTTCGGATGCAGAAAACCAATCAGCATATTGTGAGCACCTTGTTTGGCAGTTGCATCAATCAGTTGGATGCCATCATCTGCAAGACGCGACAGTTCGGCATTCACATTATCTGCCGAAAAAGCAATGTGATGAATGCCTTCACCGCGTTTGTCGAGGAATTTAGCAATCGGTGAATCTTCGCTCGTTGGAGCAGTAAGTTCCACTAAAACATCGCCTATTTTGAATGATGCAATAGAAACCTTTTGCTCCTCCACAACCTCACGGTGAAACGACTCCACGCGGAAAATTGTCCGAAAAAGCTCCATGCTTTTTTCTAAATCACGCACGGCGATACCAAGATGATTGACGGCTGAAATCATGGTTTTTTAGTGGACAATACAAAAACAACGTGAAATTCTTTTACTGACTTCAGGCAAGCGCATGAAGGATCTCCGTTGCTTGCTCTAACTGCTCAACGGTATTGATACCATGAACTTCCTCGAACATATCGCATTTCCACGCATAGACGGTCTTACTTGTGCTACGCAAAATACTAATGATGTCCGTCAAATAATATTCGCCTTGAACATTTGTGTTGGAGACCTGCGCCAACGCACTAAAAAGCGATGGAGCATGAACGAGATAAATGCCGCTGTTGATTTCTGCAATGGTACGCTCCGCTTCGCTGGCATCCTTATGCTCCACAATACGCTCAAATGCTCCATCTGCCGCACGAACAATGCGCCCGTAGCCAGTAGGATTTGGTGCATCCACTGTTAAAACAGAAACTGTTGCATGAGCCTGTTCATGCGCTCTGGCGAATGCTTGAACGGTAGATTTCCTGAGAAGCGGCACATCGCCAGAGAGAATCAACACATTACCCGTGAAGCCTACAAGCGCCTCGTGCGATTGCTGAACAGCATGTCCGGTGCCGAGTTGCTGATCCTGATGTGCGAATGTCAACAATCCCGCAAATCGTGATTGTAAATAATCCATAACGGATTGTTTCTGAAAGCCAACTACCACAACGATGCGCTCCGGAGCAAGTGTTAATGCTTGCTGTATGACGTAATCAATCATCGGTACACCGGCAAGCTCGAACATCACTTTCGCTTTGTCGGGATTGTTCATGCGCGTCCCCTTGCCAGCAGCAAGAATAACAACTGCAAGTGGCTTCACGACAGGTGAAGCGACGGATACATGCGTACCATTTGTTGGCGAAGTTGTTGGCAAAGCGCTGACGAAACTCATAGACCAGAAAAATTATCGTAAAAATAACCAAGCCACAAAATTAACGAATTTTTGCGCCTTCACCAACGGGAAATTTCCATGAGCTTGCATCGTCATTATTTCACATTTATTGTTCGCTTTCCTTCAGTTTAAGTTTAGATAACCTTGACTACCCTCAAGCGCATCACCCCTCTGCAAGCCGCTTCACGTCTTGCTTCTCCCCTTATAAGGGGAGATTGAGTGGGGTTCTTGCGCGTAAGGTTTGATGCGGTTTTCAGGAATTTATC
>JANYIG010000342.1 GCA_025358765.1 Candidatus Kapaibacterium sp.
ACCACTTCATAACAAACGCCCAGTTCAACATTATCACAAATGCTTGAGGTACTATGCACATTTACGGCTTCAAGCCTTTGGGAACACCATTCGGAAAATATTTCTGAATAGCTTCTTTGATGCGCCCGATGCGGTTTTCGGGGTTCGGATGTGTGCTGAGAAATTCCGGCTGCCGCTGCCCGCCGCCAGAAGATTCTGCCAAAATTTCCATCACGCGAATCATGCTCCGTGGGTCGTAGCCGGCTTCACTCATAAATTTCACCCCAAGGCGATCGGCTTCCAGTTCATCGTCACGTCCGTATTTTGTGTTTACCAAATTGCCAATCATCATTGCTACTTGTGCGCTGTGCTGAGTGTTGGGATTATCTGGGTCGTAGGTCGCCATCACCGCCGCTCCCGTCAAACCTTGGGTGAGTTCTTGTTGCGCCATTTGCTGTGCGCTGTGCCTTGCTACAACATGACCAATTTCATGCCCCAACACGCCAGCAATCTGTCCTTCGCTCTCCAACCGTCGCAGCAACGCCATCGTGATAAACGTCTGTCCGCCCGGAAGCGCAAAAGCGTTAATCGTTTTTTCGTCCGCCAGCGCATGACATTCTATCGGATAGCCACTTTGAGCAATAGCGGCGTTGCCTCGCACAAGATGTTTGCCGATAGCGTCCACCAGAGCTTGTGCTTTTGGGTCAGCCGCGAGACCGCCATACTGCGCCGCCATCTGCGGGGCAGACTGCAAGCCAATCGCAATTTCTTGCTCAGGCGAAATTTTCACGTGCTGTGTTTCGCCTGTGATGGTATTCACCGACGAAGAATTGAGGTACGAAAATATAGCCCCGCCCGCTACAAACAGCCCGATAAGAAGGCGCATTCCCAAACCACCGCCGCTCGGACGAGTGGAAAGCGGCATTGCACGAGAAAAAAGGTCTTGTCCGTTCATGGTCGTAATAGATTTAAGTGTTGAGTGGGAAGTGTTCAGCATAAAAGTTTGTCACTGAGTTTGTCATTGACTATTCTTCAACCGAAACAAACTCTTCAACTTCAAGCAATTCATAGATGCCTCCGGCAAGCGCACCAAATACAACGTGGCTTGCCACCAACAATCCACCGCGAACAATCAGAAATTGCGGAAACCATGCAGACATTGTGTAAAAATTCACCGCGTATAGCGCAAGTCCAAACGCCGCACCTCCCACCACGCCAACCAGCAAACCCCAGCGGTGCAATACTGTTGCGATAAGCGCCGCAAAAGCAACAGACATCGGCAGATGCACTAACAAACACATGCCAAACACCGCTGCATCAAATGTTGCGGGTGGCGGCAGTACACGCTCGCCCATCACAACCGAAGCTATGATACGAGGTAGTAGCCATGCGCTTCCCACAGCGGAGTTCGTAAGCCACATCGTGAGTGCCAAAAAGACCGTACCACTTATCACACCAGCGAACACGACGGCACGCCAGTCCACGAGTTGTTTGAGGGTTTGTTGAGGTTTCATGGAGTATCAAAATATGTCAAAAAATGACTGCCGTTCCATTGTATTATTTTTTTACCCCAATAACAACCACGTCATAATAGCAATTATCCCCAACACCATCACAAATGCGTAGTTTTGCACAATGCCTGTTTGTACTGTGCGAATTGCTCCCGATACGCCACCAACGCCGTCGGCAATACCATTCACTGCGCCGTCCACTACCTTGTTTTCCACTGTTTTCCACAGAACACTTGTGGAAAACTTGGATAACATATTAAAAACTACGCCATAATAAAATTCATCTATAAAATATTTCCGCCAGAGCAGATTGTACACGCCAGAAAAACTCTCTGCCAATTCTGCGGGACGCACGGATGCTGATTTGTACAGCGATGTTGCCAAGAAAATACCTGCTATTGCCACCACCAGCGATACGAGTATTAACACATATTCTATAGAATGAATTTCCCCACCGCTCACCCGCCCAAGCTGGTTATTTGCCGCCGAAAAAACGGGTTCGAGCCAATGCTCTATCCAATTGCCCACGTGCAGCGGATGCCCAAGCGCATGAGGGATTCCCACCAAACCACCCACTACCGACAAAAATGCCAATATCATAAGAGGAACGGTCATTGTTTTTGGCGACTCGTGCGGATGGGTATGATGTGTGTCGAAGCGCTCTTGACCGCTAAACGTCAGGTGGACAAGGCGGAACATATAGAATGCTGTGCAAAATGCCGCCACAACCAGCAATCCCCACAATACTGGAGAACCATGCTCGAACACATTCCAAAGAATTTCGTCCTTTGAAAAAAAGCCTGCAAACGGCACAATCCCAGAAATCGCAATGGAGGCGATCAAGAACGTACGATACGTCACGGGCATATATTGTTTCAACCCACCCATTTTTTGAATATCTTGTTCTTCGTGCATTCCGTGAATCACCGAGCCAGAACCAAGGAACAGACAGGCTTTGAAGAAAGCGTGCGTCATCACGTGAAACACCGCCGCCGTGTAAGCCCCAACGCCAAGCGCAGCGAACATAAATCCAAGCTGGCTCACGGTGGAATACGCTAATACTTTTTTGATGTCGTTTTGAACTAAACCCATCGTTGCCGCCAGCAGCGCCGTAGCCACGCCAATCACCGCAACGGTCGTCATGGCAGTTTGTGAGAGCGCAAAGATAGGAGCAGTGCGGGCTATCAGGAAAATTCCCGACGTAACCATCGTTGCCGCGTGAATCAGCGCCGAAACAGGCGTTGGACCCGCCATAGCGTCTGGCAACCACACAAAAAGCGGTATCTGCGCCGACTTACCCGTGCAGCCCAAAAACAGCAATAGCGCTACCGCCGTGATAATCCCAACACTATACGCAGAGCCGTTCGGAAAAAAACCGCTTGCGTTCGAGGCGAGTGCGAGTGTATTCACCTCGTCGTAGCGGAGTGTGCCGAACATCGCATATATCGTGAACATCGCCAACAACATGCCGAAGTCGCCTATACGGTTGAAGATGAATGCTTTTTTTGCCGCGTCGCCCGTCCAGATGATGCTTACACCGTCAAATTTACGGTCGTACCAAAAGCCAATTAGCAAATACGACGACAATCCCACGCCCTCCCAACCCAAAAATGTGACAACGTAATTATCCGCCAGCACGAGGTTCAGCATCATAAAGATGAACAAATTCAGATAGGTGAAAAACCGAAAAAAGCTCTGGTCGCCGTGCATATAGCCGATGGAATACACGTGAATCAAAAAGCCTACGCCCGTGATAATAAGCGTGAACAGCACGGAAAGCTGGTCAACTTTGTACGCAAGGTCAATCGAAAAACTGCCGGCGTGAATCCATGTAAACAGGCTCACCGTTTGCGGTGCGACCGCACCGGAAGCCATTTGCACGAACACATAAAGCGCAATCAAAAACGACGCTCCCACCGTCGCGCTGGCAAGTGAACCAATCATGCCCTCGCCGTTGTCAAGATAGGCAAGCTGTTTACCAAACAATCCCAAAAGCGCAAACCCGACAAGCGGAAGAAGCGGAACGAGAAGAATCAATGTATCCATTATGCAGTTTCCATCAAATGTTGAGAAGATTGTTTACGTTGTTTGTGTTTGCTCAAAAATTCCAGCCGAAACTTATGCCGCCCCACGGCAAACCATAACCATTGCTAGCAATGAAGGGTGTGAATGTAACACGAAAAAGAAAACCGCCGTTCAGAGGCTGATAACGATAGCCGACAATTCCGGCTACGATAACACCAGAAGCTGCAACATCAGTCAATGCAACGAGTGATACTCCGCCACCCAATTCTAATTTATGTTGTTTTTTGCCAATGAGAGTACTGAATGATGTGGTTCCAGTAAAAATTGCATGGGAGCTGAAAGGAATGAGTAACAATCCTATTCTCAGGCAATTAGATTCAGAAACCATTCGTTCATAATTAATTAAATGAACCGACAACGGCACTTCCTAAAATCTCCAAATACACATTATTGCGGGCGGTCTGCACCACAACAGTATCAGCGGCAGCAGTATTCACAGCGTTTGTATTCCGAACTTGTGCGTGTGTTTGCCCACAGACAAGCAACAGAGCGGCGCAGGCAAAAAATACAACGAAATTCCGCATAGTGTCAGGGACAAATGGATAAAAGAGCGAGCGTCAATTTTGGCTTCTCTTGTCGTGACCAATCTACAAAAAAATTCAAACATTTCACGCGGTAATCAAGGCATTACGGCTTCGTTGGAGAACCATCCCGCGAGAACCAACGTAGCGTGTAAAGGTATTGCTGCGGAAGGTCGTCCTTGTCGTTCGCCCCAGCAAAGCCACGTTTGAGCAGTTGCGTTTTGAACCACACATCGAACGCTGCTTGTTGCTGCAACAGTTGTTCCGCCTTGAGCGCAAAACCCGCCTCTTGCAAGGTTTTCCCAAAAGTCCGCGAATTTGTGGGGTAGCGGTTGCGCTGCACGAGCCAAAAATTTGTTACACCTGCGGCTTGCGCCTCTTGAATCATCTTCTTGCACGAGTCTGCGGTCATGATAAAGCCGATGTCCGTTTCATTCAGCACGTACGAACGGTATGCGGGCAGATTGTAGTGCATAGCGGTTGTTGTGGTAGAGTCAATCAGCCCAACGCCCATTTTGCCATAACCATAGCCAATGGGGTGGAGTACGACAGTCTGCGCGGCATTCGGCGTGATTGTGCGAATGGCTTCGGCAATTTCCCGAAGCGGCGGCGTGTGTTGTACGGCAGGAATGTTCAAATTCCATATCGTAACGGCGAACACATTACACGCTACCATCACCACTACCAGTGCCATTCGTAGGCGCTTTTGTTTGATGCGAAAAAGCGCCATTCCCAAAAACACCCACACAAATGGCGCAAAATACGATAAACGCTGAATGGAAGGAAACAAAAATACGGGCTGTGCGGGATACATCTTTGCAGCAACAGCGGAAATTACCACAATCGGCATTACAACGAGCATGATGCCGATATTATTCAGCAACACAGTTTTGTTCATGGACTTTATGAGCAATATACTCAACACCCCGAATGTTGGAACGCTCGCCCAAAACCACCACGGCAGCAGCACTGCGCCGTTCATCACGCCGTATAGCGTTGCCACAATAAACACGGGAAACGCCAGCAATTTCGAGCGTCCGCCCGTCACGTCTGCGCCGGAAGACACAGACAAAATCGCTGCTACAAGTGGGATAATCACCAGCAAAATTGCTACTTGCGCCACAGCCCAGATTGCTACTGTACGCATACTCTTTCCGCGAATGGTTAAAAGGTAATGAAGCCCCGCACACAGCGCGAGTGTTGCTGCCGGAAGGTAGTGAATATAAAATAGCAACGAGATTGCAAGAGCGTAACCCACTATCCAGCGTGGTTGTGGGGTTGCAGAATTTTTATTCGTTTCTTCATTATCGTATTGAATCCATCGTAAATAGCAATACAGCGCCGTCAGGCTTAGAAGCATTGCCAACGCTTGATACCGTGCAAAATTCGCCGCCATCCAGACCGTTGGCGTGGTAGCAGCAAGCAAGAATATTGTCCAGCGCTGTTCGTCGGTGTTGCGTTTTGCAAGTAATTCCACGACCTTCCAAAGCGCTCCCAAAGCTAATGCCAGCACAAGCGTGGAAAACAAGCGCAACGACGCATCGCCATAACCAAAGACTATTCCCCAATAATGTAGAATGAGCGGGCATCCGGGCGGATTGTTCTCTTTCGGCGGCGAAAGGTACAGCTCGTTGATAACCTTCGGCGTTTGTTCTGCGGACCAATACATCGCAAATTCATCACCCGCAACCGACCGCACGGTCAACGTTGCAAGCGAAAACACAAAGAGCAATCCAATCACGGACAATACCACAATACGAACAGAACGAGTTGACATGAGAATATCAATGGATATAGTTACGAAGAAAAAGCCACCGAGAACGCTTCATGGCTTATCCATTGCTGCGCTGCACGGTGGCTTTCTTCAACAATCTTGTTGTTTAATATTTAATAACTGTCTGCTGGAACAAGTTTTTCAATCGGAAGTTCGATGCTTTGGAAACGAAGCCCTAATTTTTCATCAATAATCATCATCGCATTGCGCTCGACCTTCATCCAATCTGAACGGCGCAGTGTGAACGGTTCCGAGGCAATAATAATCGAAGATGGCTGTCCGTCGAACGGCTCCATACGACACTCACCGTCGCGGCAGTGGTATTCTTTGCCATACATATAATATAGCGACGAAGGCTGCACGAGTTGATTGGTCGTGTAGCGCGTTGCGACAATACTTTTGCCGTTTGTGACGGCAAGGTTCAGGTATGCGTGTTTTTTTAAGCCATTTTCCGCGTGTATTTCCGCAAAATCGTCGAGCATTTTGTTCATCGCATAGACCATATCGTCCGTTGTAACGTCGCCACTTGGGTCTTCGATATGATTCAAAAGCAAACCGAACAAATGTTCTGAATCAGTTGAACCCATAACGGCATCATAAGCCACATCGTTCAAACGGCGCAAAATCGGGCGGCGAATCTTGCCGAACTCACCCACCATGCCGTTGTGCATAAACATGAGTTTACCGCATTGGAATGGGTGGGAATTAACTTCTTCCACCATTGAGCCGGGCGATGCCGCACGGACATGGGCAAAAATAAGCGGCGACGAGACTTTTTTTGCCAAATTTCGCAGATTCATGTCGCTCCATGCGGGCTTGACACTGCGGAAGACACATGGCATTGGGTCGAGTTCAGGAACGTACCAGCCAAGCCCAAAACCGTCACCATTGACGGCAACCGACATTTCCTCGGCTTGCATTGTCTGGGCAACGATGAGAGAGAATTTTGGCTTATAAAGCAAGTCTTCCGCTAAAACTGGCGGTCCGATGTAGGCAAGAAATCTACACATAAAGCATCAATGGTAATGTTCGGATAATTTCAAAGTTAGAAGATTGTGGGAAGTCCCCCAAGAAGCCTCAAGCCGGACGGCGGGTTGAAACAATATAGACATCGGTTCCGACCGAGGTAACGCTTTTAATATCAAATTTTTTCGCAGCGTTCAGTGAAGGCGTTGAAAGTGACGAGAACGTGTGCAAACCGCTTCCCATCGCAATCGGTGCGATAAACGTGTGCATTTCATCAATCAAATTTTCTTGGGCAAAGGATGAAAACACACGTGCACCACCTTCGACCAGCACCGAGGTGATGTTCATGGACACGAGTTGCTCCAAAATCGCCCGCAAATTCAAGTAATCCCCATTGCCCGCGCCCGCTGGAATCACCTGCACGCCGCTTACTTTCAGCGCTGTGGCTTTGGGTTTGGTAAGTGCTGTGGAACGGCAAAATACCATCGTGTTGTGGCGCTCGGCACTCGTGAACACTTTAGCCTTTAAGGACACGGAAAGGTCGGAGTCAAGAATCACGCGCACGGGATTGCGACCGTCTGCCATCCGAACGGTCAATTCGGGGTCGTCCTTAGCAGCCGTTACGCCGCCCACCAGCACTGCATCTACTTCAGCACGGAGTTCGTGAGCAATCGTGCGGCTTTCCTCGCAGGTAATCCATTTCGATTGACCGAATACCGTTGCAATGCAGCCATCCAACGACTGCCCGACTTTCATCAAAATATACGGTTGCCCCGTGGTGATATGCTTTGTGAAAAAGCGATTGACCCACTGTGCTTCGTCCTCTAAAACGCCAACCACAACTTCGATTCCCGCCTCACGCAGCGCTTCAATGCCTTTGCCGGACACTTCAGGATTAGGGTCTATCATGCCGACAACCACACGAGCAATCTTTTTTTCGATAATCAGTTGCACACAAGGCGGCGTTTTTCCGAAATGGTTACACGGCTCAAGGTTAACCACCAACGTCGCACCTTCGAGCGGACGAGATGCACTGCGAATCGCTTCTACCTCAGCATGAGAACCACCAAATTCTTTGTGCCATCCTTCGCCGATGACTTCGCCATCTTTCACCAGCACACAGCCCACACGCGGGTTCGGGCTTACTCTGCCATTGCCACGCGTTGCTAATTCTATTGCTCGTCGCATCGCCTGCTCGTCGCTCATGGTCGCCTCTCCAATCAAATTGCGGTCTTAAAACCCGAGTTGTGTCATGTTTTATGAATTCTTACGAACTTGAAAGATACAAACAGAAATAGATATTTCCCACAGAAAAGTTGGACGGCGACTCTCACCATTGTTGTCGTAGTCATGCTTTCCTCGCACGCTTTATGCAAGCACGGAACACGCGGACGCAACAAACTCCGCCACCCGCGCCGCGCCGATTGCGGCGGCTTCTATCACTTCTTCGTGCGAAACCGTCACGGGCACAGTTTCCGGCAACGTGTTGGTAATCAGTGAGCAACCAGCCACCTGTAGCCCACAAACCCGTGCAAATTCTGCTTCGTGGACGGTGGACATCCCAATCGCGTGTCCGCCAAACAGCCTGTACATTCGCGCTTCGGCAGGTGTTTCATAGCTTGGTCCCGTTACTGCAACATATATGCCGTGATGATGCGGTACGCCCTTCGCCGTGAGTTCGGCGCTTATTTGTTTGCGCGGTTCCCGTGCAAAAATTTCATTGTATTTGGTCGGTAATATCGTCGGTAGTTTTTCCTTCAGCCCCGCCAACCAACCGCGCTGCACTGAACGGAACAACAGATTATGCGAATCGGAAAGCAGCATAATGTCGCCCGCCGCAAACAGAGGATTTAATCCGCCCGCCGCATTCGTCAGCACCGCAAAACGCGCTCCGAGCAATGCAGCAAGACCAATTTGCGCCAGAGCATCCTGCATCGAAAAACCCTCGTACAAATGGCACCGTCCGGTAAAATGCGCCACCCGCTTGCCGCCAATATCAATAATGCGAATCACCGACGAATGCCCCGCCACGCTTGGCGACGGGAACCCCGCGATGTCGCTCGTATTGATGATTTCGAGCGGCTTGTAGCCTTCAAGCGCTGTGTTCAGACCGCTGCCTGTAATCACCACACCGTCCACCGCCCGTTCGTAGATAGCCGCACTCAAACGCCGAAATGCACGAGCGTAATCGCCGTAATGTTGTTCAAGGATTGTTTGTCGTTGTGTTGATAGGTTGTTCATGAGATGATATTTCAAGTGTGTATCAATGTTGCAACCCTTTTATGCCAATGTCATGGCGGAAGGTTTTGCCGTCAAATTCTATCGCCTCGACTGCTGTGTATGCCATATCAAGAGCCGTTTTCAGCGTTGCGTCCTTGCCCGTAACGCCTAGCACACGCCCGCCGTTTGCGACGAGCGTTCCGTTTGCAAGCATTGTTCCTGCGTGAAATACGGTTGCACCTGTTTTTTCTGCCGCCGCAATGCCGCGTAGTTCCATGCCTTTGGCGTACTCGCCCGGATAACCTTTTGCCGCAAGCACCACGCAACACGCCACGCCGTCAGCTACTCGTTGAACGGCTTCCGACTGAAGATGCCCACAGGCGGCGCTGTAGAGCAGTTTCGCAAAATCCGCCTTCAGCACAGCAAGAACAGCCTGCGTTTCGGGGTCGCCAAAACGAGCATTAAACTCTACGACTTTGGGTTCGCCATTATGAATTATCAAACCCACAAACAAACAGCCCACAAAAGGCATCCTCTCTTGCTTCATGCCGCGCAGCGTTGGTGCAATAATGCGTTCATGCACCTTCGTCATTATGTCATCCGTCACAAGCGGCGCTGGTGCATACGCCCCCATACCGCCCGTGTTTTCGCCCGTGTCGCCCTCACCAATGCGCTTGTGGTCTTGCGCGGGGGCGAGTGTGATAAATCGTTCCCCATCGCACACGGCAAAGACAGACGCTTCTTCGCCGTACATAAATTCTTCTATCACAATGCGGCTACTTGCTTCGCCAAATCTGCCGCCGAGCATTTCTTCCACCGTGCGAAGCGCTTCCGCGCTGGTTTCGGCAATCACCACACCTTTGCCCGCCGCCAAACCATCTGCTTTGATAACAACAGGAAGCGCTTGTTTTGCTACCGAAGCGACATAGTCAAGCGCTGCTGCAAGCTCTGACTGCTGAAAACGGCAGAACTGCGCGGTTGGGATGCCGTGCCGCATCATAAACTCCTTCGCAAAACCTTTGGAGGATTCCAACTGCGCCGCCAGACGCGACGGTCCAAATACTGGAATACCAGCATTGTTCAGGTCGTCGGCAAGCCCGGCAGCAAGCGGTGCTTCGGGACCAATCACCACAAGTTCGCAAGCGTGTTCGCGGCAAAATGCAACGACCTCTTCGTGCTGCGTAATAGCGATGGCAGCCGGACGAACACCTTCAATACTGAATATGCCCGGATTGCCGGGAGCGGCGTAGAGCGTAATAGATTCGGAAGAAGATTCAATGAGTTTTGCGGCTATGGCGTGTTCACGACCGCCGGAGCCTATAAGAAGGATATTCATAAAGGAAATGGCAATGAGAAGGATTGGGTATGCTGTGAAACTACGAAAAATTTTGCAAATGGGAGGGAGATTTGTAAAGCAGATGCTCGAGATAGATATTCGATATCATGCGCTTTTGAGTTCGCGCATTTGGTCAATATGGCGCAATTCATGGTGAGCAATCATCGTCATCCACGACACGCCCGTGAGAGCACCAAAGATGGGGTGCGGAAAGGAAATGGAAGCAAGCTCTTGATAGCTGTGTCCGTCAATCATTTGCAACAGGTAAGCACGCGAGGAATGTAATAATTCAATAATTTCTGGCAATGAAGGTGGATTCAGGGGTGTAAGGCGTTCTGGAGCTGGAAACGACAACGATCTGTTGGGAAGTACTTTTATCATTGTGTGCCACATCGCACGGAGTTCTTCTTCTGATTTCGGCTCATGGCGCTCTGGAGCGTCAAGAAATTTTTGAATGCCTCGTGTGACACTTTTTTCAGTTAAGTGTATATGATATGCAGTTTCAATATGCGACCATCTGCCCTCCGGCGGTGGAAGGTATTCGTTCTGAAGCTCAACGAACAAGAGTTCACGCACGGTTGCAGCTTCTGCGCGAAGAGCCTCTACGGTCGGCGGAAAGGAGAACGTCAACGATTCCATTATGTGCGATAGAATATGGGTTAAAAATTAGTTTGACAATATATCCATTTCAGGTCAATTTCCAATCTCAACTGAAGGTACAAGCCCGCGAATGCGTTCAATTTCTTTGCCTTGCATTGGGTTTTTACCAATGTTCAGCATTTGCAGTCGCAAAAGGTTGCTGATTTCATTGGGCAATGTTTGAAGCTCATTGTAGCCCATATTTAGCGTTTGTAATTTGCCAAGCATCCCGATTTCTGATGGCAAAAATGCAATGCGATTGCCGCGTAGGTTTAAGATTTGCAAATTCGTGAGTAGATTGATTTCTGTGGGGATTCGCACCAACAAATTGCTCATCATTTCCAATGATTGTAACCCCGTCAAATACGTAATTTCTTTGGGAATCGTTTTAAATTCATTGCTCGTCAAGTTCAAACTCCGAAGCGTGGTTATGTTCGCAAAATTCAGGGGCAACGCACTAAGAAAATTATTCGAGGCATCAAATGTTTGTAGGCTTGCCAACTCGATAAATCCCGCCGGAAGCTCTGTAAGACGGTTCTTGCTGATATCCAAATCCTGCAGCGAAGTCATTTCGCGGATGCTTTCGGGCAGCACCCTGAGTTTGTTTTTCGATAAGACAAGAGCCTGTAATTTCGACAAATTTCCAATACACTCTGGCAACAGCGTAAGCTTATTATTGCGGAGAATGAGCGTTCGTAGTTTGGATACCGTGCAAAGTTCGTTAGGTAGCGCCGTAAGCAGATTAGAGCCGAGTTCAATCGTTTCCAGTTTCGTAAGATTACCGATTTCAGGCGGCAAAGCAGAAAGCTGGTTGTTGCTAAGGTCAAGATACTGAATGCTTGTCAATTTACCAATCTCTGGTAATAGCGCAGAGAGTTTATTGCTGCTCAGGCTCAGTTCTTGCAGTGCGAGCAACTGCACAATAGCCGCAGGCAACACGGAAAGCCGATTGCCCGATAAATCCAACGACTGAAGTAGCGTCAGCTTTACGATGTCTGCCGGAACCGTTGAGAGCTTGTTACTGGCTACGTTCAGAGTTTTGAGTTTCGTAAGAGTGCCGATGTCCGTAGGCAGTGAATCAAGCTGATTGAACAACAAATTGAGGGATTGCAAGCTCGTAAGTTTCGTAATCTCTGGCGGAAGCACCGTGAGCTGGTTAAAGCTCAGATCAAGCGATTGCAAATTGGTGAATTTTCCGATTTCCGAAGGAAGTTCTGTCAGCATTTGCCCACTCAAGTTCAAAATATAGACCTTCTCCGGCGATTTCAGTGCGATATCCAGCGCTTTATATTCGCCCTGTGCGATATTTTTCCCGGAAGGAACGTTGACCTGTGCCGAAAGTTCAATTCTCACGAGTACCAGACTCGCACAGATAACCAGGGCAAATATCCTTGCAAAAAGGATTGTTGAACGCATGATTCTATCTGTTGCTGAACGTGGGATAAGCATAAATGTGTCAAAAATTAAGGTGGCGTGTGATGAACGGTCGTGTTCGCCGTCAGGCAATATTGTTGATTGTCGCAGCACGTGCCGTATAGTTCATGCTTTTCATTATACCAGATTAGGGGTAAATTTACGGATTTTCTGGCTTCTAACAGTCGCAAATCAATTTCAAAAATCGTGCCATCAAGCAACTCCACAGAAACCACAAGGGCGGTTGTAGTCGCTCTTGTAACGACTACAACCGCCCGAATACTGTTGTGTGAGAATTTAACAGCCTGTTTTTTATGGTTCAATGCGCGTAATCATCCGCGGATATGGAATTACCTCACGGATGTGTTCTGCTCCTGTAATCCACTTCACTGTGCGTTCCAAGCCAAGTCCAAAGCCGCTATGCGGCACACTTCCGTAGCGACGCAAATCCAAGAACCACTCGAACGATTCCAATGGCAAATCGTGCGATAAAATGCGTTCTTTGAGTGCTTCATAATCGTCTTCGCGCTGGCTTCCGCCAATAATCTCGCCCGCTCCTTCGGGAGCAAGCATATCCATCGCAAGCGCTACTTTCGGGTTTTCAGGATCGCGCTTCATGTAAAACGCCTTTACTTCGGACGGATAACGGTGGATAATACACGGTTTGTCGAATTGCTGCATAATTGCTTCTTCTTGCGGCGAGCCAAAATCCTCGCCCCACGGGAAATCAATCTGAATTTCCGTACCATCCGGCTGTTTTCGATTGAGTTTCACGTTGTTTTTATTCAACCATTCAACAGCTTCCGTATAAGACATACGGTGGAACGGGCGACGCACAGCCTCAAGTTTGGAAATGTCCCGACCCAAAGATTCAAGCTCTTTTCGGCGATGTTTCAAAACGGTTTGGACGATGTATTCGACCATATCTTCCGCCAAATCCATATCATCGTTCAAATCGAAAAATGCCATTTCCGGCTCCACCATCCAAAACTCCGTCAAATGGCGGCGCGTCTTGGATTTCTCCGCACGGAACGTAGGACCGAACGTGTAAACCTTGCCGAGCGCCATTGCAGAGGCTTCGGCGTAGAGTTGCCCAGACTGTGATAAATACGCCTTGCCTAGGTCGAAATATTCTGTCTCGAACAGCGTGGAAGTGCCTTCGCACGCCGCCGGCGTGAGAATAGGCGAATCCGCCAGCACAAAACCATTGCCATCAAAAAAATCCCGTATCGCCTTCACAATCACCGCACGAACGCGCATAATGGCGTGCTGACGCGATGATCGAAGCCACAAGTGGCGGTTCGACATCAAAAACTCAATACCGTGTTCTTTCGGCGTAATCGGATAATCTTTCGAGAGGCTCAGGATTTTCAAATCCGTCACGTCCACTTCCACGCCACTTGGAGCGCGTTCTTCTGCTCGTACGGTTCCCGTAATGCGGACAGCGCTTTCTTGCGTGAGCGTTTTTGCTTCGGCGAAAAGCTCTTCCGACACATTGCCTTTGAACAAAACGCATTGCACCGTGCCGGAGCCGTCGCGGAGTTTGATAAACTGAAGTTTGCCCTTGCCCGTCGAGTCATAAACCCAGCCGTTCAGCACAACACTTTGCCCAATCACGCTTGGCAGGGTTTCAACGGTTTGATAGGATTTGTAGGATGAAGTCATAAAGGTTGGCAAAAATGAAAAAATCGTTATTGCTCAAAATCAAGTGTTCCCAAGAACTCTGGTAACCGCACATTCATATCCATAAAGACAAATGGCTGTAGCGTCGCGTTGTCTTTGTACAATGCCTTCACTAACTTTTGACTCTCTATATCGCAGGTTACATAGCCATCTACTTTTTCAACAATAGTTTGAGCAATCAGTTTGCTATCGTTTGGAATGATATCGCGTAGGGTGAGTTGGAGAGAGCCTTGTCGCCTTTGCTCAAAAAGAATACGAGCAATTTCGCCAGCTTTGATAGCATGGGTGATATTGAAAGGACTTAGTTTGAGCTTGGGTAGTGGTAATTCTTCGATGTTACCTTTTACGCAGTATTCAGCAACAGCGATTGTGGAACACAGCATAGAAATATTTTGGTCAAGAAAATATTTAAAATAGGCTTTGGCGTTGGTATGAAGCGTTTCATTTTCTTTCAACAAACGAATAAGAAAACTGGTATCAAGCATCAGGGTCTTCAACCTATGCACGACTATACCCCCGAACTTCTTGCAGCCAAACATCTACATCCGGCACATCTTCCCAGCTTTTTTTTGCTTTGCGGATAAGGCTATTCAAGTATTCTTCATCATAGCGGGGTACATACTCAGCAAAATCAATAAATCGAAACGAGGTTTTGTCAACGTTCTGAGTTAGTGGGTTCTGTTTAGCCTGAACACGCACGGCAGCAAATTCATAGAGCCTTGTATTTTCAATCTGTTTAAGTGAATCTTTTGTTGTGCGAATTTGAACAATACCATATTCCTTTGTATCAAGGTCTATCGCGGGCTGAGTTTTGCCACCAAACTCTGTGATTTCTCCATACAAATACAATTCTACATCAACCCACAGCGACTCACTACGCCGATACTGGGTGGTTTTGTCAAGATGAAGTTTATTGGATTTTGCTGTAGAAGTGCTAATATCAATGGTGTAACTCTTATCTATCACCTGCTCTTGTAAGTATTCAATACCCTTCACCGTTTTATCATCACAATCATTCAACGAACCTTGTTTGTTAATTTGACCAATAAGTGCGTTAAGCACTATAACAGCTTGCACAGCTGTTGTGGTAAATCTATGCTTAACGGAGCCTTCAAGAAGCTGATAGGTAATGGTTGGTCTGTTTTTGTCATTTGGAAATAATAACTGCCCCGCTTGCTCAAGAATCTCTCTGATTTCGGCAATATCCAGATTATCAGGCAAAAGTGGTTTCCCATCTTTTTTGCCGTCAATCTTGATTTCCATGTATGCAGTATTTTTCATAACATTCAACATACAAAAAGGCAACAACAGAGTCAAGGATTCATCAGACTCATAGCACTTTTGTTACATTCTGCTACGTTACGGTTTAATCGTCTTCCGCCCGATGCTGTAATACTCAAAACCCGTGTCCGCCATCTTGTTCAGGTCGAAAAGATTGCGTCCGTCGAAGATAATAGCATTCGTCATTATGCTCTTCATCCGCGCAAAATCAGGCTTGCGGAACTCGTTCCACTCCGTCACAATCACGAGCGCATCGGCATTCAGAAGCGCTTCATATGGATTTTTTGCGTACTGAATAGTTGCGCCGTAGAGCCGTTCTGCACCTTCCATAGCCGCAGGGTCGTAGGCAGCAATAGTTGCGCCCTTCGCCAACAAAGCATCAATCACACGGAATGCCGGAGCCTCACGTATGTCGTCGGTGTTGGGTTTGAAGGCAATGCCCCAAAGAGCAATTGTTTTACCTTGTACATTGCCGTCAAACCGCGCTAAAATGCGCTTAATGAAGCGCTCCTGTTGGCGTTCGTTCGCAGCTTCGACAGCTTCGACGATGCCGAGGTCAATTCCTGCCTGCTTTGCAGAGGTCTTGAGTGCGCGAACATCCTTCGGAAAACAGCTTCCGCCGTAACCCACGCCCGCAAAAAGGAAACGTTTCCCGATGCGAGCATCCGCGCCGATGGCAAGACGGATGTTCTCGATATCTGCTCCCGCCTGTTCGCAATACGCCGAAAGTTCGTTCATAAACGAAATTCGCATTGCAAGAAATGAATTTGCAGCATATTTTGCCACTTCGGCGCTTTTGGTGTCGAGTACGTAAATCGGATTGCCACTGCGCGTGAAGGGGTCATATAAATCTTTCATAATCTCGGCACTCTTCACGTCCTCTGTGCCGACCACCACGCGGTCGGGCTTCATAAAGTCTTCGACGGCAAAACCTTCGCGTAAGAACTCAGGGTTGCTTACCACATCAAAATTCCCGTTTGGTGCAGTTTCACGAACTTTTTCACGCACACGTTCCGACGTTCCGACGGGAACCGTACTTTTATTGACGACGATTTTGAAGTCCTGAATCGCGTTTTTTGTGAGAATTGAACCAATGTCGCCAGCCGCTTTTAATACGTGCTGCAAGTCTGCCGAACCGTCTTCGTCGGGCGGCGTAGGCAGACACAGAAAAAGAATACTGCATTGGTTAACGGCTTCTTCAAGATTCGTGGTGAAGTACAGCCGTTCTTCGCGAAGATTACGCTCGAAGATGTATTCCAAACCGGGTTCGTAAATTGTGACTTTGCCAGAGCGTAGTTTTGCTACTTTTGCTTCGTCAATATCCACACAAATGACAGTATTTCCAGTTTCCGCAAAACAAGTACCCGTGACGAGTCCGACGTATCCGGTGCCAATAATTCCAATAGTATAAGGCATGAAATCGTTTGTAAGTCCAACTAAATCTATCGCTATGAATTGAAAAGGATTTCAAAATTACACTTTTTGCGGCTAATTTTGAGAAAAGTTTTCACACGCTACTGCATCAATATCGTGCCAAATGATTGAACAACGAACGGATGAACGACCAGATAGACAGCTCACGGGGGGAGCCATTGCTGAAAGCGTAGTTTGTACGCCGACACTCGAACTATCATTTCTGTTGAACGAGATTTTCTACTCTGTACAAGGCGAAGGAACACGAGCAGGGCTTCCGTGCGTGTTTGTCCGATTGCATGGATGCAAACTGCGCTGTTCATATTGTGATACGAAGTACGCGATAGACCGCAGAAGCGGTGGGCTTGCCATGACTGGCGTAGAAATTAATACACGTGTGCGGGCGTTTGGCTGCAATTTCGTTGAATTCACTGGAGGTGAACCGCTTGAGCAGGCAAATATATTCCCGCTGATGAGCTATTTTTGTGATGAAGGCTTCACTGTTGCGGTCGAAACAGGCGGGCATATTGACACAGAACCTTGCGATGAGCGTGTTATCCGCATTATTGACATGAAAACACCGTCGTCGAAGATGATGCCTATGAATAATTACAAAAACCTCGATATTCTGAATCCGCACGACGAAGTAAAATTCGTTATTGGCAGCCGTGAGGACTACGAGTGGTCGCGAAGCCTCTTGCGAGCGCATGACCTTGACAAACGCACAGCATCGGTATTATTTTCTCCTGTATTTGGTGCAATAGAATTTAAGACGCTTGTGGAATGGATTCTCGACGACCACCTACCCGTGCGCTTCCAGCTTCAGATGCACAAATTCATTTGGCATCCTGACACCCGCGGTGTCTGAGAATGTTTTAGAAAGACGGCATTATGCGGGCGGCGTAAGGTTATCCGAAACAATCACGACTAACAAACGTCTTTACACAAGACATACTTTTCTTATACTTTTCTCTTTATTTCATGCCAAACATCATGAGTAACCAGCGTCATCTCCGTGCAGCATTATTTCCCGTTTTTGCAGCTGTCGCATTTTTAGGTATGTTCCTGACTGCCCCATTTGTCAACGCAACAAAACCTTTCGTAGCAGCATCTCCAAGCGTATTCATCGTCAAAACGGTTGATAAACCAAATGGAGACAAAATGGTGGATTTTTCGTGGCAAAATGGTGGTAAGTCAGTTAAACTCTCCGAGCTTGCCAAAGGGAAACCAATCTTTATCAATTTCTGGGCAACATGGTGTCCGCCGTGCAGAGCTGAAATCCCGGACATTATCAAACTAAGCAAAGAGTTTGGTAGCAAAGTAACGTTTGTCGGCATTTCGCTCGACGAAGATAAAACGGATGAAAAAGTTCTCAAGCTGGTAAGCACATACACCTCAAAAACGAATATGCCGTATATCAATATCATTGACCCTACTCAGATTTTGGCAAAAGCATATGGCGGTGTTGGCTCAATCCCCACAACATTTATTGTTGACAAAAATGGCAAAATTATTGAAAAAATTGAAGGAATGCGCTCCGAAGCTGACTTCCGCGCGGCGCTAAAAAAAGTCCTCTAAAAAACCTTTCACCGAACACGGGGGCAATCAAATATGGTCTGTTTCGCGTTGACTTCGTGAAGCGGCTCTTTGATTTTGCACCACGAAAATATATCACGAAAATTCTTGCTGCAAAGGTTCGCCTTTTTGCAGGGTTGTCTTTTCTCTATCTTTGTGAGCATTCATTCACCAATTCCGACCGTTTCTATGAATCGTAGTATCACGCTCCTTGCCTTGCTTCTCTGCGGCATTATTGCCACCAATACCGTTACAGCAACCGCACAAAAGCTGCTCATACCGATGGACATTACGCAAACAGATCATTTGAAATCCTATGGACTTGCGTACTGGGTATTGACCAAAAGCAAACCCGTTGACTGGCTTCTGAACTATCGCGGCGGCTCGTTTATGATGGATTACGAAGAAGTTGTTGCGGCAGAATGTCGTATTCGCGGTGTTGCATTCGAGCAGTTGGATGGTGCGGCTTCCACACAGATTTACAGTGAAGTGCAAAGCGAGGCAAAAAACATGGAAGTCGTGCGGCTCGAAAAGCAGCCACGCATTGCCGTGTACGTTCCGCCCGGGTTTAAGCCTTGGGATGATGCGGTAACACTCGTGATGGAATACGCGGAAGTGCCATACACCAAACTTTGGGACGAGGAAGTTGTGAATGACTCATTGCCGCACTACGACTGGTTGCACGTCCATCACGAGGACTTCACAGGGCAATACGGCAAGTTCTTTTCGAGTTACGCAACCGCTCCATGGTATATCCAGCAAGTAGCACTCCTCGAAAGTACGGCGAAAAAATTGGGTTTCCGTAAGGTGTCAGAATTAAAAAAAGCCGTTGTGGAGAAAATTCGTGCTTGGATTGGCGGAGGCGGGTTTATGTTCGCTATGTGTGGTGCAACAGACACGTTCGATATTGCTCAAGCCGCGAAGAATATAGATATTTGCGAAACGATGTTCGACGGTGACCCCGCCGACCCCGCAGCCAGTCAGAAATTGGATTTCGCTCGGACGTTTGCATTCGAGAATTTTTCGCTTGAGATGAACCCCTATGTCTATGAATATTCCACCATTGACTGCGATGCATCGTATCGTCAGGCTGACCCAACAACTGATTATTTTACGCTTTTCGACTTCTCTGCTAAATATGACCCCGTTCCGACAATGCTCACGCAATCGCACTCGAATATTGTGCATGGCTTTTTGGGGCAGACGACGGCATTTCACAAAGAGTTCATCAAAAAATCGGTACTGAATTTGGGTGAAAAAGAAGGCACGGACGAAGTAAAATATATTCATGGAAACTTCGGGCGCGGCACATTCACGTGGTACGGCGGTCACGACCCCGAAGATTACCGCCACGCGGTCGGCGATCCACCAACGGATTTATCGCTCCATAAAAATTCACCCGGCTATCGGTTGATTTTGAACAATATTCTCTTTCCGGCGGCGAAGAAAAAGAAGCAAAAAACGTGATATCGGCAAGCTCGATAGCCGTTATTTCTACGCCACAACTTCAAATTTCTCGGCGCGGCTGCGAACGCCATGGACGACATTGAGCGGCACAAAATTTCGACTTTTCTGCACACGGGACTCGAATTCGTCGCGGAATTTGGTGATAAATGCTTTGACGGGCCAAGCTGCCGCATCGCCAAGTGCACAAATGGTATTGCCCTCAATATTTGATGCCACACCCAACAATAAATCGAGGTCTTCGCTTGTGCCGTCGCCTTTGGCAATACGTTTGAGGATTTTTTCCATCCAGCCGCAACCCTCGCGGCACGGCGTACACTGCCCGCAAGATTCGTGGTGGTAAAAATGCGCGATGCGAAGCGTTACTTTTACGATATCTGTATCTTCGTCCATCACTATCACGCCGCCTGTACCGATGTGCGTTCCAAGTTTTTTGAGGCTTTCTTCATCCATGCGAACGCCTTCAATCTCGTCGCCTCTAAAAGCAGGCATAGAGCAGCCTCCAGGAATTACTGCTTTGATTTTTTTACCGCCCGGCACACCGCCAGCATGATTGTAGATAATATCCGTAAGTAATGTTCCCGTTGGAAGTTCATACACGCCCGGCTTGCTTACGTGACCACTCACACCATAAAGCGCTGTTCCCGCATGTCCGGGAGCGCCAATCTTGGCATATTCCTCTGCGCCGAGCGCAAAGATAGCGGGTGAGGCGGCAATCGTTTCCACATTGTTAATCGTGGTGGGCATTCCCCACAGCCCCTTAGCCGCTGGGAACGGCGGCTTTACACGCGGATAGGCACGGTCGCCTTCGAGCGACGACATCAATGCCGTTTCTTCACCGCAGATATACGCACCCGCACCTTTATGAATCACAATATTCGTTGAAAAATCTGTTCCGAGAGTTTGCTTCATCTTTTCGCCCACAAAACCCTTATCGTAAGCGTCTTGTAGAGCTTTTTCCATAAGGCGAACCCATTTGTGGTACTCGCCGCGAATATAAAGAAAACTCGTTGTGATACCCATTGCGTAGCCCGCAATCAATATACCTTCGATAAGTTGATGCGGATTGGACTCGAAGATTTGACGGTCTTTGAACGAACCGGGTTCGGATTCGTCGCCATTGACGGCAAAATATTTCGGGCGATCGTTGCCCTTAGGCATAAAACTCCATTTTAAACCTGTTGGAAAGCATGCCCCGCCCCGCCCGCGCAAGCCAGATTTCTTTACTTCATTCGTCACCTCATCGGGGGTCATTTTTAGTGCTTTGCGGAACTGCTCGTAGCCGCCGTTGCTGATATATACGTCAATCTCGTGCAGATTCGGAATATTCGGCAAAATCAGATTGGGCGCGGTGTACATGGACATATTGAATGCTCCGTGATAATGGTAAAGGGTTTTGTCGTGATGTTTGAGAACGAATTATTATGAGACTGCAAGTTAGAAAGTCTTTGCGTTATTTCCAATAACCTCTGCTACCAGCAACAAAGTTCCGCTCTTTCGCCTCTATTGTCCGAACACCTTAAAAAGCGAGAGCAAAAAGGTTCGCAAAAAAAGCCCTATCAACCGTGAAGTTTTCTTAGAAAAATTTGTTATCTTGCCGCCTCGAAAATCAATAATTTTTCAGAGTTTTGTTTTCTTTTTCTAAGGTACGTAATATGGCATCATTTGAAACAATTGGTACATTGCACGAGGTGTTCGATGAAGTTCAAGTAACCGAAAAATTCCGCAAACGCGAATTTATCCTCGAAATGGAGGACGGCACATATACCAATTACATAAAATTTCAATTCGTGCAGGACAAATGTTCCGCGCTGAATTCGTACAAAGCGGGCGACAAAGTAAAAGTTTTATTCAATCTTTCAGGCAGAAAAGGCACGACCAGAGATGGTGGCGTGGCGTATTACACAAACCTTTCCGCATGGAAGATTGAACCGACCGATGCTGTTTCAAGCGGTGGCGGTGGTTCGCGTGGCGGCAATTCATCTGTTTCATCCAGCGCTTCGTCTGCATCTTCGATTGATGCGCCAGCACCAGATGACGATGATATTCCGTTCTAACGACATTTCACTTAAATGATATGCCATTTTCATGCTGGTTTCTCGCGAACTTCCAATGAATATTCAGCATGACGTTTCGCTCAAACCATACAATACATTTGGCATTGACGTATTCGCACATGCGTTTGTGGGCGTTACAACACACGAGGAATTAGATGATACCCTGTTTCACGTGTGCGGATTTGAGCGAAGTTTTGTTTTAGGCGGTGGGAGTAACGTCTTGTTTACGCGAAATTTCGACGGCTTGGTTGTCCATCTCGCCTTACGTGGCATCCGTGTGTATTCAGAAGATGACGAGTTTGTCACGATTGAATCCAGCGCAGGTGAACGGTGGGATGACCTTGTGCAATATTGCGTCGAGCGCAATTGGGGTGGTATTGAGAACCTCTCGCTTATTCCGGGTACGGTTGGTGCGGCTCCGGTGCAAAATATCGGCGCTTACGGTGTGGAACTACAAGACACTATTGTCTGTGTGCAAGGCGTGATGCGTCAAACAGGTGATCAACGCATATTCACCCGCGAGCAATGCCGTTTTGGGTACCGTGATAGCGTTTTCAAACGTGAACTACGCGACCAATGTATTGTTACCTCTATCAGGCTGAGGCTCCGCAAGAACCCTCGTGCGGAGCATTTGAGCGTACGGTACGGCGCAATCGCAGCGGAGCTTGGTCAAAAACTATTGTCCGAATGCACAATTCGAGATGTAAGCGAAGCTGTGCGACGTATTAGACGCAGCAAACTCCCTAATCCCGCCGAATTAGGCAACGCTGGTAGTTTTTTCAAGAACCCTGAAGTAACGCATGAGGTCGCCGAGCGCATTAAGAGAGAATTTCCCGCCATGCCATTATTTCCCGCCCTCAAAGATGCCCCCCTTGTTAAACTACCCGCCGGATGGCTGATTGAACAATGCGGTTGGAAAGGCAAGCGTATTGGCAATACCGGCGCTCACATACAGCAAGCATTGGTATTAGTCAATTATGGTGGAGCCAGCGGCAACGAAGTATTTGCGTGTGCACAGGCGATTCAAGAATCAGTGCAAGTGCGCTTTGGGGTACGGTTAGAAATGGAAGTTAACATCGTTTAAAATCTTTTGACACTTCTGACGATTTCTTTTTCTGTGACGTGTTCTCAACTAACTTTTTCAAAGCTTAATAGAGAGGTTTTCCCATGAATCGTGAAATACACCAGTGGTGGAGTCCGCGCCTGAACAAGAACATGGAGATTGTCGCCTACGGGCACTACGGCTTCGCCCTTCTGATGCTCCCAACAGCGGCGGCAGATTTTCTTGAGTACGAGCGTTTTCACTTAATTGATACACTTGCACCATTCATCGAACAGGGTAAAGTCAAGGTCTATTCGATTAACAGCATCAACTCGGAAAGCTGGCTGAATCGGCGCATGATGCCGCATCACAAAGCAATCCGCCACAACCAATTTAATCACTACGTGTTTGATGAAGTTGTGCCGTTTATTTTCAACAACTGTGGCGGCTCTGTGCCGATTATCACAACGGGCGCATCATTAGGTGCTTTGCATGCAGCAAATATGTTTTTCCATCGCCCCGACTTGTTTCATGGAACCATTGCTATGAGCGGTGTTTATGATCTTACTTCGTACACCGACGGTTTTTTCAATGATGACGTGTATTACAATTCGCCCATTCATTATTTGCCGAACATAACCGACCATTATACGCTTGAACTCTATCGCCGCAGCCACATCCATATTCTGAGCGGAAGTGGTGCATACGAAGCTCCCGACGCGGCTTTTAAACTTTCTCAAACGCTTTGGGATAAATCAGTGCCGAACGAGGTGGATATTTGGGGTGCAGACATGCGCCATGATTGGCCCACGTGGCGGGCAATGCTGCCATATTACATTGCGACACGTTTCTGAAGTGTTGGTTTATAGAATGTCTATTTTCGACATTTCGCAACGAGCGAAACAAAATTAATGACTGTTCGTATATAGCGTTTTACCATTTTTTATGGTGAAGCGCTGTTTTTATTTTTCTACTTTCCTCACGGAGGCTTTATGAAACGTTTTTTGACCACTGTTTTATCAACCGCAGTCTTAATAGTCTTTGGGTTGTTTTTGGACACGGCTACTTCTTTCGCACAAGGCAAACTCACACAACCACCGAGCGGCAGCAATCAAAAAGCCAGTGTGACACAATACATCGGCTTGGTAAAAATAACCATTGACTACAATAGCCCAAATGTTACTAGCCCTCAGGGCGAGGACAGAACGGGCAAAATTTGGGGCAAACTTGTCCCTTACGGGCTTGCAGACTTGGGATTCGGTCCGGCAGGCTTAAGACCATGGCGTTCCGGCGCGAATGAAAATACAACGTTGACTTTTTCGCACGATGTGACGATTGAGGGACAAAAACTTGCTGCCGGAACCTATGGCTTCCACACGATTCCGGGTGAAGCGGAATGGACACTAATTTTCTCGAAAAATTCAACCGCATGGGGCAGCTATTTTTACAAAGAGTCCGAAGATGCTCTTCGCGTGAAAGTCAAATCGCAACCAGCAGAATTTCACCAATGGTTATCATATGAATTTTCCGAGCGTCGCCCAGACCGTGCGACGGTTGCTCTTGTATGGGAGAAACTGAAAGTGCCGTTTACGATTACTATTCCGAATATTGGACAATATTATGTTGACCAAATGTCCCGCGAACTTCAGAATGAACAGGGGTTTGTCTCGGAAAACTGGGCAGCGGCGGCAAATTATTGTTTGCAAAATAATATCAATCTCGATCAAGCTACTCAATGGGCTGAATATGCCATTAGTGCACCGTTTGTAGGCGAAAAGAAATTTGCCACTCTCAGCACCAAAGCACAAATTCTTGCGAAACTTGGCAAGGCTAAAGAAGCTACTGACCTCATGACTCAGGCGCTTCCGATGGGTAATATGCAAGAAGTTCATGGCTATGGACGGCAATTACTTACCCAAAAACGCACACAAGAAGCACTTGATGTCTTCAACATGAATGCCAAGAAAAATCCCGATGTGTTTACCACAAACATGGGGCTAGCTCGTGGATACTCAGGTGTAGGCGATTACAAACAGGCTTTGAAATACGCGAAAAAAGCGCTTGCACAAGCTCCCGACCCGCAAAATAAATCTTTCGTTGAAGAAGGCATCAAAAAACTCGAGGCGGGCAAAGACATTAACGGCTAATATTTTTTGCGATATAAACAAAACGAGGCTGTTTCAATGGTGGGACAGCCTTTCTGTTGTTTTATGTGTCATATGTACGAAAAGCGTCTCGGCAGGCAGGTTTGAAGACACGATTGAGGGGAAGCGGGGACGGCGCTTTGCTGACGCGGGGTTGTTTACAAATATGCTTTAACGAGAAAAATTATTTGATTTAATCCTTCGTTTCTGTAGATTAAAATGAATGTGTGTGTGATTTATCTTCCATCTTACTCTGCTTGAGCTATGACCGCATTTCAGCAGCAATTTCCTATTGATAACGACCTCTATGTCGAGGTTTCACGTGATAATAATGGCGCAACATGGTCTGACCAGATAACGCTTCAGTTGTGCATCGAACACAGCAAAATGGAAGTGGGAAAACTTCACCTCCGCTCCTTAGAAGCGCTTTCGTACAGTGGATTTGGTGGGGATGATTTCTTTCAACATGGTTTGAAATCTATCGAACCAGGTAAAGGATATGCACATCGGCTTCACGACTTTTTGATAACGCACAAAGAGCAACTGCCCTTTGCTATCCGCAACGTTTATTCAACAAACCCAGGCGTGGATAATCTGTATTTTGTGTTGCCTAATCAACCGCGTCTGTACCTCTCAGAAAGCGCAATTCGATTCTGGAACAAGCGTATTGAGCGGAGTAAAGCTGAATATGTTGATGTAATGAAGCGCTATAAAATTACATGGAATCCGTAGCAAGTGTGAAGCAAAGACATATTGCCCTTCACAACTGCTCCAGAATCTCCACCGCCATCGAATATTTCTTAAACGGCGGCATCAGATACACGCCGTCTATCATTGGTTTTGCTGCCCGCAAGAACTCCACTGCAAGTTTAATTCCCTCGCGTGAAGCGGCTTCAACGCCACCGCCTGCGTTTGCGTCGTGGATACGTTTGCGAACCCAGTCAGGGATATTCATTCCCGGAACCTCGTGATGCAGAAAATCCGCATGACGCGCAGACCGCAGCGGAATGATACCTAACATGAAGCGAATATTGATGTGTTTTGTACGGTTTAAAAACGATTCCAGCGTTCGGATGTCAAAAATCGGCTGTGAGAACGCGATGTGAGCGCCTTGCTCTGCTTTTTCCGCCAGACGGCGTACCTCGCGCTCCATATCGTAGGCAACAGGGTTACAGCCACAACTAATGCAAAATTGCGTGTGCGAACCAATCGGATTGCCCATCAAATCCCGCCCTTGATTCATTTGCCCTAAAGAGCGAATCAGACCAACAGCATCCACATCATAAACCGACGTAGCATAAGGAAAATCGCCAATCTGTGCGGGATCGCCTGTGACAGCAAGAATATTTTTTACACCCATCGCATGAGCACCTAACAACTCAGATTGCAAGCCAATCATATTGCGGTCGCGGCAAGCAAGGTGCGCCTGACACTCAATGCCTATTTGCGTTTGGACAATCTGCGAAATCGCTATTGAACTCATCCGTAGCCTTGCACGTGCGCCATCCGAAATATTTACAGCATCTAATCCATGTTCTTTCAGATATTGTGCGCCTTCGAGAATGCTTGATAAATCTAATCCGCGCGGCACGTCGAGTTCAACTGTTGCCAAAAACTTTGTCCCCAAATTCCGCGAAAACTGCGTAGAACCATCTTCCGAAGGCGGTTCAGATTTTTCCGCTTTTGCGGGTTTGATTTCCACTTTCATGCTGCCTACAACCACGCCTTGAAGCGCCTCGGCAATCGCCTTGATATGTGCGACCGTTGCACCGCCCTCGGCACCCACAATCAACGCTCCCGCCTCAGCCAAACGTCGTACGGAGTTTGCAACGTAGCTCGGTTCGCCGTTGTAGAACGACTTACCATCCACGAGCGTGGGAATGCCGATATCTGGCTGAGCAATCATAGGAACCCCTGATTGCGTGGCTTCTGCGTGAAGCCCCTTCACAATGTCCATCATACGCTGTGGTCCGACGGTGCCGTTTGTGCCAATCGCCGCAACGCCTTTACTGATGAGCCTTCGCGCAATATCGCTCGGATACGAGGTGGAAAGGACAGCGCCGTCTTCTGGGAACGTTTTTTGTGCAATAATCGGCATTTCCGGTGCCACGAATTGCACGGCTTCGATGGCGATTTCAAGTTCCACAACGTCAATAAACGATTTCAGCATAATAACGTCTGCACCGCCATCCACCAGTGCTATGGCTTGGTCAATAAACGCCTGTCGCACGTCGTCGGGTTTGAGGTTGCCAAGCGGGGTAAGGAATTTTCCTGCCGGACCAATCACGCCCGCCACATACGCCTTATGGAGCGCTGCACAGCGAGCTATCCACACGCCTTTGCGGTTAAATTCATAGACTTTTTCGCCCAAACCGTAGCGTTCAAGCGCAAGGCGGTTAGCGTGTTCGGTGTTGGTCTGGATGAGCATAGCGCCCGCGTTCATAAATTCGCGGTGAATTGTTTCGACCAACACAGGGTCTTTCGTGTTATAGACACAAGGCGGAAACTCATTCGCACCACGAGCAGCAAGCTCGGTAGCCATTGAGCCATCTGTCAAAAGCGGCGTTGATTCATGTAATCGGTCGGTAAACGTTATTTTTGAATGTTGAGAACGTATCATTTCAAGCAACGAGGGTGAAACAAAAAAAAATTAATCTGCAAGCGTTGACAAATCGCCAGGATCTTGTCCAAGCGATTCCGCTTTTAAGTAACGACGAACAATCTTGCCACTGCGCGTTTTGGGAAGCGAATCGCGGAACTCTACTTCGCTCGGCGTGGCTATGGGTCCAAGCTCGCGGCGTACGTGGTCTATGAGTATAGATTTCATGGTATCGGAAGCCTCGTGTCCAGCCCGTAGCACCACAAATACCTTAATCCGTTCGCCTTTAAGTTCATCCGGTAATCCCACAACGGCGGATTCTGCTACGGCCGCATGAGTAATAAGCGCTCCTTCAACTTCTGCTGTGCCAATGCGATGTCCGGCAACTTTGATTACATCATCCGAGCGCCCCAAAACACAGTAGTAGCCGTCTTCGTCGTAAAACGCCACATCGCCGCTTGTATAGCAGCCCGGAAAGTCTTTCCAATACTCTTTGTAGCGCTCGTCGTCATTCCACACAGTTCGCATCATGTAGGGAAGCGGTCTGCGGAGGACGAGCGTTCCACCGGTGTTTGGCGGAACCTGATTGCCCTCAGCATCCAAAATCGCTAGAACAACGCCCGGAAGCGGCTTGCCCGCCTTACCGAGCCGCGCATCGAATGCCGGCAGCGTACCAATAACGGGCGAGGCGATTTCTGTTTGCCACCAATTATCCACGACGTAGCCGCCATCGCCGACGATGTTGTCTTGTGCCCATTGATGGGCTTCGGGGTTGAGTGGCTCTCCGGCGCAAGCTACAAGCCGCAATGTGGAAAGGTCGTATTTTTTAATTGGCTCTGCGCCATGCTTCATAAACATCCGCACCGCCGTCGGAGCCGTAAACATGACATTCACGCCATGACGTTGTACCGTTTTCCAGACGATAGACGGGTCGGGATAATCCAATGCTCCCTCGCGAGCAAGCACCGTAGCGCCGTTGATAAGCGGTCCATAAACGATATAGCTATGCCCGACTATCCAGCCGATGTCGGACGTACTCCAAAAAATATCTGTTGGCTTAATGTCGTAAAAAGCTCGTGAAAGATAATACGTTCCCACCATGTAGCCACCATGCACGTGGACAACACCTTTGGGTTTACCGGTAGTCCCGCTTGTGTACAGGATGAAAAGCGGGTCTTCTGAATCCATGATTTCCGGCTCGCACCACTGTGGCTGCCCTTTGATAAAATCATAAAAGTCAATCTCACGGCTTGAAGCCATATCCAATAGCGGCTCTTGACGACGATGGACGATGATATGTTGCACAGAATCAAGTCCTTCGACAGCGCTGTCAACGATAGATTTTAAGCTAACACGCTTGCCTGCACGATATGTCACGTCTGAGCAAATAACCATCTTTGCACCACTATCCTCAATCCGTGTACGAAGCGCTTGAACACCCATTCCCGCATAGACCACCGAATGAATCGCACCAATCCTTGCGCACGCGAGCATTGAACAGATTCCCTCCGGCGTGAGTGGCATGTAGATGATAACACGGTCGCCTTTGCCCACACCCGCACTTTTGAGCGCATTGGCTAACTGGCAGACGCGGCGCAGCAAGCGGTCGTATGTCATTACGTGTTCTGCCCCTTCTTCGGTCATCCAGATAAGCGCCACTTTATTGCGGAGTGCGCCTTTTGCATGGCGATCAAGCGCGTTTATCGTGATATTCGTTTTGCCGCCCAAAAACCACTTGTGGTGCGGCGGCGTGAATTCAACGACTTTGTGCCATTTCTCTGTCCACTCCAATTCCGCAGCAATACTGCCCCAAAACCATTCTGGCGAGCTAATTGAATGCTGATAAAGTGATTCATAATCTCGAATCATCGCACCATCACGGAGAAACGAAGGTGGCGTGATCACACGCTGTTCGGTAATCAAGGTTTCAATAGCATTCATAGCATCTCAGAAGAACTGTGGATAAAGTGGGGATTGGTATGAATATTGCAGCGAACGCGAATATAGCAAAATGTTATGAAATGAAGCGCGGGTAATCGTGTCTATAACTTGTGTTATCATGGAGCAACACGGCAGAATCTACCAAAGAAAGCCTGCAAAATTACGCAAAACTTTCGTAAGTTTACGATTTCCGTTTTTACCGTCATTTGGGCGGGATTGGTTTCACCTTCAATCTCTTCTTTTTACGCATCATGGACAAACTCTCGGAACAGTCTTTGGAATCACAATTTACCGTTACGGTGGCCGGCGAAGAACACCTCGCTTTTGCCGAAGAAATTTGTACGACGATTGAAGAATCTGCCAAAGCACGTGGAACAGGCATTGCCAAGCGTTCACCTGACTACGTACGGACTAAAATAAGCGAAGGCAAAGCTGTAATAGCACTTACGGTGGATGGGAAATTTGCAGGATTTTGCTACATCGAGACGTGGGGCGGCAAGCAATATGTGGCAAATTCTGGTCTTATCGTCAAGCCGGAATTACGTCAAAGTGGTCTTGCAAAGCGCATCAAACACGCCGCGTTCCGCCTATCGCGAGAGAAATACCCCGATGCAAAGATTTTTAGCATCACCACCAGCCATGCAGTGATGAAAATGAATACAGAGCTTGGCTACGTACCTGTGCCGTTTTCTGAACTCACACAAGACGACGAATTTTGGAATGGCTGTAGTTCCTGCCCAAATTATGATGTGCTGACGCGCACAAACCGCAAAATGTGCATCTGCACTGGAATGCTTTACGACACTAATGCACCAAAGCAGGTTATTGAGATTGAGATTCCTGAGCTTAAACCCCAGCAAAACGACCTTCCGCCCGTTGCCTCTAATGCGAGCAATGAGGCGAATTCCCTGCGACGAGATTCACAGCCGCACGATTAGTAATCTTAGCAGTCAACCGTCGTCTTCATTACGAACATTTCATTGCCGTTATTTGCGGTGATAAACTTTATTATTTTTATTCTATGGCAACAAAACAAAAAGTCGTACTCGCCTTTAGTGGTGGATTAGATACATCCTATTGTGTGAAATACCTTTCGGCGCAGGGTCTGGAAGTGTATTCGGCAATCGTGAATACGGGCGGTTTTTCGTCGGATGAGCTGAAAGAAATTGAACAGAAAGCGCTTCGCTTGGGCGTTGTGAAGCATGTTACGCTTGACGAGACCGATGCGTACTACACGCAATGTATCCGTTATCTTGTCTTTGGCAACGTCCTCAAAAATAATGTCTATCCGCTTTCCGTAAGTGCCGAACGGGTGTTTCAGTCGTTGGCAATTGCGCGGTATGCAAAGGAAGTCGGAGCGGATGCCGTTGCACACGGCTCCACCGGTGCTGGTAACGACCAAGTGCGATTTGATGCGGCGTTCAACGTCCTGATTCCGGGTGTGGAGATTCTCACACCCATTCGTGATTTGAAGCTCTCCCGCGATGAAGAAATCACATTTCTGAAGCAACACGGTGTCGAGCAAGACTGGTCGAAAGCGCAATACTCGATAAACAAAGGCTTGTGGGGTACGACCGTTGGTGGCAAAGAAACTCTCACTTCCGACCAATATTTACCCGAAAGTGCTTTCCCGACGCAACTTTCCAAGCACGAGCCGGAAGAAATTACGTTGCACTTCACAAAGGGCGAGCTCACCGGATTAAACGGTCAAACGATGCCGCCTGTACTCGCCATACAGCGCCTTGCAGAACTTGCTCAACCTTTTGCGATTGGGCGCGACATTCACATCGGCGACACAATTATCGGCATCAAAGGCAGAGTAGGGTTCGAGGCTGCTGCACCGCTCATCATTATCAAGGCACACCACACGCTTGAAAAACATACATTGACTAAAGCACAACTTACACTCAAGGAATTGTGCGCTGCTCAGTATGGAACGATGCTCCATGAAGGGCAATTTCTTGAGCCAGCGATGCGGAATATCGAGACGTTGCTTTCCGACACACAAGCAAGTGTCACAGGCGTTGCGAAAGTGTATTTGGCTCCGTATCGTTTCCATATCGTGGGAATTCAATCGCCGCACGATTTGATGCAAGCAAAATTCGGCAAATATGGTGAGATGAACAATGCGTGGACAGGCAATGATGTACGCGGTTTTGCCAAAATCGTCTCGAACCAAGCAATGATGTACAATTCTGTGAACAATCAGCCATAATGGACATTATCAACATTGGCATTATCGGTGGAGCGGGCTACACGGGTGGCGAGCTGTTACGCTTACTTCTACGTCATCCAAATGCACAGATTTCATTCGTCCACAGCACAAGCAATTCTGGTAAATTCGTCCACGAAGTACATCCAGACTTGCTCGGCGAAACGGAACTTCGCTTTGTTGGCAATACTGTGAGCGAGATTATCAGCGATGTTGACGTTCTTTTTCTTTGCGTTGGGCATGGCGAGGCTGTGAAATTTATAGCTGCAAATGCGATTCCGTCGGACGTACGGGTAATCGACCTCAGCCAAGATTTTCGGTATATTCAAAGTGAACAATGGTTGTATGGGTTGCCGGAGCTAAACAGAAATACCATCAAACAGGCTGCTGCTGTGCAAATAAATATTGCAAACCCGGGTTGTTTTGCGACGTGTATCCAGCTTGGATTATTGCCGCTTGCCGCACACCATCTGCTTCCGACAGATGTTCACACGAGTGCTATTACTGGCTCGACAGGCGCGGGGCGGGGCTTGTCGGATACGTCGCATTTTTCGTGGCGCAACAACAATGTGGGAATCTATAAAGCCTTCACCCACCAGCATTTGAAGGAAATCCGTGCGTCACTTGCACAATTACAGCCAGATTTTACGAGCAATCTGAACTTCATACCTTATCGCGGCAGCTTCACACGCGGGATTCTGGCGGCTTCCTACGTCAAAACCGACCTCAGTGAAGCCGAAGCGCAAGGGCTTTACCGTACCTACTACGCCACGCATCCGTTTGTACATCTGAGTGCTATAAACCCAGACGTAAAGCAGGTTGTGAACACGAATAAATGCGTTGTGTATGTAGAAAAGCATGACGATACCTTGCTTGTTGTAACGGCAATTGACAATCTTCTGAAAGGCGCATCAGGGCAGGCTGTGCAGAATATGAATCTCTTATTTGGGTTCGAGGAGACAACGGGATTATTACTGAAATCTGTGGCGTTTTGACTTTTTACAAAATTTCCATGTAGCTCGAATTCAAGAGCTAAAAATAAGGCTTCGTGCGGAAATATACCACACGAAGCCTTATTACGCTTGATGAGCAGCGTCGAAAAACGAATATTACTCTGCTGGCGTTTCTGCCACTGGTGCTTCGGCTGCTGCTTTTGCAGCCGCTTTTGCTTCTACAGCCGCCGCTTCGGCTGCTGCTTTTGCTGCAATTTCTGCTGCCTTTGCAGCCTCGACCACATCTTTAGCAGCTACAGCCGCCGCAAGAGTTTTTTTACTGGCTTTTTGTCCTTTTTTGGCAATCACGGCGGCAACGCGTTTCTCAACGGCTGCTTTGTGTGCCGCTAACTCCGTTTCGACTTCTACTGCTGTTTTGCCCTTGCGTTTAAGGTGTAGGCGCAACAATACACCTTCACTACTCAAAAGATGACGAACCGTATCGGTCGGTTGAGCGCCATTATCCAACCAATACATTGCACGTTCTTGATCTAAAATGATTCTGGATGGCTGTGCAACAGGGCTGTATTGACCAACAACCTCAAGATGCTGACCATCACGGCGTTTGCGGCTATCCATTGCTACGATGTCATAAATAGGACGCTTTTTGCGACCTCTGCGGCGTAAACGAAGTTTTACCATGATTCTAATGGAATTATAAATTGTAAATTGTTACTCTGAAATTGTAAATTTTCTCAGCTTCTTATTGCTCGATGCCCCAAAAGAATGGGACACGTAAAAAATGGAGTTTCTTATCGCCGTCCGGGAGGCATCATGCCGCCCCCGCCCATCATGCCTTTGAGTGCACCCATTTTGCCGCCACCCTTGGTCATTTGCTTCATCATTTTCTGCATGTCTTCAAACTGCTTAATCATTCGATTAACGTCTTGAATACTTGTTCCACTGCCCATCGCAATTCGCTTCCGGCGCGAACCATTGATGATTTTTGGGTGCTTACGTTCTTGTTTGGTCATCGAAAGGATAATTGCCTCCACTCGACCCATAGCACGTTCGTCAATCTGTACGTTTTTGAGCGCTTTATCCATGCCAGGCAACATTCCTAACAAATCACGAAGCGAACCCATTTTTTTGATTTGATTTAATTGCTCAAGAAAATCATTCAAATCAAATTCGTTTTTCTTGATTTTATCTTCGAGTTTTTTCGCATCTTCTTCATCGAATTCTTGTTGTGCGCGTTCCACGAGCGTGAGAACGTCACCCATACCCAAAATACGTGAGGCAATGCGGTCTGGATAAAATGGCTCAAGATTGTCTAATTTTTCGCCCGTGCTGATGAACTTAATAGGCTTGTTCACCACGGCTTTGATGGAAAGCGCCGCGCCGCCACGTGTATCGCCGTCCATTTTCGTGAGGACAACGCCGTTAAACGCAAGACGATCATTGAATGCTTTTGCCGTATTGACCGCATCTTGTCCCGTCATCGAATCACACACAAACAAGATTTCATGGGGCTTGACGGCGTTTTTAATATTCTCCGCCTCTTGCATCATCTCTTCGTCCACACTCAACCGCCCCGCCGTATCTATAATCACCACATCACGCGCATAACGTTTTGCGTAGGCAACAGCTTCCTCAGCAAGTTTCACAGGATTCACCCCTTCTTGTGAGAAGACGGGAATTGTGATTTGCTCGCCGAGCATCTTCAGTTGGTCAATTGCCGCCGGACGGTATATATCGCCTGCTACGAGAAGCGGCTGCTTGCCTTGTTTTTTGAGGTTTTTGGCAAGTTTACCACAGAATGTTGTTTTACCAGAACCTTGCAAACCAGCAACCATAATAATAGTCGGCGGTTGCCCTGACATTGTAATATTCGATCGAGCAGAACCCATCAAGGTTACAAGCTCGTCGTAAATGATTTTTACGATGAGCTGTCCAGGCGTGACATTACCTTTCACGTCCAAACCAATTGCCTTTTGTTTGATGTCCTCAATGAATTTTTTTGCCACCTGCAAATTCACATCGGCATCCAAAAGAGCATTACGGACTTCGAGCAAACCCTCCTCGATATTCTCTTCGGTGATTTTTGCTTGCCCGCGAATCCGCTTGATCGCTGATTCTATCTTGCTTTGAAGGTTTTCAAACATAATGCCTTATGCGTCATAGCTTTTGGAAAATAGACACAAAAGTACGACTTTTTTGTGAATACACAAAACTTATCCACATTCAAAGGTGTGATTTTTTTGCATCCTGTCCGAAACGGAAGTCCGTGAAAGTTTTGCGAACACCAAAAATCTTGCTAACTTTACAGTGTAGCTATTGATTATAACACTCCGTAAGAATGGCGGTGTTTCCTTTTACAGCATATTTCTGTCATAAATCTATGCCCATGACCCTGCCAACCGACGAGATTATTCTCGAACTGCTTCCAGAGTTTGTCAGTGACTGGATAAAGCAGATGGAAACCGATTTCCATTCCATCCTTGAGCGCCAAAACGAACAAGAACTTTATCGTCTTGGTCATACGCTCAAAGGCTCGTGTTTACAGTTTGGACTCAAGGAACCGGCGCAACTCGGGATTCAACTCATGGCGCTTTCCAAAGAACAAAAATTTGGTGAGGCTGCAGAACTCTATCAACCGCTTATGGATATGTTCATTGAAGCACAGACGGTCTTAAAACAGAAATTTGGGTAAGAACACTATGACAACAACTTTTTTATGATACACCGTCTTGCGGTTGTCGAAACAACGTCCATCGGCGAAAACGTTCATGTAGCTGAGTTTGCGGTCATTCGTGACGGAGCAAGCATCGGCAACAACGTCACAATCCACCCACACGTTGTCATTGAATCTGGCGTAGAAGTTGGCGATGGCGTAGAAATATTTTCGGGTGCCGTTCTGGGCAAGGAGCCAAAAGGTGCGGGGGCATTGGCTCGACAGCCAGTATTTGAGCGCTTTGTACGAATTGGTAATCATTCTTCGATTGGACCACACGCTGTTATTTATTACGACGTGTCTATCGGCGATCACACACTTATTGGTGACGGTGCTTCGATTCGTGAGCAATGTGTGATTGGTAGCCGCGTCGTGATCGGGCGGATGGTAACAATAAATTACGATGTAAAAATCGGCAACTTTGTCAAAATTATGGATCATTCATGGATGGCGGGAAACATGATCATCGGTAATAATGTGTTTATATCCGGTGGTGTGTTGACCTCGAATGACAATGAAATTGGAAAGAATGGCTACCATGAAACTGTCATTGGACCTTGTATTGAGGACGGCGTGACCATTGGTCTTGGCGCAAAATTATTGCCCAATTTAACAATTGGCAAAGGCGCAATGGTGGGTGCTGGTGCAGTCGTAACACGCGATGTGGCACCAGCAACTCTTGTGCTAGGAATTCCTGCGCGGTTTGTGCGGAATCTGGAATAGCCTTTAATGAAGTTTCTTGCAGTGGTCTCGTCGGGGTTGGCTTGTGAGTGCGGATTACATGTCTTGTTACCTAAGTTCTTCGACAAAAGTAATTCGGTATAGGCAACAAGGTAGCATGCTGCCTTGTTCACAAGATTGTACCGAAAAATTATTGATTACAAACTTAATTCTCTTTAATCTGCTCGTTTCAGATTTAAAATCACACTACTTTTTGTTTGCGACACTATAGGGCTTCTGAGCATTTGGATTTTGCGAACGAACCACAATCATATTGTTATGAATATCATACATGCCACCACAATCGGAGACTGCAATATCATTCAATTACCAAAAATCTCCGATCCGCGTGGAAATCTCACGTTTGTTGAGGGTGAGAACCACATTCCATTTGAGATTAAACGAGCGTATTGGATTTACGATGTTCCAGGCGGCGAAAAACGCGGTGGTCATGCATATAAAACCCTTGGCGAGTTTATCATAGCACTTTCAGGCAGCTTTGACGTTACACTTGACGATGGTAATGAAAAAAAGACATTTTCGCTTAATCGCTCGTATTTTGGGCTATACGTACCAAGTATGGTATGGCGAACGATTGAGAACTATTCAACAAACGGCGTTACGCTGATTCTTGCGTCAGAACATTATACACCAGAAAACTACATCCGCGATTACGCAGCATTTATCACGGCAAAAGGATTATAAGTGCATATGGATAAAGTCAGCATGATGCAGTCACGACCAACCATTCGTGATTGCAAAATATACGATTTACAGCGCATTTTTTATCGCGAAGGTAATCTAACGCCGATGAATGGTGGTTTGGATATTCCATTTGACATCAAAAGGGTGTTCTATATTTACGACATTCCAGGTGGCGAAAACCGTGGTGCTCACGCCCACATCTCGTGCGAGCAGTTTATCGTATGTATGCTCGGCGGATTTGATGTTGCTCTTGATGATGGGTTCAACCGTGACACAATCAATCTTAATCGGTCATATCGAGGATTGTATGTTCCACCAATGATTTGGGCATCGGAAATCAATTTTTCATCCGGCTCTATTTGTGCGGTATTTGCATCGGAACACTACACAGAATCGGACTACATCCGCAATTACAACGACTTCTTGCAAGCCGTACAATCGCCGATTGCAAGAAAAAACGAGCCGTAAGCTACATTCGCATTAAATAAGGTTGAGATTTCGGCGAAACTTGAATATTTATTGCACGTACAAACAAAAATCACCTCAAGTAAAAAGGATTTGGGAATGGATAGAGCTGAAGAATTAACATCGTTGCGTCAGAATCGCCTCTTTTTTTACTCTCCCTATTGCTTTATTCCGACTATTGAGCGCTCCACTCACCTAAAAATTGTTTCTGACCGCATCGCTTCATTTGTGAATAAGGTTAGAGAAAATGTATATTCAGTGGAAATCACAGTTAATCACGCACCATTTTTGTTCCTTGTCGAATTTTTAGAATGGGATACGGATTATTTTCACCTAAGAACGTTCAAACTTTTTACCGCTGTGTACGATGAACAACAGCCATTTGAAGACATCACCGAGGCTGCTCGCCAGTTTAACATTATACTCACGAACGAACTTCATAGCGAATATTGCTTCATCGAAATTCCGTCAGAAGACATCCGTTTAATTCAAGCCTTAACGCTAAATGGCTTTAAACTTATTGAGACACGGCTCACATACTTTCGTGGCGATTTGGACAAGCATGCTCACGAACGTTTTGGGGTGCGACCTGCAACAAAAGCTGATATAGAAAACCTCAAGCGCGTAGCTCGTGTAATGCGAAACGACTATGACCGATTTCATGCAGACACGATTTTTAGTACGAAAATTGCCGACGAGTTTTTGGCAACCTACGTGGAAGCAGCAGTGAACGGATTCTCAGACATCGTACTTGTGCCGAATCAGGAAGGTAGCGCGTCCGATGCGTTTTTGACAGCACTGTACTATAAAACCCAATGGGCATCACTCGGCGAGAATGTCTCGAAAATGGTGTTGTCGGCGGTTTCTTCCAGCACATGCAAAGGCTGGTATATCAAACTTATTTCGGAAATGACATATCATTTGCGCGATGAAGGCGCGAAATACGTTTTTATGAACACCCAGTCCACCAACCGAGCCGTGTTCAGAACATGGGAAAAATTAGGCTATCGCCTCGGGTTATCCACTCATGTATTGGCATTCGCAACCACAGATCGTAAATAAGTCAGCATATCATCTGTTGGCAATCTCTTTTCGTTAGGTAAACATTCATGCCCAGACTTTCGATTATCATACCCTGCTATTTTAACGAGGATAACATCCCCATTACTGGCTCGACGCTGATTGAGAACGAAAAGAATTTTGTAAACATTGGTGAATCTGTTGAGTTTGAATATATTTTGGTAGATGATGGCTCTAAAGATAACACATTTGATGCTATCATTGAGTTTCAAAAGCATTACCCGCACAAGGTTCAAGCAATTAAGCTCGCGGCGAATGTTGGATCGCATAATGCAATTTTGGCGGGCATGACCCATGCGACGGGTGATTGCTGCGTTATCCTCGCTGCTGATTTGCAAGACCCACCAGAGCTCATCGTACAGATGTACAATTATTGGGCAAAGGGCATTAAACTTGTGCTGGCAAACCGCACACAGCGTGAAGAATCCTTCTCACAGCGCTTATTTGCGAACACGTTTCATGTACTCATCAAAAAACTCGCGCTCAAAAATGTTCCTGACGGTGGCTTTGATCTCGTGCTATTCGACAAAGCGCTAAAAGAAGAAGTTGTACGGATGGCAGAAAAAAACACACATATACTGTATTTGTTGGTCTGGCTTGGTTACGACTATGTGAATATTCCCTACACACGTAAACAGCGTGAAATCGGCGTTTCACGGTGGACGCTGGCAAAAAAGGTGAAGTTATTGATTGATTCTTTTATTGCGTTTTCGTTTTTTCCGATTCGCGCCATTTCCGCAATCGGTCTTACGTTGGGCATTATCGCATTTATCTACAGCGCGGCAGTGGTTATTGGGCGCATCACGGGACTTTCACCGGGTGTCGAGGGTTGGTCATCGCTGATGGTCGTGTTACTATGCGTATCAGCATTTCAGATGATTGCCTTAGGAATTATTGGTGAATATGTCTGGCGGACGTTAGATGCTTCCCGCAAACGCCCTAATTTTGTCATCGAACGGGTTCTTCGAGAACCATCATCTCCGGAAGAAAAGAAGAATCCATGAGTGTACAATATTCAGATTGTTTGGTTGCTGTTGTCACCTATAACAATGGTGAAGACTTGCAACTCACGTTGGATAAGTTTCCGAAGGAATATCCAGACAAGCATTACCCGTACTCAGTTGTTGTCCACGTGGATGGCTCGACCGACGGTTCCGATGCGTGTTTGAAGGAATATCCTTATCCGATCATCGGCAACAAAACAAATCGCGGTGTGGGCAAGGCAATCAAAAATTCCATCGAATACGCAAAAAAAAACGGATTCAAGGCAATCGTTATTATTCCGGGAAATAACAAGAATTATCCAAGTGAGATTCCGGCACTCCTCAAGCCAATTGTCACAAATAATGTTGACTATGTACAAGGTTCGCGATTCCTTCGTTCATCAAAAGAAGATCGCCGCCGTGACAATACACCATTATTTCGCATTGTGATGGTACAAGTTCACGCGCTGATGTTCACGATTTTGACGGGGAGGCGCTGCACAGATGCACTTGATGGTTTTCGTGCATATAAACTATCCGTTTTCGACGATCCAAGCATAAATATTCACCAAGAATGGCTCGATACTTACGAATTCGAGACGTATTTGCATTACAAAGTGTTGCGCTCCAAAAAATTCACGTATGCAGAGGTTGCCACATCGAAGATTTACCCTGAAGATAAAAAAGGTATTATTACAAATCGTCAAGGCAAAAAATACTCACACATCCGCCCATTTGTAGATTGGTGGAGAATTTTACGCCCACTTTTATTCTTAATTACGGGGATAAAAAAATAAGCCTTTATGCAAAAACTTCGCGGGAATCAATTATCTAACGACGCTAAAAAATCATGACGACAACCATCCATGATTGCGCCATCGTGAACTTGCCCAAAACTGGCGAAGACATGCGCGGTAGCTTGTCGTTTATTGAAGGTGGAAACCACATTCCTTTTCCTGTTCGTCGCGTGTATTATTTGTATGATGTGCCGGGTGGTATCGAACGTGGCGGACATGCACATAAGGATCTGCAACAGTTGATTATTGCTACATCTGGCAGTTTTGATGTTGTGCTGGACGACGGACACCAACGCAAAACCGTTACGCTCAATCGCCCATATTATGGGCTATTCGTGCCGACAATGATTTGGCGAGAACTTATCAATTTTTCTTCTGGCGCTGTGCTATTTGTGCTGGCTTCTAATACATATTCCGAAAGCGATTATTACCGCAATTACGATGATTTCCTCCAAGCAAAATATGGAAACTAACCACGTGAACACAATCACCCAACTCGCTGCACAAACCGCACAACTTGACCAGGCAGTACCTTTTCTTGATTTGAAAGGTATTAATCTTGCCCTTGCACCACAGTTGCATACGGCACTTCAAGACGTATTAGATAGTGGTTGGGTTGTGCTTGGCAAACAAGTCGCAGAGTTTGAAAAAGAGTACGCCACCTTTACGGATGCAAAGTATGCTATCGGTGTAGGCAATGGTCTTGACGCGCTTCACATCGCATTGAAGGTGTTGAGCATCGGCAAGGGGGCTGAGGTTATCGTTCCGTCGAATACATACATTGCTACAGTATTGGCAATTTCTTTTGTTGGCGCAATGCCTGTGTTTGTTGAACCGCGACTCGACACCTACAATATTGACCCTGAACTCATCGAAGCAGCCATTACACCGCGTACGGCAGCAATTATGCCCGTACATTTGTATGGACAGGCGTGCGAGATGGATCAGATGATGCAAATTGCGGAACGACACGGTTTGTATGTGATTGAAGATAACGCACAATCGCAAGGTGCAACCTCAAATGGCAAACTCACCGGCAGTTTTGGGCATATTAACGGAACGAGTTTTTATCCGGGCAAGAACCTTGGTGCAATCGGTGATGCTGGCGCTATTACAACGAACGATGAGAATTACCAGAAACACTGCTTATCGTGGCGGAATTACGGGTCACATAAAAAATACTACAACGAAGTGCAGGGATTTAATTCCCGTTTAGACGAGTTACAAGCCGCATTTTTGCGGGTGAAGCTTCCGACGCTTGCCGCAGAAAATACACAACGCCAACATGTTGCAGCACTGTATAATCAGGCGCTTCAGGGCATTGGTGATGTTGTTACACCGTCCGTAGCGGATGGGTCAACGTCGGTCTATCATTTGTATGTGATTCGTACTAAATACCGTGATGCATTGCAAGAGCATTTGCAACGTAACAATATTGGCACGATGATTCATTACCCAATTCCACCACACTTGCAGGAAGCATATCAATCCTATAATTGGAAACGAGGTGCGTTTCCAATTGCCGAGCAAATCTCGAATGAAGTGCTTTCGTTGCCCATCTATCCTAATCTGAGCGAAGGACAAGTGGGCCGTGTCGCAGAAGTGATGAAGGATTTTTTTACCACCTGCAAGAACGACAAAAGTGATGTGGTAGGAGTTCGTGGATGATTGCAATCGTGAAATATAATGCAGGCAACGTACATTCGGTAATGAATACATTGAATCGCATTGGTGTGGAACCAGTTTTGACGGACAGTCCTGAAGAACTTCGTGCAGCAGACAAAGTGATTTTTCCGGGTGTTGGCGAGGCAAGCTCTGCAATGGCGTATCTGCGAGAACAGGGCTTGGATGTCGTCATCAAAAGTCTTCTGCAGCCAGTATTGGGTGTGTGTGTAGGAATGCAGCTTTTGTGTAGTTTTTCTGAGGAGAACAACACGGAATGTATGGGTGTGTTCCCCGTGCGCGTGTTGAAGTTTGTGGAGCCGACAGATTCCGAGCAACGCTTCAAAGTCCCGCATATCGGCTGGAACTCATTGCGTGAGTTGCAATCACCCTTGTTTGCTGGTCTTGTGCCAGATTCGTATATGTACTATGTTCATAGCTATTATGCTTCGCTTTCGCCCGAAACGATAGCCCTTACCGATTACATCCATCCTTTCAGTGCAGCACTGCACACAAAAAATTTCTACGCTGTGCAATTCCATCCCGAAAAAAGCGGGGCGTTGGGTGAGCAGATATATCGGAATTTTTTGGCGTTGTAAGTTGACTCCGTTTACCCCACCATTTCTGAACAATCTTACTCGAATTGACGTTTGAATGCAGCAAACTCTTGGCGCAAGTCCGCAAGCTCTTGGTAAAGTGCGGCAACCTGCGTTTCTAATGCTGCAAGGCGCTCCGTGTCAGCCTTTGCATTTGTAGGTGCCGAAGAAGTTTCTGACATAGAATGCGCGTGAAACGCAGCCACATCTGCTTCTCCGGCAAGAAGGTGCATGAACCGGACATCTTTTTGTCCCGTTTGACGAGGAAGCCTTATTACGAGTGGATTATCCAGCGCCGCTAATTCATTCAATACCGTTTCCACCTCAGCAAGGCTCTGGAACTCGTACATCCGCTCTGCTCGTCCTTTTATCTCGCCGAGGGTTTGTGCTCCACGAAGCATCAGTTCACAGAGAACGGCGGTTTGACTATGTGTTAGATTTAATACTTCCGTGAAAAGTTGGCGCAGTCGGTTTGTCCGGCTACCAACGACCTCCACAAGGCGAGTTAATCCCTTCTGCCGCGCCGCCTCGAAAGCCTGAGCTACCTCATTTTCCCCGAAACTCAGAACAGGTTCACGATTGGACTTTTGATTGCAGGCGTTTGTGAGCGCATTCAACGTAAGTGGATAATATTCTGGTGTCGTGATTTCTTTTTCGATAAGCACACCAAGAACACGAATTTCCGTCAACGAAAGAGGTGTTTGCATAAATAACGTGAGTTCGACATAAGAAACCCCTCAAAGTGCGATAATAGGAAGCATTTGGAGTTCATCAGGAAAAATCGTGTCGTAATTGACCGATGGCT
>JANYIG010000078.1 GCA_025358765.1 Candidatus Kapaibacterium sp.
CTCAAAGGTGCGATAAATACCCAGAAGCCATGCCAGTTTCTGGCGTTGTATCCATGTTTCAATTCCTCAAAGGTGCGATAAATACTAGCAGGAACATTCACAAGCGAGACCTCGAAGAGAGTTTCAATTCCTCAAAGGTGCGATAAATACTCGTTTGTGCCTGCATGGTATGAGGAGAACGTGGAAGAAGTTTCAATTCCTCAAAGGTGCGATAAATACTGATACAAACAGCACGAACGGCACGATAGTGTTTAGTTTCAATTCCTCAAAGGTGCGATAAATACTCGTCGGAAACAAAGTAAAACCAGACATGACCAAAGTTTCAATTCCTCAAAGGTGCGATAAATACCTTTCTGGCGTTGGGACGTGGCTACCTATTCCAAGGTTTCAATTCCTCAAAGGTGCGATAAATACCCGTTGGTTGGCGGCTGCCAGACCGCATTCCAACACGATGGATGGGCTAATATTTTTAATCATTCGTCGTCGAGCCTTAGTTGTGTAAAAAAGCCGTACTCTCGACAACCACTGTCAATACTTGTTTTGCGGCAATTCGTAGTCCGATTCGAGGGCTAAACAGGTAGGGAAGCCCGACCATTTTACGACCTCGACGACATTTGCTACGTGATTTTCGCCAACCACCTACAAGAAATTATCCGTACCACGCTTCTCAACGCCGATGATTTCTCGCTTCATCCATTTTGTGCTACCAACGCAATAAATTATTAACGAATCTTCCTCTTCATCAAGCAGATTCCGTGCCGCGTGATGAAGTTCAGCATATTGGGCATTGGTCAATTCACCCTCACAGACCGAGTTTTGAACGTGATGCAGGTATTGACGCAACAGCTTGAGCATTTTTGTGCCGCGTTTGGGTGACGTAATGTCATAGACAGCAATGTAGTACATACCTCACCACCAGATTTTGAACGGTTCGTATTCTTCAGCATGAACTATGTATTTGATGAGTTTGTAGCATTCAAGTCGAATGAGCCGCCGATAGGACACTTTCCGTTTTAGTCTGCGGTGTTCGATGGTTGTCGTCATTTTTTCTTCAAATTCCTTCACAAATGCTTTTCTACCGTCGGGTTTCAGATAGCAGAAATTGAGTGCCTTATCGAAATCTTTTTCCGTGAGCATTTTTTGATTCAGCATTTTGAAGATGATGCGGTCGGCAAACAATGGTTTAAAAATCTCTGCCAAATCTAGCGCAAGCGAGAATCGGCGCTCACCCGGCTCATGCAGAAAAGAAATAAGCGGCGACAACTGCGTTCGGTAAATTTCCGTTAGGCACGCCGTATAAACCATAGCGTTACCAAAAGAAATCAGCGCATTTACAGCATTGTCGGGTGGATGTTTTACGCGCTTCTCAAAATCGTATTGCTCTTTCAGAATTGCTGGAAACGCACTGTAATAGCTCTGCCGAATATTACCTTCAATTCCCATGAGCATTGGAACGTCCTCCGCGCTGTGCAGCGTTGCTGCATAGCACTCCATGTCAGCTATCTGGCGTTTAAGGTCAGCCGAGCGATTGTCGTAGTATCGAAGATTCTTGAGCATATTCGCTGCCGCACCTTCCACAAATTTCCGCGCTATCACGATGCGTTTGGCGGGCGTGGCGTAATGCTCCACCTGATTGACCAACAAAAAACCGCTATGTAAGTATTCACGCGGATAGTACGACCCTGAATAAAAACCGTAATGGTTAAAAATATGTGCCGGAATATTTTGCTGCGCCAAAAAATTGAGAAAGCGCGTGTTGAAAGTGATTTCTCCAAAAACACAGAATGAATCAATATCGTCAATCGGGACAACACGCTTTTGTTTGGCATCGAACGCAGGTGCAGCATCGTCTTTGTCCGTTGGCGTATCGGAAAATATTTCTTCGTCAGCATTGATGGCGGGCTGCAATTCATCCGTTTTTGCCACCGACGGCTCAAAAAAGAGCGTGTTGTCTTTGCGGCGCAAGCGTCCGGCATTGAAGATGTAGTAGCTGCGTTTCATGCTATTTGGATAGAATTAAGAGTGGCACAATTCGCAGTACGAACACGCTTTACACACTTTCCATTCGACTGTAGGCGGTGGCTCTGCAAATGCAATCACGCGCCGAATCTCCGGCAAAATCACGGTTTCTAATTCATGCTCTTTCTCCGGTGTAAGTTCCACGTGCGAAGTTTGACGAAGCGTGGGATAATTGAGTTCGCCTTTGAGTGGTAAACCGTCTCCGGCAGTAACTCCTTTTTGCTTCAAATACCAGAGATAATACAGAAGCTGCCACGAGTGTGCTTCTTCCATCTTGTCGGACTTTTTCACTTCATGCACAATGCCCGCTTTTGCATCAATATGGTCGAGAACGATAATGCCGTCAATATCAAGTTCTTTGGTTTCGCGCTCGTAGGTGGTCTCGTGGATATGCCGCCCCATGCGCACGGCATCGGATTCGTGTTCGCATTGCAAACCATGAGCGAAAAGCCAGAGTTTACGCTTGCAGACGAAGGCGTAGGCAATGTGGGTGCCGGTTATTGCAAAGGGTTTCATTGTTTTTCGTAATCAAAGGCGCGAAGCCGCGTCACAAGCTCTTGTTCGGCATCATCCAGTGCAGAGATAGTACCGTGAACACCAACGATATAACCATCGCAGGGCGGCGTAACAAAAACACTTGTTCCGGCAATAACCGTGCTGTTATCTACAATTGGCTCTGCGGCTGGCTTGTCAACGCCCTCTTTTAGTTTTGCGCGGATAACGGCAGCCAGTTTGTTTGCATTGTCACTTATTGCAACTGCCAGCGTTTCCATCGGGCTGTACGTGCGGGCTTGGTTGCTGGTGATGCGCCATTCGATAAGCCCATGCGCGAGGGCAGCAATAATTTTTTCACGTTCATCTTTCGGGCAAACTAAACAAGCACCAAAAACGTTTTTCGACTCTATCCAACCCGCAGCGCGAAGTTTTTCGATAGTATCTTTGCGTAGTTCTGGCTCGTGCTGATTGAGTGACACACAAAAGAGCGTCCGCAAATCAAGGGCAACGTCATAGACGAATAAGCCGCTTGCCCGCTTCAAATCAGGAATCCAATTACGACGGCTGAGTGTTCGATTGTTTTCGCTCAAAAACGCCGCAATCTCTTCTTCGGAGAGTTGTTTTCCGTCGCTTGTACGAACCCGTACCGGATGATTGTCTGGCTTATCACTGCGGTCAAAGGTGGCATTTTCTTTAGAAAGTGTTGATAATAAGGGATGCAAAGGTCGCATGGCGGAAATCGAAAGTGGGCTGCGACGTTTTACCGTAATTTCATCCTTTGCAGCTTTCATCCAGCCGCCTAAAAGTTGGTCGGGATAGGACGGGTCGCATGGTGACCACGGTTCACCGTTGCCAAGCGCTCCTTTTTTGTCTATTTCGTAATTGAATGTTATGGGTGCAATGGTCGCGCCTAGTGTCGTTAAAGCACTGTCCAAAACAGAGCGCTTTACTTGCTGTCCACTAGAGAACGGCATTTGTGTACCAAATTGATTGTCCCAATAGGTTTTTTGTCCGTCTTGAACATTAAAAACCGTGTGGTCGGCATGACGCAAAGCGCGAAGGTAGATAAATGGCTGTTGCATGGTATAGTTCCTTTGGAGCATTAGCTCAGATAAAAATGATGATGAAGTTAATTTGTTGTTTGGGGTAAAGCGTGTTTGAAACGGATAAGCGTAACAAAAAGCGGTACATTGTCAAGCGGAATATCCGTCATCAGTACCCGAACGAGTTTGTCGCTCACAGGTGCGGCAGAAGCATCATCATTCACAATGTCGGTGAGTACATCAATAAAACGTTTACGATTTGGCGAATTGATGAGTTCATCCACACGATTGCCACGATCGGCTTTACCGCGTTTTGCCTCTGCTCCGTAGCTGTGCAGCATTGTTGCTGCTTCTTGAGCAAGGTCGAGGAGTTGTTGGTTGTTGAGCATAGCAGAAATCCAAGCGATATAAGTTTTGTAAGTAAGTTGTGATTTATCGTCGTTTTTGAGTGCGGGCATTGCCTCGCGTCCGGGCATATATTTTTGCAAATCTTTTGGTTCCATTGCCTGCAAGCCGAGCGTACTAAAGCGTTCTATGGCAGCCGAGACCCCGAAGCGTGTTGTGTACACGTTTTTGAGTGCTTTGCGTTGTTCGGTTGTTGTATTGCCAAATAAGGCTTTCCAAAATCGTCCGACTTCCAGCAGTGCAAGTCGTACAAATCCAACAGTTTTGTTCATCTGTCCGAAACTGTACACATACCCTGTGAGTGTCTCGGAAGGAAATTGTTGTGCTAAAGCAAAGACAATATCCGTCCAATCGGGGCGCTCCATCGTGCCGTCGCTGCCAACAGGCTGAAAATTTGCTTTCGGAAGCGCAGGATTGAAAAACTCATCAAAGCGGTGAGTGAGCCAAATGCCATTCCACGTATCCACTTTGTTTTCCAAGCCTGCTGTTTGATTGACGTACTCTCGATACAGCATCCAGCCTTCAGCAAGAGCAGATAGAATTTCTGGCTTGTCAAATGCAAGAGCCAAACCACCCGGTAAACCAATTCCGAAACCCGCACCAATCCACGAAGCATACATATCATTACTATCAACGGGCAAGCGCAACGATGTGATTTGTGCAGATGTTGTTCCCATATCATCAGCAGAAGCATAACCGATAGCAAAGCTCATATCGGGTGCTGAGTCCGCAGATGAAAAAGCAGAAATTTTTTCGACAATTTGTAGTTTAGCTTTTTGACGTGCTTCCGCTTCATGCGTTTTTTTTTGAGCAATCACCTGAAACAATGGTGTGTTGCCGGGGCTTTGCAAATACTGAGCATGGTCATAGAACAACGAAAAAAATTCCTTATCGAAATATTCTTCCACGCTTAATGCTTTCTTCTCTCGCTCATTCACAAACTGCACAAACCGTTTACCGATGTGCGACGTGTACATAGTTTTCTCCTAAATCGGGGTTACAAAAAATTATCTGTTTCGATGAATTGCAATCCTGTTTCGCGGCTATACAATTCGTCCAGCACAATAATCGGGCGTGAACCAACGGTTAGCTGCTCTGTTCTCATGCCGGGTTTGAGTCTGTACCGCGCTGCTGCTTGTGAAATAGGAATTTCCAACATCGTGCGCGTTTCGCTCGTGCCACGCATATACGCCTCTTTGTCCGCAAGCAGAACGCACGACGCGGAATCAATTTCCAGCATCGTCATTAAAACGGATTTCGGATGGTGGCATAGTTCCGAAAGTAAGAACTGGTCGGCTTCCCACGCCAAATGCACATCTATCGAAAGCGGCTCAACGTGCGGATACACCACATCAATTTTCGTTTGCAAGTCGCATTCGCGCAAAATATCTCCGTCGGGTAGTTGCTCAAAACTACGCTCAATCGTTTCACGGTTGTAGGGTAGAACACTTCCCGCCTCCGGTGGTGCAATAACGTGAACGTGTTTCAAGAGTTTTGCCGCGACGGTTTCTTCCGTGCGACGGCGGTTAATACGTCCGAAGCGTTGGATAAGTGCATCAATCGGTGCTGCGTCGGTTATCATCATATCAAAACTAATGTCCAAACTCACCTCCACTACTTGCGTCGCCACGACAATACACGCACCGCTGGCGGGGTCGTTAAAAACATTGGTCAGTTCTTGTTCTGCCTTCCATCGGTCTTGACGGCGAAAGCGGCTGTGTAAAAGCATTATGGGAATGTCCGAAAATTCAAGCCGCAGCGCATCAAAACGTTCTTGTGCTGTATCAACGCGATTACACACGGCCAGCACTTTTTCACCACGTTTGATTGCAGGACAAATAGTTCCGGAAGCAGTTTCATAGCTCGCGTGCTTATGGATAATGTGGCGGTCAAATTTATTCAATTCTTCATGCGTAAGCCGTGTAACAAGCGTTGTTGTTTCTTTGCCGAGAAGTGCAAGTATGGCATTGGTCAAAGCAGACGGCATCGTTGCTGAACCAACGTGAACACGACACCCCAAGCGCAATAAGACCTTGATAATTTCCAGTACCATTGATTGCGCTACACCCGAATACGAATGGATTTCATCTAAAATCACATCACAGCCCTGCACATCAAGCGCAACCGTCTCAAAGCCTCGCGTACCACAAATGAGTGCGGCAAGTTGATGTGGCGTGAGAATTTTCACAGCAGCACCGACTTTGTCTTGCAATAATTTTTCTTCAAAATTTTTGTTGCTTTGCACGGCAAGTGATGAAGCTGCATGAAGAACGCGAATGGTCTCGTATTGTTCTGGCAGTGCCTCACAAAAACGCCTGTACATTGCATTGATGGAGGCTTGGAAGGGTAGCGTATAAAAAACTCGCCCACGAGCGCGTCGCATGAGGTAGTCTGTTTTTCCTGCGCCTGTGGGAGCAATGACAAGCGTATGCGGGCGCAGATCATTCGTAGGCAACATAGAGAGCGAATATAATGGTTTAGAACGTCCTTGAAACCATGACAAATCGGGTGTCTGAAAGAAGGTGCGTACACGTTCTGTTGTAGTGTTGCCAAGTGCTGAAGCAATGTGGTCAGCACCAACCAGTAACCCTTTCCACCGAGACCAATCGTAGGGCGGTTGCATTTTTGTACGACAATGGTTAATCGAAAATTCTAGGGCTGCTAATGCTTCGTCGACGGAAATCATCTTGGTTTCTACCCCACACGCACGAAGAACAACAAGAGCGAGAGGCGACCATTCTTCCCACTTTGTGGCATATCGCTCGAAGAGTTCTTCGGTATCGGCAATTCCATATTTAGGGTTGAGAATATCCAACAATCCTTGTTTCTTGCTGTCCTCTCTCAGCGAGCGGTGATGCGCCACAACCATTTCCACCAATGCCGCCCAATCCTTACGGGCAAAGGCGGGCAAAAACAACAACGAAACAAGTTCATGTCGTAGCGGAATTGGATGTGTGGGACGCGCTCCTCGCAGAAGTGCTTGAAAATCGGGATGCACTTTACCAATGTCGTGCAGATATGCACCCAAGCGAGCAATTCGTGTATCCATTCCTTTGTGCAGCGCAAAGGCTTCGGCTACATCTGCTACGTGTTGCAAATGGTCGTAGAGTGATGTTCCGCCATTGTGAGGGCTTTTAGCGTACAGATCTGTGAGTGGATTCATGATGTTATGCGGCTTCCGATGAACGAATGGGATTCCCAACAATGTGCAGCCAGCCATACATCGGCTTTGCGGCATTAAAACGATTATAGCCCACGATGAATGATTCCGGTGTTTCGCCAAAGCGCAATTCAAAGCCATTAAAGCCATTAGAAGGCATGTCAAAATCTCCTTCTTCGATGGAAATAACATCGGGCAACGGTAGTAAAATATCTTCATTGCGGCATAGGCAGATATGTTGTGTGGCTGCGTGTTCGGCATCTTCATGCGTTTTGAATACAAGCCATAAAATAGGTTTAAGCATAACGCCGCGTAGGAGAATAGAACGAGGGCGATGGACAGTAACTATTCCTTTCCTGTCTTTTTTTATGCTTATCCCGCGTGGCTGTGTTTGTTCTTGTTGTTTAGAAAGCCCGGCGTAGCTCAAACGATGCCGCACAATCTTCTGAATGCCGTTCTTTGTCAAGAGGTCAGGAAATAGTTTTTTTTCAATTCCTTCAACAATTGAAGGCGTGAGAAATTGCTGCGAAAACGTCTCGCTGTCGCGTACTGCCGTCCAAGGCTTGATATAGCCAAATGCCCCCGAATATTGCACAATATGTATTTGCATGAAGTTGTTCCTCAATTCTTGAGTTCTTATTCCTTGAATTATCTCAATGCCCCAAAACCCGCACCCGTACTATGTCCAACACCCACATTCCACGCAAACGCCACCGCCTCCGGCGAACCTTCGACAATAACAGGGCAGACGCTGGCGCGATTTTTTATGCCGTGAATGTCAATGAGTTTTGTTTTGGCATTCGCATAACTGGTGTCGAATCGCACACGCACAGTGTTCGCAAAGGCATCCAAGCCCGCAGCACGGAGTTTGGTTTGCATGGTTGCCGTCATTACGGCGGCGGCTTCTGGATTAGAGAACGTTAAAAAGTGTGTTCGTATGCCGTCAAAAGATTTTACTAAAACAGGACTCGCCGTCGTAAATGAATGTTGCGCCAGAAACGGGGGAGTTTCTTGAATCTGCACATCAGTAATCTGCATCCCGCCGATAAACTCAGGGTTCATCATTACGCCTTTGACAAACTGCGATGCCCAGCGCTCTTCATAAAAACTCATCCAGCACCGTGCGCCGTTCGGGAAATTGATTCCATGAGGGCTTGCTTTGCCGCATTGCAGCGCCGAAAAAGAATACAACGACAATCCGTCGTGTAGGGGATTGCTGCCCAAACATCGGTGCAAAAAACTTATAAGTAACGACTGATGGGCGAATGGCAGGGCAGTACAAGGCGAGGAGGAAAGAGTTATACGCATACGAATGACCTACGGCACAAGGTGAATATAATCGCTCCCGTAATCAGCAAATAGAATGATTCGGTAGCTCGTTTAAGATTGTCCAGAAGATACGACAATGAAATTATCTTCGCACATAAATTCCCCATAATGAAGTTGTATTTCTCAAGCCAGAAAAATGTGAAAAACTTTTTTGAAAGGGAACAAAGAGAACACAATATCCTAAGAATCTGTTGGTGAATGATTTACGGGAAATTATTGCGGTTGGGGTTTGGAGTGGCGTAACGTTCTTTTCTTTTGGTAATTCATCTGGCATAACCTTTGATGAACAATGAATGAACAAATTTTCAGATTTTTTTTTCTGTGATGCAAATTTATCTTGATTTAATACCCTTACACGTCCTATTTTTGCACGCTACTAAATTTTGAAGCCCAAAGTTCTACTGAAATCGTTTACCATCAAATAGTAAGAACAGTAAGAATTGCTTTGTTGAGAGTCATAATCTTCATTTTTTACTGTATGGCTTCGACCCTACGAAATTATTCACTGTATTTTTCATAAAGAGGAAAATAGTATGATTTGGACACCGGAACTCGCTTCTTTTTTGGAGGATGCTCCTTGGCCAGCTACCAAAGAAGAATTGATTGATTTTTCCGAACGCAGCGGCGCACCGATGCAAGTTCTTGACAATTTGCAAGAGTTAGAGGAAGAGGAAGTTTTGTACGAAAGCATGGAGGATATTTGGCCCGAGTCCATTAACCAAGATGATGATATTTTCTTTGACGAAGATGACGATGAGAGCTATTATTGAGAGCTTCGTTTCCATCTGTTTGCAATACTAACCATCAAGTAAGGAATGTTCTACAAATAAGCTGTCCTTTATTCATAGAAGCCTTCTTGATGATTCCGCAGCCCGAATGAGCATTACCATTCGGGCTTTTTTTTGCTTTTTTCATTGGCGCATGAGAATTTCGACGCTGACACTCCATATGCTTCGTAATCACGATGAAACATTTATCGAACTGGCACCCCGCGTGAATGTTTTTTGCGGTATGAACGGACACGGCAAAACTTCGATGCTCGAGGCGGTGTCGCTGTGTGCGCTTTCCACGACGTTTGTGCCATGCGATGACAAGGCACTTATCAAACGCGGTTCCGATGCCTGCTCTGCTTCTGTGACGGCATACACAGATTTGCAGACACCGTATAAAGTATCCGTAACGATTTCCACACACGAACGGAAACTCATCATGTCGTCGTTGGGGAAACGCCTTACACCGCAAGACATTATCGGAGAAATGCCGATGGTGGCGCTGTCGCCGGATTTTAAGGCAATCAGCGCTGGTACACCCGCCGACCGCCGCAAATTTATGGATAGCATTCTTTCGCAAGCAAGCAAACTTTACATGAAAGACATGTTATCACTCAAACGCATCCTGAAACAGCGCAATACGATGTTGCACAGCGCAAAAAACGGGCATCCTATAGATACCGCTCTGTTGGACACGTGGACGGAATCGTTGATTGAAATCAGCGTGGCAATCGTGCTAAAGCGCTGGGCGTGGATGCGAGAATTTTCAACGTATATGCGTGTTTCTTACGCCGATATTTCCGACGGGCGCGAAGATGTGGCAATGCTCTACGAGCCGGACGCATTGCCGCCCGAATTGATTTCGGGTGATGAGCCGCCATCGCCTGAAGACCTGCGAACCGCGTACCGGCGAATTTTTGACAGTGTGGCGGCGCAAGAACGCAAGCGCGGCACAACCGCCGCCGGACCGCAAAAAGATGAAATCGTATTTACTGTTAATGGCGGCATAGCGCGAGAAAGCGCATCACAAGGGCAACATAAAACGTTGCTGATAGCGCTCAAAACTGCAGAATTTCAGTATCTGAAGGATATGCGAGCCGAAACACCACTGTTGCTTTTGGACGACGTGTTCAGTGAATTAGATTCGGCACGAGCGGGCAATGTGTTCCATCTGCTTGCGTCCGGCGCTCAGACATTCGTGACGACTACCGATCCGCGCATCTATCACGAACATTTTACGGATGCACACGACAATGCGCTCTTTTTCGTCGAGAATGGAAATGTTCGGAAAGCAATGAAGTAACCACCGTCCAGCAAAACGACCATGACCAACGAAAATGCAACCCCGCTTGGAGCAGTGATTCAGATGCTGATGAAGCAGGCTGGATTGGATAAAAAAGTGAAAGAGTATGCTGTTCTTGAACAATGGAATGAGGTTGTGGGCGAATTTGCCGCCAAAGCAACGACTGCGAAGAAATTGGAGCATGGGCGCTTGATAGTAACGCTCGTTTCGCCCGTGTGGCGCTCGGAGATTATGTTGCGAAAAGATGAAATTATTCGCGTTCTGAACGAAAAAGCTGGCAGCGAGGTTGTGAAGGAAATTGTTATTCGTTAAGAACGTTCGGCAGAAAAAAATAAAAAGCGGCGTAGAACTAAGATTCTACGCCGCTTTTGTGTTCATAGCAGATTGTCCGATTAGAACGTATAACGCACACCAACCTGCATCTGCCAGCGCGACAGCAAGTTGTCTTTGGTAAAGATTGATTGCGGCACTGTGAAGCTCAGTTTTGGACGACCGTCGGCTTCATAGCCATTGTGCTCAACGAGTAAGTACCGTGTTTGACCGCTAAAGTCGCCGCCCGGATTTTGGATGAATTGCTGATGCCCCCAATCGCCGTTCAGAAAGTTGAGCAGATTCAGTACGCTGAGGGAAAGTTGTAGTTTTTGACCCTTAAACGTCGGAATATCTTGCAAAATCTGGAGGTCAACTTGTGTAGCCCATGGTTCGCGGGCTGAGTTACGCTCAATGATCTTGCCACGATTGCTGTTCAACGTCTCGTCTTTGCTGATATATGCGTCAAACGCTTGCCAACCAGCATCACTCATGGAAACTTGCGAGCGGTTTGCGGGAACAAAAATAAGGTCGTTGTCCGTCGGGTAAACCGACATGCGGTCGCCGTTCACGTCGCTGCCATTTTTAGCGCCATTATAGACATAACTGAATGGGCGACCAGAGCGTCCTTCGTAGAACAGCGAAATCGTGGTTGCCCACGAGCCGTTGTCGGATGTTAAGTATTCAAGGCGATACGATGCCGTGACCACCAGGCGGTGCGGGATGTCGAACACCGAGCGCGTGAGTGGCAAATTGTTCGGGTCAACAGCCGGCACAAGGTAGTTTTCATCGGCAATATAACCCGGATTGCTATTCACATCGTAGGAAGCGCCGTAGGTGTAGGCAAGATTGATGCCCAGATTCCGTACAAAATCGCTCACCGTTGCAGGGTCGTTGCCCGCAGCGCCCGCTTGTTTGCCGATTTGGAATGTCGCGTTGTAGCTGTAGCCACTGCTGATGTTCGTCAGCAAAAAGGCGTAATCAAGCGA